>JBJKSF010000222.1:0-4921 GCA_046704285.1 Longimicrobiales bacterium | reverse complement strand
AGTTCGTCGAGGAGATCCGAGCGGCCGCGGAGATGGGGTCGGATCTGGTCGGGCGCCTTCTGGCGTTCGGCCGGCGCGCGGAGCTGACGCTCACGCCCCGCGATCTCGGGGACGAGGCTCGCAAGGTAGTGCGCCTCCTCCGGCGGACGCTTCCTGCGAAAATCGAGGTCGAGACCCGCTTCAAGTCCGGGCTTCCGCCCATCGCCGCGGATGCGACCGCGCTGCACCAGATCCTCCTCAACCTGGGAACCAATGCGCGTGACGCCATGCCGGACGGAGGCAAGCTCCGCCTGACCACGGAGCTCGTCATGCTGGACGCCCTCGCGAACGAGCTGACGGACGCGGCGCCCGGCCTCTACGTACTCCTCTCCGTGTCGGATACCGGCTTGGGGATGCCGAGAGACGTGGTGGAGCGTGTCTTCGAGCCCTTCTTCACCACCAAGGGCCCCGGCAGGGGCACGGGCCTCGGGCTGGCGATGACGTACGGCCTGATGCGCCAACACCGGGGCACGATTCATGTGTACTCGGAGCCGGGTAAGGGAACCGTGGTCCGTCTGTACTTCCCGGCGCAGACCGGTGTGGCGTACGCCGTGGCCGCTCCGGCCGTGGCGGCGGATGTGCGCGAGCGGCACGCTCCCGAACCCGCAGGCGGGCTCGTGCTCGTCGTCGAGGATCAGGCCTCCCTGCGACGCGTCGCCGCGAGGGTCCTGACGCGCCTGGGATATCAGGTTCTGACGGCCAGCAACGGCATCCGCGGCTACGAGCTGGCGCGGATCCACAGAGGAACGGTGGATCTGGTGATCTCCGATCTGGCCATGCCGGGGATGGGCGGTGACGAGCTCTTCCGCAGGTTGCGCGCCGAAGGCGATCGGGTTCCGTTCGTCCTGACCACAGGCTACAACCCCGCGGAGATCGAAGTCGAACAGGGCGAAGCCGGTCCCCAGACCTTGGCGAAGCCGTGGACCCTGGAGGCGCTGGCGGAGCGCGTCACCGCGATGATGGCGATGCGCCCTTCCGGGACGGATCTCGCGAAGCGGCCCGAGGCACTCTGACCCCTCCCGCGCGAACGTGCCTGGCTCGCCGGCATGAGGACGGCATCCCACGGCCGGATCCTCTTCGGTTCAGCCGCCTGATCCGACGATCGCGTCGACCTCGATCTCGACCAGAAGGTCCGGGGCTACCAGGGCCGCGACCTGCACGAGCGTGGCGGCGGGCCGGATGTCGGCGAAGATCTCACCCTGTGCGCGGGCTACCTCCGTCCACCGAGTGATGTCGGTCACGAAGGTGCGGACGCGTACGACGTCCCGCATCGTCGCCCCCGCCTCCCGGAGCGCCCCCTCGATCTTCCGGTAGACGAACATCGCCTGAGCGTGAGGATCGCCGGTCCCCACGACCTCGCCGCGTTCGTCGACGGCGGTCGTGCCGGCGACGAAGACCTGGTCACCGTTGCGGACGGCGCGGCTGTATCCGTAGGCACGCTCCCAGCTCGTTCCCGATGCGATCAGCTGTCTGGCCATGCAGGCTCCTGAGTGGTGGAATCGAGCCGCGTCATCCGGGTGCTGCTGTCCGCGCCGGCGGAGCGGCAGGAAGGCGATGACCCGCAGGCGTTGCGCGCCGGGTGAAGCCGTCGTCGCTCCATTCCTCGCTGCCCACGCCGTGGTGGACGAAGAACAGGCCCTCCGGATCGTACGTCCGCTTGACCGCCGCCAGTCGGGTGTGGTTCCGTCCCCAGAACGCCCGCTGCCAGCTCGAGTCGAAGAAGTCGCTCTCGGACCAGTACGAGCCCGCCCCCGGGACCACCCGGGCGAGCTCGTGCAGGGCGCGGCGCATCGTGGCCTCACGTCGGCGTGCGGTTTCGAGGTCGGGCTCATGGCCGGGGACTCCCGGGAAGCTCGGCGGTCCGTTGCCCGCGATGATCGCCAGCGCGAAGGCGCTCAGCGAAGCGGGGTTCGTGGCTGTGTCGGCGGCGGCCTCCAGCTCCTCGGCAGGGGCGCCGGCCAGCCCCTTGTTGCAGTGGAGGGAGACGTCCCAACGCCGGCTCGCCGCATGGAGCGCGTCCGCCAAATCGTCCACACGACCCGGTGCGAGCAGCCCGGCCGGGAGCCACGTCGAATGGAAGCCCTGCATGAACTGGCTCGCCTGGCCGTGGTCGCCGGCCCACACGAAGTGGCTCGCCGGCGCGCCGGGCCGGTCGTCCCCGGTGATCAGGTCGGGCGCCAGCCGTCTCAGGAACGCTGCGTCCCACATGTGGCGCGCCGGCAGGGCCATCATGGTCACCGGGCGGCGGATCGTGAAGTCGTCCGGCCGGGAGGCGAGCCACTGGACGAACGGCTCCCACGCCGCCTGAGCCTCCTGCTGGCTCAGGCCCTGGAAGACCATCATGATCTCCAGGGTCCGGTCCGTATGGAGCCGGAGTTGCTCCCCCCAGTGGGGGTTCATGAGATGATCCCGGTAGAAGGAGAGGCACCGCCCCACCAGGTCGCGGAAGGCCGTGTCCGAGACGGCCTCCACGGCGCCGAGCGCAACCCCGAACGTCTCGGGCAGCTCGCGGGTGCGGAGCGTGACTCGAGTCACGACGCCGAACGTTCCACCCCCTCCTCCCTTGAGAGCCCAGAGCAGCTCCGGGTCGGTGCACGCGTTGACCCTGCGCACGCGGCCGTCCGCGGTCACGACCTCGGCTTCCAGGAGCCCCGCCGCCACCGTGCCGAACCGTTTGGAGAAGCTGCCGAACCCGCCGCTCTGCACGAGGCCCGCCACCCCGACCGTCGTGCAGCCGCCGCCCTGGACGTAGCGGCCGCCCCGCGTCGTGACCGCGTCGTACGCCTCGAGCCAGATGCACCCCGCGCCCAGGCTGACGGCCGTCTGGGCCGGGACCTTGCCCTCGCAGCCCCGGGGGACGAAGGCGTCGTGCAGCTGGATGTGGTCCATCCGCCGGGTCCAGACGAGGAGCGAGTCCCGGGAGCACGAGCGGCCCTGGTAGCTGTGGCCGCCACCCTTGACGACGATCCGTAGGTGGTGCCTGCGGGCGAAGTCGACGGCGGCGGCCACGTCGGCGGAGGTCTCGGCAGCGACGGCGTAGGCGCTCGGGGCCGTGCTCCAGGCGTCCGCCCAGCCGCTGGATTGGGTCAGAGCAGGATCGTCCCGGAGGAAGAACGGGTTCGTCATCTCCCGCAACAGCTCCGTGCACTCGGGGCCGCCCGCATCGATCCGACACGATTCGAGCGGCGAGCGCAGCTTCACCAGCCGGCCCCCCACGTCGTGGTTCAGAGCTTCCCACGCCTGGGGCGCAGGCCACCCCGGGTCTCCGGGCCGAACGCGGTTCCACCCGGCGCGCCTCGGGAAGAGGGCGGCCGGAGCCTCCGTGGCAGGTGACCACGTCGCGAGCAGCGGCAGGGCTGCTACGCCGCGAATGAACTGCCTCCGATCCATGGCGATGCACTCCTCGGACGCGTCGTGTTGGGGCGAACGCCACCGCCGCGTCGGCCTCGCGTTTGCAGCGCACGCGCTGTCGCTCAATATTGTAATTCCACGTAAGCTACCCTGACCATGCTGGTGCGCCTTACGCCGCCGACGCCGCGGTTGCGTGCCCGGGAGCGTCGCGGAAGTGCACGACAGCACGGCAGAGCCGACCACTCGCTACCTATCGCGGCCAGGGGGCTCCATCGCGTACGACGTTCGGGGCGAAGGGCCCCTCGTCGTTTGCGTGCCCGGGATGGGTGAGCTGCGTTCGTCGTACCGCTTCCTGACCCCGGCAGTGGCCGACGCAGGATACCGCGTGGCGACCATGGACCTCCGGGGTCATGGCGACAGCGATGCGACCTTCGACGCCTACGACGACGTGGCTGCCGGCTCCGATGCGCTCGCGCTGGTCGAGGAGCTCGGTGCGCCGGCTGTTCTGGTGGGCAATTCCATGGGGGCGGGAGCCGCGGCGTGGGCCGCCGCGGAGGCGCCGGACCGTGTGGCGGCCCTGGTCCTGGTCGGTCCCTTCGTTCGGCAGGTGCCCGTCGGAAAGTTCATGGAGATCGGCTTCAGGCTGGCGATGATACGGCCGTGGGGCCGAGCGGCCTGGTTGAGTTGGTATCCGAAGCTGTTCCCCGGCCGCAAGCCGCCCGACTTCGAGGAGCACCGGGGAGAAATCCGGCGAAGCCTGAAGCGGCCCGGTAGATGGGAGGCGTTCGCCGCCACCACCCACACCTCCCACGCACCGGTGGAGGCTCGCCTGGCCGCCGTGCGCGCCCCTGCGCTCGTGATCATGGGGGACAGTGACCCGGACTTTCCGGACCCGGCGGCCGAGGCGCGAACGGTCGCGGAGCGGCTGCACGCCGAGGTCGTCATGGTGCCCGATGCCGGGCACTATCCGCAGGTCGAGTACCCCGAGGTGGTGTCTCCGGCGATCGTCGGGTTCCTCCGCCGCACGATGGAGCGCTAGCAGAGACGACGACAAGCGTGCCGGTTGCGGCCCAACGTCTCTGCCGGCGCCTCCCCGACGCCCGAGCCCGCACATCGAGGCCGCGTGCGATCGTCCTCGCCTCGTCCCGTCGGATCAGCACCGACGGAAGTCTGCGAGATGCCGCGTCGCCCACTCGCGATAGGCGAGCGGCGGGCGGCCCGTCAGCCGCGCCACCACGTCGGTGACGCGAGCCTGGACGCCGACCCTCGCGGCCATCATCGCGAGGAGGCTGTCGGCGATCTCCGGAGAGGTGCCACGCATCTCCAGGCGGCCCTCCTCGGGCGTCAGCTCCTCGAAGCGCAGCTCTCGCCCGAGCACCTCCCCCAGGATGCGCACGCGCTCGACCACGGTGAGCGACTGGGGCCCGGTCAACATGTAGGCCTGACCCTCGTGGCCCTCCCGGCAGAGCGCCTGCACGACGACCGCCGCGATGTCCCTCTCGTCGATGGGTGCGTTCGCCGCGTCTCCGTA
>JBJKSF010000221.1:0-34989 GCA_046704285.1 Longimicrobiales bacterium | reverse complement strand
TGACGTGGAGCCTGCCGACGCTGGCGGTGGGCGACAGCGCGACGCTCGCGGTGACGGCGACGGTGGGCGCGTCGGCGACCGGCACGCTGAGCAACCGGGCGTGGGTGAGCAGCACGACGACGGATCCGGTGCTCACGAACGACAGCGCGACGGCCACGACGGCGCTGACGCAGTCCGCCGACCTGGCGGTGACGAAGACGGGCCCGGCGACCGCCCTGCCGGACAGCGTGATCAGCTACACGAT
Organism: Longimicrobiales bacterium; assembly: GCA_046704285.1. Taxonomy (GTDB): domain Bacteria; phylum Gemmatimonadota; class Gemmatimonadetes; order Longimicrobiales; family Gaopeijiaceae; genus SZUA-318. Next base: position 34,745 of record JBJKSF010000221.1, on the reverse strand, counting down.
CACGGTGAACGACACGGCCGGCCCCAGCGACGCGGCCGGCGTCGTGGTGACGGATACGCTGCCGGCTGCGCTGACGTTCGACTCCACCACCGCGACGACGGGTACGGCGACCTACGACACGACGAGCCGGGTGGTCACGTGGACAGTGGGTCCGTTGGCGCAAGGCGCCAGCGCGAGCCTGACCCTGACCGTGACGGTGGGAACGGGGGCAACCGGCTCGGTGCCGAACACGGCCACGGCGACCAGCACGACGCCGGACCCGGACACTACCAACAACCGCTCGACGACCACCGTCACGGTCGGCTAGGTTCAGGGAGACGCCCTCACCACCCCCATGACCGTGGACGACCCTGGACGCCCCGAGGACCGGAAGGTCCCGGAGGATCACGAAGTTCCGCTCCTGCTCTTCGACGACGACGGGCGTCCCGGGCCGTCGCGTCTCGGCTGGATGCGCCGCGTCGTCACGGTCGTCCTCCTCGCCGCGGTGGTCGCCGCGACAGCCTGGGCCTACCGGGTCGTGCGGAGCTCGATGGCCCCGACGCTGGCACCCGCGGGACCGGCGACGAGGTACCTGCGGGCGACGGCCACGTCGAACGTGGAGACGCACCGTGCGGGACTCAGGCCTCTGCCGGACTCCGTGCGCTCCGGGCCCGTCGGTTCATCCGTGACGCTCACCGTCCGCGCCACGGGCTCCGACAGGACTCCCCTGGCGAGCAGGGTGGTGCGCTTCCAGGTGGCGGAGGGGTCCGGCACCCTGAGCGCCGATTCGGTGATCACGGACTCGGAGGGGCTGGCGCAGACCACCCTGGTGCTTCCTCCGCTCCCCGAGCAGGTCGTGGTCACCGCCAGGATGGCAGGCGTCGACCTTCCGGGAACGAGGTTCTCGGTCACCGCCGAGTCCGGGGCGCCGGCGCACGTGGAGATCACCGCCGGCGACCGACAGCGCGCCGCCCCGGGGGCACTTCTCCCCCAGAGCCTGGCGGTCCGGGTCACGGATCTGGCGGACGTTCCGGTTCGCAACGTCGAAGTCCGCTTCCAGACCGTGGGCAAAGGGGGAATGGTGGCGCCCTCCCGGGTCCTGACCGACTCCACCGGATCGGCCTCCGCACTGTGGCGCCTGAGAGACAGCCTGGGAGAGCAGCACGTCGCCGTGTCGATTCCCCAGCTCCCGGATACGTTCCTGACGTTCACGGCCACGGCGGTGGACACCGCGTCCACCGGTCCACCTTCCGGCGACGAAGGCCCCCCGACGGAGCCGGGGGCTCCTCCCGAGCCGGTCGACGTGGCGCGCCGGCCCTTCGCCGTGGGTGGGAGCTTCGTGTGCGACCTGCGGGACCACGGGCTGTCGTGTAGAGGGGCCGACGACCAGGGACAGAGTCTGAGCCTGCACGCCACGGAGCTCGTGGCGTTGGCTGCGGGCGTCTCTCATGCGTGCGGGCTCACGGCCACCGGGAAGGCGTTCTGCTGGGGAGCCGACGGGAGCGGTCAGCTCGGGGACGGGCTCCACACGGACCGGTCCGTTCCGGTCGAAGTGTCGGCATCCATCCGCTTCGGGGAACTCGCGGCCGGGCTGTCGCACACGTGCGGTCTGACCGGGGCCGGCCAGGCCTTCTGCTGGGGGAGCAACGTCGACGGCCAGCTGGGAGACGGATCGCGCGAGGATCACGCGACTCCCCAGGCCGTGTCGGGCAGCGAGGACTTCAGGACGCTCGTGGCCGGCTGGAACCACACGTGCGGGCTGAGCGCCCGGGGCGAGGCATACTGCTGGGGACTCAACGACCACGGCCAGCTCGGTGACGGATCCCACGTGGACCGATCGACGCCCACGAGAGTGCCGGGCACGTTCGAGTCGCTGGTGGCGGGGAGCGCCCACACCTGCGGGATCCGCCAGGGCGCCGTGCTCTGTTGGGGGGACGACGCCTTCGGGCAGCTGGGTGACGGCTCGACCCAGGACCGTGCGTACCCACAGCCGGTCGAGGGCCTTCCGGGCCCTGCGGTCGAGCTGGCCGCGGGCGCCATGAGCACCTGTGCTCTCCTGCGGAATGGCGCAGTGTACTGCTGGGGGCAGAATCTGTACGGCCAGCTCGGGGACGGAGCCCGGCAGAATCACGACACGCCGTCGGCCGTCCGTACGGACGTCGAGTTCCGGTCGATCTTCTCGGGAGGTGCCCTGACCTGCGGCTTCAGCGACGGTGGCACCCAGTACTGCTGGGGGCTCAACCAGAGCGGCCAGCTCGGGGACGGCACGCGCGTGAGTCGATCCGTGCCCACGAGGGTGGGCGGCTGAAGGCGCCACCACGGGAGTGGATCGCCGATTGCATCGAGCACCTCCCGTGCGAGTCACGGAACGAGGAGACACGGTGGAAACGAGGAGACTGGGTAGTGGGGGACCGGACGTCTCCGCTCTGGGGCTCGGGTGCATGGGGATGTCCGCCGTGTACGGCTCCGCCGACCGCGCGGAGTCCCTCGCCACGATCCGCGGCGCCCTGGATGCCGGCATCACGGTGCTGGACACCGGCGACTTCTACGGCATGGGGCACAACGAGCTGCTGATCTCGGAGGCGCTGCGGGAGCGGCGTCGCGACGACGTCCAGATCAGCGTGAAGTTCGGCGCGCAGCGCGGCCCGGACGGCACGTGGCTCGGATACGACGCCCGGCCCGCCGCGGTCAAGACGTGGCTGGCGTACACGCTCCAGCGGCTGCGTACCGACCACGTCGACGTCTACCGCCCCGCCAGGCTGGACCCGCACGTGCCCATCGAGGACACGGTCGGCGCCGTCGCGGAGCTGGTCGAGGCGGGCTGGGTGCGCCACATCGGTCTCTCGGAGGTCGGCGCGGAGACGATTCGCCGTGCTGCCGCGGTACACCCGATCGCGGATCTCCAGATCGAGTATTCCCTGATGAGCCGCGGGATCGAGGACGAGATCCTCCCCACCTGCCGGGAGCTGGGCATCGCCGTCACGGCGTACGGCGTGCTGTCGCGCGGTCTGCTGAGCGGCCACTGGTCCGCCGAGCGGTCCGGGGCGAATGGCGATCTCCGGGGCGCGCTTCCCCGCTTCCGGGGCCGGAACCTCGCCCACAACCTCCAGCTCGTGGCGGCGCTGCGGAGCGTCGCGGAGGGCCGGGGAGTCACGGTGGCCCAGGCGGCCATCGCCTGGGTCCTGTCCCGTGGCGACGACATCATCCCCGTGATCGGCGCCCGGACTCCTGCCCAGCTGGACGAGGCGCTGGGCTCCCTGGATGCGGCGCTCACCGCCGACGACCTGTCGGCCATCGAGGCCGCGGTGGTCTCGGGCGACGTCGCCGGAGACCGCTACGGCGAGCACCAGATGAAGGCCCTGGACAGCGAGCGGTAGCGGAAGAGACGAACGGCTCTGGAGATTGCCTCATGAACCTCCCGGAAAAGACGTACACGGAGCACGAGATCACGCGGGCCAAGAGCGCGTCCCACGTGAAGGGCTGGCTCGAGGGGGCGGGAACCGTCGTCGGCGGGGCGATCCTGTTGAAGTTCCTCGGGTGGATCCCGGCGCTGATCGGCGTCGTGGCGGTGGCGTGGGTGCTCTACAAGCTCCTCGCGAAGCCGCACAAGGAGTCTTGAACGGAAGATCCGTGACCGGCCGCGTGGACCGCGGGCCGCCGTCGTCAGCGCAGGTCCCCGCTCAGCTCGCGTTGGCCTTCGGAAGATCCAGGCTCTTCGGGGCGGGAAGCGGGAGGATCCCTTCGGGGGACGCGGAGGCAGGAAGGAACGGCACCCATTTCATCACGGCGACCATCTCGTCCCTCGTGCGCACCTCGGCTCGAAGCGCCAGATACCTCCGGTTCACGAAAAGGGTGGGAAGGGGGTAGACGCCCGACGGCGTCACCTGTTCGGGTGAGGAGATCGACACGAACCGGTGCATCTCCTCGGGCGCGGCCGCCGGAACTTCATGGGAGCGACCCCGAATGACGTGCCCGTCGACCGTGCGGTAGTAGTGGTCCACCAGCGGCCTCGCGGAATCCCGGAAGATCGGCATGAAGATCGGATTCTGGAGACGGAAGTCGAAGGCCACTTCGATGCGCGCGGGATCCAGATTGACGGGGCTCTGCCGAAGCCCGGCACGCAAGCGCCTCAGGAAGAAGGAGATGCTCTGGTCGCAGGGCGGCAGGATCGCCGAGAGCGCGCCCGCCTCGTCGACCGATCTCGGGCTCGGCAGCGTCGACAGATATCCGGCGAGGGACTCTCGCGCGTACGCGATGCCGGGCACGTCCAGACGCTGGAAGCGCAGGAAGGCCAGCACCACCATCGGACAGCCGGAGAACCGCAGGCCCACGAGCTCCCAGAAGTGATCCGCTTCCTCCGTCCCCAGGTAGACGCTCTCGGCGGGCGGGTCGACGAGGTGGCCGTAGCGCACCCGCTCGAGATGAGCGTGGATGTGGTCGATGTGGGAATGGAACATCGTCCCGGAGGTCGGGCCCGAGGGGGGGTGTTTCCACGCTAGTGAGCGCGCGCGGCCGACGCAAGCGTCGAAGGTGCGGGCCGCGCACGGCCCTCGATCGGCCGATGTCCCTCGCCGCTCACGGGCCCCTTGCCCCTCTCCCCTCCCCGTCCCATGCTGGCCGGAACGCTCGAGAGAGCGCCCGCACGTTCCTGCCGCGACCCGTGGGATCGCGGCACGACCCTCCACAGATCCGCCGCAGCGATCGCACATGCGCAAGCTCTTGATCATCAAGGGACACCCCCGGGCAGAAAGCTTCTGCAACGCTCTCGCCGAGAGATACGTCGAAGGCGCGAGGATCAACCCCGACGTGGAGGTACGGATCCTGGACGTCAAGGACCTGGACCTGGCGCCGTGGCTCACGTTCGACTGGGACCAGAACCACGACTCGCTCCCGCTGTCCGACGACCTGAACGAAGCCAAGGATCTCGTGACCTGGAGCGACCACCTGGTGTTCGCCTACCCGACGTACTGGGCGGGCCCACCGGCCATCGTGAAGCTCTTCCTGGAAGTGGTCGTCAGCGCCCATTTCGCGTCCAAGTACAACAAGCCGTTCCTCGGCGGGATCCCCCACTGGGAGAGGCTCCTGAAGGGCCGGACCGCGACGCTCCTCGTCACCATGGACGCTCCGCCTGCCATCATGGACCTGATGGACCTGGATCCCGGCGGCAAGATGATGCACGACATCTTGAGGTTCGCGGGGGTGCGGCTGTTGAACAGGTGCTACTTCGGCTCGGTCGTCCTGTCCTCCCCGGAGAAGAGAGACGCCTGGATGGAGAAGGCGTACGACCTCGGAACAAGGGAAGGCGTGCGGTAGGCCCTCGACCGCTGCGGGTAGCGAAGGCCGCTCCTGGGCCCGCCGGCTCGTGGGCAACGGGCACGAGTGACGCGGTCGTCCAACGGGATCGAGCCTGGTCCCCGCGCGCTCGGCGACGTTGGCCCGATCGGGTCCTGGGTCCTGCATCACCTCTGACATCCGTCCCGCGACGGAGACGGGTCGTGACACACCTCATCCATTGCAGGAGACACGAGATGAAACGCACCGCCGTGCTGGCCACATCCCTGTGGATGCTCCTCGGCGTCGGCTCGGCGTCGGTGTGCGCTCAGACGCCCGCACCCGCGAGCACCGCCGGCGGTCCCAGACAGGTACTCGTCCGCTACCCGACGCTCTACGGGCGCACGGTCGTCTTCGAAGCGGGGGGCAACCTCTGGAAGATCGATCGCCAGGGCGGGGTAGCGACCCGGCTGACCTCCGAGAGCGGCTTCGACTTCGCGCCGCACTTCTCTCCGAACGGACAGTGGATCGCGTTCACGGGCTGGTACGAAGGCAACACGGACGTCTACGTGATCCCGGCCGCCGGCGGCGAGGTGCGCCGGTTGACCTTCCACTCGGTCAACGCGGTGAGCGCCGGCAAGCTCGAGCCGAGCCTGGACAACATCGTCCTGGGCTGGACTCCCGACGGGAAGGACGTCGTCTTCCTCTCCCGCCGCAACAGCTTCAATCCGCAGGTGATGCACGCCTACGAGGTCCCGGTGGGCGGCGGGCTGCCGACGCGCGTGGACCTTCCCTGGACGGGTCCGTTGAGCTTCAATGCGGCGGGGACGGAGGTCGCCTACAACAAGCTCTCGCGAGTGCTCCGCGAGTTCCATCGCAAGCACTACTACGCCGGCCAGGCCCAGGACATCTGGACCTACGACTTCAAGACCGGTGTGAGCCACCAGATCACCCACTGGAAGGGCGCGGACGTCTGGCCGATGTGGGACGGCGACATGCTGTACTTCACGTCCGACCGCGGCCCGGACGGCGTGCAGAACCTGTGGTCCTATTCGTTCGAGACGCACAGGTTCACCCAGCTCACCCACTTCCGGACCTACGACATCGACTGGCCGAGCCTCGGCAACGACGGCATCACCTTCTCCGACGGTGGGAGGCTCTACGTGTACGCGCTGCCCTCGGGCCGCCTGCAGCGGGTTCCGGTGCGCGTGCCCGTGGACGGCACGCGCCTGCTGCCCCACTGGGCCAAGACCGCGAAGATGATCAACGGCGCGGACCTCGCGCCCAACGGCAAGCTCGCCGTGTTCTCGGCACGCGGCGCGCTGTACACGGTGCCGTCGAAGTACGGCGACACGGAGGACCTGACCGACAACCCGGCGGCCGACGAGCGCGCGCCGGCCTGGTCGCCCGACGGCAAATGGATCGCCTACATCGGCGACGTGGGCTCGAGCAGTGAGATCTACGTCCGGCCCGCCGCGGGCGGCGCGCCCCCCCGCGCCCTCACGCACACCGATGACGTCAGCTATCAGGGCGACATCACCTGGAGCCCCGACGGCACGTGGGTCACCTACGTCGACTCCGACCAGATCCTGTGGCTGGAGAACGTGCAGGACGGGACACGCTACCGCGTGGCCCAGGACAAGTACCACGTCATCGGGAGCTTCTCGGACGTATCCTGGTCCCCGCACAGCGGCTGGATCGCGTTCTCCAAGACGCTGCCCAACCAGATCACGGGTCTGTTCCTCTACAGGTTGAGCGACCACAGCCTGCACCAGATCAGCGACGGCGGATTCAACGACTCGAGCCCGGTCTTCTCCCAGAACGGGAAGTACCTCTACTTCGTCTCCTCACGGATCGTGAACGAGGCGATGTCCGAGTTCGACTTCACGATGGCCGGCCTCGACGGGCAGGGCCTGTACGCGGCCACGCTACGCAAGGACCTCGCTTCTCCGTTCGCACCGCGGAGCCAGAGCCCGCTGCCCGCGAGCAAGGGCGAGACGAACGCGACGAGCGGGCACGGCACGAAGGGCAAGAGCGCCGAGCACGGCCACGAGCCGGCGACGGCGCTCCAGATCGATCTGCAGGGGCTGATGGGCCGCGCCGTCCAGGTGCCCGTGCCGGCAGCCAACTACGGCAGCCTGGCCGCCGCCAAGGGCATCCTGTACTTCACCACCGAGCCGAACTCGGTGCTGGGCGCGAGCCTGGCCGGAGAGGCCCCCGCCCTGCACGCCTACGACATGCACGAGCGCAAGGAGATCACCCTGGCCCACGGGGTCTCGAGCTTCACGATCTCCGCCGACGGGTCCACCCTGCTGTACAGGGCGGGAGGAAGCTGGGTCCTCCGCCCCGCCACGTTCGCCGCGAGCGCCAAGACCCGTACGCTCGACCTGTCCCACATGCGCTTGTGGGTGCAGCCCCGGGCGGAATGGAACACGATCTTCGGCGAGGCCTTTCGCGACGTGCGCGACTACTTCGTCGACCCGCGATACGAGGCGGAGAAGTGGCCGGCCATCGGCAGCCGGTACCGCCGCCTGCTCCCGCTGGTGGCCTCGCGCCAGGACCTGAACTGGGTCATCGGCAACATGATCGGCTCGATGGGCGAGAGCCACATGTACGTGTTCGGTGGCGCCCACGCCTGGCGCAGCCCGTCGAGCACGACGGCCGATCTGGGCGCCGTCTTCGCCCTGAGTGCGGCCAGCGGACGGTACTACCTCGCCCACGTCTATCGCGGTGACAACACGATCCCGGGCTACCGTGCGCCCCTGAGCCAGCCCGGACTGAACGTGGAGCAGGGCGACTACGTGCTCGCCATCAACGGCCACGAGCTGAAGGCGCCGACGAACCCCTACTCGCTGCTCATGAACACCTACGGCACGACCGTGCGCCTGCGCCTGGCCGACAACCCGCAGGGCGAGCATGCCTGGACCGTCCAGGTCAAGCCCGTGGCGAACAGCGCCAAGCTGCACCTGCTGAGCTGGATCCGCCACAACCGGGCCATGGTCGACAGCCTGTCCCACGGCAAGGTCGGCTACGTCTACCTGGAGGACATGGAAACGACGGGCATGCGCGAGTTCGTGCGCCAGTACTACAGCCAGCTAACCAAGCCCGGCCTCATCATCGACGACCGCTGGAATCTGGGCGGCTTCATCGACGCGGTCCTGTTCGACCGGCTCGACCGCAAGCTGGACGCCATGTTCACGAACCGCCACGGGATGACCAGCCCGACGCCGAACGCCTACCCCGGCTACATGGCCGCCCTGATCAATCGCGGCTCCGCCTCGGACGGCGACATCTTCGCGTACATGTTCGAGAAGGATCATCTCGGTCCGACCATCGGCAGCCGCACGTGGGGCGGCGTGCGCGGCTACGACAACACGTTCTCCCTGCTGGACGGCGGCCGGCTGGTCGTCTCCGAGAGCGCGATGTACGGCCTGAACTCGAAGTGGGTGGTGGAGGACATCGGCGTGCATCCGGACATCACCGTCCACGACGAGCCCGGTCAGCTCGACGCGGGCCGCGACGCGCAGATCGACACGGCCGTGGACGTGCTGATGAAGAAGATCGCGTCGGCGCCGCGCAAGCTGCCTCCGCCGCCCGCCTGGCTGCCGGCCTTCCCGCCCCAGCCCACCTACCCGAAGTGTCCCGCCAAGACGACGTGCAACTGAGCGCCTCGCTCGCGTCACCGCCTGGGCATCCGCGCCGCGCCGCGGGGGGGGGGGGGGCGCCCCGCCCGCCGCCGGGGCGGCCGCCCCCCCCACCACCGGGGCTAGCGGACGCACCCGCCCCCCCCCGCGCCGGCCCCCCCACCCCCCCCCGCCACGGCGGTCGGACCCCCCATCCGTGGGAGGCGTACGGTCACGCACGTGCCCTCCCCTTCCCGGCTCTCGATCGAGACCGTCCCCTCGTGCTGGTCGACCACCGCCTTCACGATGGCCAGGCCGAGACCGGAGCCGTCCGGCGCGGCAGCACGGGCCGTCGGGGACCGGTAGAACTCGTCGAAGACCTTCGGCAGATCGGCCTCCGGAATGCCGATCCCCGTGTCGCGCACCTCCAGCACCACATCGCTGCCGTCCCGACGGAGTCGGCATTCCACACGCCCGCCGGCGGGCGTGTAGCGCACCGCGTTTCCCACGAGGTTCGCGACGAGGTCCGCGAGGCTCTCCGGATCTCCGAACAGGGAGGGCAGATCGTCCGCGATGTCCTCGACCAGGGTGACGTCCCGCTCGCCCGCACGGACGCCCATCTCCACGAGCACCGTCGAAGCGAGCGGCCCGGGCTCGATCTCCACCCGCTCCGCCGCGGCTCTTCCCGCCTGGGCCCGCGCGAGCTCCAGGAGCTCGCGCGTCATCTCCGAGAGCGCCCCGGCACGACGCTCGGCCCTCGACACCAGGTCCCGCACCGCCGGTGCCGTGTCCCCCATCGACGACAGCGCCACGGAGAGCGCCGTCTTCACCGTGCCCAGCGGCTCCCGGAGCTCGTGCGCGACCTTGCGCATGTATTGTGACTTCGTCCGCTCGGCCACGCGCAGCTCGGCGTACGCCTCCTCGAGCGCCTTCGCCCGCTCCCCGAGGTGACGGGACAGAACCATCACGTCCACCTCACGGCGTCGCAGGCGCGCGGCGATCGAGCTCGCCAGATAGGCCGCCACGTACAGCGTGACCGCGAGCAGGAAGATCTGCGTTCCCACGATGGAGGGATCGAGGTGGGCGCCGGGCTGCCAGTGCACCTCCAGCGAATGGTGGGGCAGGATGCCCCACATCTCGCCCAGGCCCACGACCGCGACGAGCAGGACGCCCAGGGTCGCCACTCCGTACGTCGCCTGCCGGGAGAGGAGGATCGAGGCGATGATGACGTGGAAGACGAAGAAGACGCGCAGGGGGTTCTCGATGCCCCCGCTGAAGTGCAGGAGCACGGCCAGGAAGCACAGGTCGGGTGGGATCTGGGCCGAGGCGAAGAGCGCTGCGCGGGCAGCGCCCGCGTCGTAGTACTCCACGCCCGGCGGCGTGCGGGGGAGCAGGAAGCGCGCGAGGCCTCGGACCGCCCGGTGCCCGTCGGCCGGCGCCGATCGGCTCTCCGCCTCCAACCGGCGGCCGAGGCGTCGTTGGATCAGCCACGCCACCACGTTGTAGGCCGCGAGGCAGCCCAGCACGACGTAGAGGGGGACGAAGAGCAGCCGGACGGCGACGATGCGGCGCACCACCTCGATGAACGCGACCGAGCCGACGATGGCGACCCAGCGGAGGCGGATCAGCCAGGCGAGGCGCCCGATCAGCACCTCGGTGGCCGGCAGCGCCCTCGGAACCGGCGGCCCTTCGGGCCCGGGCGCGGCGCCGGTCACCGGATCAGGGTCCCCGACCGAGGCGCAGCACACGCTCCACCTCCGCCACCAATGCGGCGGGCTCCACCGGCTTGTCCACGAAGCCCTCCACGGCCAGGTATTCACCCGGCCCGTACGTCCCGTCCGAGGCGTCGGGGTGGAAGCGCAGCGGCGTGCGCTGGTGGATCGCCGTCAGCATGATGATGGGAAGCCTCCGGAAGTACGCCTCCTCCCTGCGCCGCAGGTCCCAGACCACGTGGAATCCCTCGGTGGCCTCGGGCATCATCACGTCCAGGATGACGAGGTCGGGGCGCTCCCGTTCGATCGTCTCCAGGCCCTCGGGGGCGGAATGGACGGAGAGGACCTCGTAGCCCTTCTCCTCGAGCACGAGGCGGAGGACGTGGACCAGGTCGACGTCGTCGTCGACGATCAGGATGCGGGCCGGCGCGCTCATGGGCCCGCCTTCTTCAGGTGCGTGACGCCGGCGGCCAGCTCCTCGAGCGTCTCCTGGCGGAGGCGCTCCGGTCCCACCTTCTTGGGCACGAGGCCCATGGCCAGGGCGACCCCGTAGAGGATGGCCTCGGGGCGCGGTGGACACCCGGGAACGTAGTAGTCCACGGGGATCGCCTCGTCGGCACCGCCGAGGGTGCTGTAGGTATCGAACCAGGGTCCTCCGCCCGTCGCGCACGACCCCACCGCCACCACGAGCCTGGGTGCCGGCACAGCGTCGAGGAGCCGCTTCAGGGCCGGGGCGACCTGACGCGTCACGGGCCCGCTCACCAGGATCACGTCGGCGTGCCGCGGCGAGCCCACGAGCCGGATGCCGAACCGCTCGGCGTCGTAGTAGGGCGTGAGCACGTTGATCACCTCGATGTCGCATCCGTTGCAGGCCCCCGTGTTGGCATGATAGACCCAGAGCGACCGTGTGAGCGCCTTGCGGCAGATCTCTCTCAGCATGTTCGTCACCCTCCCAGGACGGCGAGCGCCGTCGCCGCCCGATCGAGCAGCCCGTACGTGATTCCCGGGATCACGCCGAGCGCCAGGCACAGGGCCGCCAGCGTCACCATCGGCACCCACATCGCCGCGGGCACCTCACGCACGTGCTCGAGCGCGGCCGCACCGCCCGCCGGCGCCGCCCAGAACGCCCGGTACGCCGGCCGGATCAGCGCCACCATGGTCAGGACGCTGGTGAGGACGGCGATGCCCACGGCCCACCAGAGCCCGGACCGGGCGAGCGCCAGGTAGATCGTGAGCTTGCTGAGGAAGCCGTTGAACGGAGGGAACCCGGAGATCGACAGCGCCCCCACCAGAAAGCAGGCCGTCGTCACGGGCATGCGACGCGCGAGCCCGCCCAGCTCGCTCACGCGACGGGCACCCGTGGCGTAGAGGACGGCTCCGGCGCTCATGAAGAGGAGGCTCTTGAAGAGCGCGTGGTTCAGCAGGTGGAAGAGCCCTCCGTACCAGCCGAGGTACGTCCCCAGCGCGACGCCCGAGAGCACGTAGCCCATCTGGCTCACGGACGAGTAGGCGAGCAGCCGCTTCAGGTCGTCCTGGACCAGGGCGAGCAGCACCCCCACGAACATCGTGAAGACACCCAGCCCCACGGCGAAGAGCGTGATCTGGGGGATGCCCGGGAAGAAGACGCTCACCGTACGCGCGAGCGCGTACAACGCGACCTTGATCATCACGCCGGACAGCAGGACGCTCACCGGAGTGGGAGCCTCGGCGTGCGCGTCGGGGAGCCAGAAGTGGAACGGCACCAGGCCGGCCTTCGTCCCGAAGCCGATGATCAGGAACGAGACCGCGACGAGAGCCGTCCTGCGGGGGATGAGCGAAGCGACGTCCCGGATCCTGCTGATGAGCAGCGTGTCCGTGCCGGAGAGGGCGCCCGTGGCCGCTCCGGCGGCGTACACGACCACGCAGCCGAGCAGCGCGAAGGTCACCCCCACGGTGAGGAGCATCAGATACTTGTAGCCGGCCTCCAGCGCGCGCCGATCCCAGAAGAACGCCACCAGCAGGCCGGAGCTGAGCGTCGTCGCCTCCACCGCCACGTAGAGCATGACGATGTTGTTGGTTACGGCGGCCCACGTCATCGTCCCGAGGAACCAGAGAACGAGGGCGTGGAAGAGGGGCACGCGCCATGCTCTGCCGCCGAGGCACGCACCCTCGGCGTGCGCTCCATGATCCAGGTCCCGTGTCGCGTAGATCGTGGCCAGGAGCCCCATCAGGCCCACCACCACGACCACGAGGGCGGAGAGCGCGTCGACGCGGAGCTCCGCCCCCCAGCAGGTCAGGATCCTGCCCCGCACCACCTCCACGGCCATCCCGAGCGCCACCGCCGCCAGGAACCCCGCGGCTACCAGGGCGATGGCGCGGCACAGCCCAGGGCGGCGGCCACCCGCCGCGAGCACCAGGAACCCCGCCCCGACCGGGACGAGGAACGCCGCAGCCGGCAGCGGCGAGGGCGTCACGACCGCGGGGAGGCTCACCATTGCAGCTCCCTCAGACGGAGCGTGTCCGTCGTGCCGAAGGCCTTCGCGACGCCCTCGATCACGTAGAGGAGAAGGAACGCCGTGATGACCACCTCCGTGGCGACCCCGAAGAGCGCGGTCTCCGGCAACCCGGGAGCCAGGCTGACCAGGCCGAGATGGACCCCGTTCTCCAGCAGGCAGAGGCCGATGACGGTCTTGATGGCGTCCCGGCGCGTCGCCAACGCGTACAGCCCGAGGACGAACACCGTGGACGCCACCGCCAGGTTGGTACGGAAGACCTCGTGCCGCGCGAGCTCGGTGGGCGCGAGGAGCGCCGCCTGGCCGTGGGTGAGCCGGAAGAACCCGATCATGAGCAGCGCCGCGACGACCACGGAGGGCCCGAAGCCGACGAGCGGCGGCACCTCCACCTCGCCCGTCCGGCGGATGCAGCGCAGCAGGAACCACGGGATCAGGATCGCCTTGGTGACGAGCGCCGTGGCCGCCCACCAGTACAGCGCGTGGTTCATCCGGGCGAACGCCGCCAGCAGCCCCACGATCAGGAGTGCCTGGACGGCGTACGCGACCGCCGAGAGGCGGAGGCGGCGGGTCTCGACGGCAAGCACCGAAGTGATGACCACGGTGAGGCTGAGCGTACGGATCAGCCCGACCGGGAGCGTGTCGGGGCTCACGACGACCTCCCGGCGCCGGCGCCGGGCGCCATCGCGCCCGGGCGCACGCGCTCGTCGTCGGCCCGGAATCCGGTGACGGGGAGCCGCTCCAGCGCGCTGGGAGGTGGGAAGCACCGTCCGCAACGCTGGCACGGGCCCATGAACACGTCGAGCGTCAGGACCATGTCGTCGGGCGTGTCCGTCGCGGTCTCGTACTCCGCCGACATCGTGATGGCGCCTTCCGGACACACCTCCTCGCACCGACCGCAGTACGTGCACCGTGCCCAGAGGAAGCGGAGCCTGCGGGTCGTCTGGTCGAGGTCCTCGATGAGAATGACGCCCGCGGGACACACGGCGGCGCACCCTCCGCATCCGAAGCACAGGTCCGGATCGACCGTGAGCTTGCCGCGGAACCCCGGCGGCGGATCGTGCGGCTCGAACGGATAGCGCAAGGTGACGCGCCCCGCCTTCAGGCCGATCCACGCTTCACGCAGCTTGCTCCGGAGCACGATCCGCCTCCTACATCCCGATCACCGCGAAGGCCAGGGCCGCCAGCGAGGCGAAGGCCACGCGCAGATAGTATCCCATGGCCTGATCCACCCGCAGGCGGGGGTTCACGACGTCCACGACGGCGACGAGCACGAACGCGACGAAGGCCTTGACGAGCGCCAGGATCGCGTCGAGCAGGACCCTGCCCGTGCGCGGCCATGGGCAGAACAGCTCCACCAGCACGAGCGACAGCGCGAGCTGCTTGGTCCAGAGGGTCCACCGGAAGAGCGCCAGTCGGGAGCCGCTCTGCTCGACCAGCGGCCCGCCCATGATCTCCTGGTCGGCCTCCGGGATGTCGAAGGGGAGCTTCCCGGCTTGCGCCTGGATCGCCACGAGCAGGGCCACACCGGCCAGCACCATGCTGACGACGGGGCCGCGTGCGGCGTTCCACGCCAGGATTCCTCCGGCCGACAGGGTACCGGCCTTCAGGGCTCCGACCACGAGCGCCACGGCCATGACCGGCTCGACGGAGAGCAGGGCCATCATCTCTCGCGATCCCCCCACTGCCGCGTACGGGCTGCCGCTCGAGTACGCGGTGAGGATGAGGAGGACGGCGCTCAGGCTCGACACGTACACGATGCCCACGATGTCTGCGGCGTACCCGAAGGGCGCCCTCCCGCCGAGGGGCACCATCGTGGCCAGAAGGAGGGCCGATGCCATCGACAGGGCCGGAAGCGCGGCGTAGGCGCGCCCTCGCACGGTGCGCAGGTCCTCCTTGCCCAGCAGCTTCGCCGTGTCGAGGAACGGCTGGAGGATCGGCGGGCCCATGCGCGATTGCAGCACGGCCTTCAGCTTCCTCAAGACGCCCTCGTACAGCGGCGCGAGCAGCAGCACGACGAGCACCTGCGCGACGGCGGCGCCCACCATGCGTAGCGTGAGCGCGCTCATGACGCATCTCCGCTCGGAGGGGGCTCGGGCGCCCGCCCCGTTGCGGCGAGCGCCTCGACCTCCGCCCGCGAGTAGACGCGCACGCGGCCGTCGCGGACATCGACCACCTCCATCCGCTCCGTGCACGAGAAGCACGGGTCGAGGCTCCCGATGCTGATCGGAACGTCGGCGATGCTCTGCCCCTTCACCATCTCGGGCACGGCCTGGAGGTTCGGGTAGGTCGGCGCGCGCACCCGCCACCGGTACGGCCGGTTCTGTCCGCCGCTCTGCACGAAGTGGATCGCCTCGCCACGGGGGGCTTCCACGGCCGACACGCCGGTGCCGCTCTCCGGCATCTCCTGGACCTCGGTCCGGACCGGGCCCTCGGGCATCCGCTCGAGCGATTCGTGTACGAGCCGGGCGCTGTCCTCCAGCTCGTCGAGCCGCACGAGCACGCGCGCCCACGTGTCGCAACCGCCGTTCAGGCACAGGCGGGGCGGGATCTCGTCGTACGCGGCGTAGGGGTGGTCCAGGCGCGCGTCCACGCCCACGCCCGAAGCCCGCGCGGGAGGTCCCACCACGCAGAACGCGCGCGCCCACGCTTCGGACAGGGGGCCGACGCCGCGCGTGCGCGCGTGCAGCGTCCCGTCGCCCGCGATGGCCCGACGCACGGCACGTACCTCGCGCTCCACCTGGTCCACGACGCTCCGGATGCGAGGCATCTGGGCGGACGTGATGTCCCTGCGCACGCCGCCCACGACGTTCATGCCGTACGTCTTGCGGTTGCCGCTGATCTCCTCCGTGAGCCACATGACGGGCTCGCGGATCCTCCACGTCTGCATGAGGATCGTGTCGAAGCCGAGGATGTGACCGGCGATCCCGAGCCAGAGCAGGTGCGAGTGGATGCGCTCCAGCTCCAGCATGAGCGTGCGGATGTAGCGGGCCCGACGTGGCACCGCGATGCCCGCGGCCTTCTCCGCCGCCTGGCAGTAACAGGTCGAGTGGATGAAGCCGCAGATCCCGCAGATCCGCTCGGCGAGGAACGGGATGCGGTCCCACGTCAACGCGCTGTCTCCCAGCTTCTCGATGCCGCGGTGGTTGTAGAAGCCGCGGTAGTCGCAGCCCACCACGGTCTCGCCCTCCACGAAGAGGCGGAACCGCGCCGGCTCCTCGAGGGACGGGAAGAACGGCCCCAGCGGCAGCACGCTCGCGCCTTCGGGCGCCGCCGCGAGCGAGGCGGCCACGCCCTCCGCCGAAGGGGGCCTGTAGTTGTAGGGAACGTCCCGCCGCAGCGGGTGCACGCCCGCGGGCCAGTCGTCTGGAAGGACCAGACGCCGGGGATCCGGATGCCCCTCCGGCTCCACGCCCACGAGGTCCCGGAACTCCTGCTCCGACCAGCGCGCGCCGGGAATCAGGGGCGTGATGGACTCGATGCGCGGTCGGTCCTCCGCCACGGCGCAGTCCAGGGCCACGAAGCGGTGATCGGCATCGAGCGAGAAGAGGTGCACGATCCCGTATCCCGCCCCCAACGGCCTCCGGTCGATGCCCACGGTGACGAGGAAGCGGGCCCCGAGCTCCTGCATGAGCTCCGTCGCGGACCGGACCGACGCCGGGTCGACGGAGGTCCACAGCAGGTCGGGTGGCACCTCGCGCGTCTCCGGGATCCTCGGACCCAGACGAGCGCGGATCAACGTGGCGATCCGGGCACTCGCAGCGCTCACATCGGAGCTCATGGCGACCCTCCGCCGAAGAGGAGCAGAATGGCCAGCGCGACGATCGCTCCGGCGATGATCCACAGGACGTAGACCTGCAGGATGCCCACGTGCGTGCGGCTCACCCCGTGGGCGGCCCGGTCCGCGCCGCGGGCCAGAGGCAGGTAGAGCCAGCGATCCGGATCGAGCGCGCGGCGGACGGAGGCCGGGAACGGAGGCCTCGGTACACGGACGTGCGGATAGACGCCGCGGAACGCGTCCTTGAACGGGCGGTAGAGGCTCCCCGCCCGGTAGCGAAGAGCCGCGCCCGACTCTTCCTCGCCGCACGCCCACACGGATACGGCGCGCACGGACGCCCCTCCCGCACGCTGCGCGAGATAGAGGCCCGACGCGAGCAGGGCGAGAGCCGCGATGACGGGGATCGGCGCCCAGCACGCGAGCACGGGCCCGCCGGGCGCGACGACGAGTCCCGGCCCGGAGCCCACCAACGCCGCGAGCCCCGGGATGCCCGAGGCCGAAGGCAGGCCGGCCAGCGCCGTGTGCACCCAGCTCAGCGGAACGAGCGGTGCCACTCCGAACGCCACGCAGGCGAGGGCCAGCACGAGCTGCGGCACGAGCATGGACCACGGCACCTCACGGACCCGCACGCCCTCGAGCGGCAGCCCGAGAAAGGTCCCGCCCAGGTACTTGAGGAAGGAGGCGAGCGTGACGAGGGAGATGAACATCGCCACGAGCGCGGCGACCGGCAGCGCGAAGGAGTCTCGCCCTCCGAGGATCCCCGTGCCGTACATGAGCCACTTGCTCACGAACCCGTTGAGCGGCGGCACGCCCGCGATCGCCAGCGACGCGACCACGGAGCAGGCGGCCGTCGCGGCCATCCCGGCCCCCAGTCCGCCGGGAAGAGCGGACAGGCTGCGCGAGCCCGTGCGGTGCTCCACCGCGCCCGCTCCGAGGAAGAGGCAGGACTTGTAGAGCGAGTGGTTCAGCATGTGGAAGAGGCCGGCTACGAGACCGAGCGCTCCCAGCACGGGGTCGACGCGCAGGAGGGCGAGCCCCACACCGATGCCGAAGAACATGTAGCCGACCTGCCCGATCACGTGGAACGACATCAAGCGCTTGGCGTCGTCCTGCTTCAGGGCCGTGAGCGTGCCCACGAACAGGCTCCCCAGGCCGGCGACCGCGATGATCACGCCCCACGCGGTCGTCGCCCCCGAGGAGGGCAGCAGGTGCAGGAACACCCTCAGGATGCCGTAGATGCCCAGCTTCGTCATCGTTCCGCCGAACGCGGCCGTGGCACTGCTGGGCGCCGCCGGATACGCGGCCGGGAGCCAGCTCCCCATGGGCAGCACGCCCGCCTTGGTCGCGAACCCCAGGAAGAAGAGGAGGAGCACGGTGTGGCCGAGCACCGGCCGCGTGGCGAGCAGGTCGCCGAGCGTCCGGCGCACCTCGTCGAAGTGGAAGGACCCACCGGCACGCCACAGGACGAGCACAGCCGCCATCATGGCCAGCGCCGCCCCCTGGTTCACCACGAAGTACTTCAGGCCCGCTCGCTGCGCCTCGGCGCTTTCCCGCTCGAACACGACGAGGAAGAACGACGACAGCGTCATCATCTCCCAGAAGACGAGGAACCAGAACAGGTCGGTCGTGACCACGCTGCCGCCGATCCCCAGGAAGAGCACCAGGAGCACCGGGTAGTACTTGGCGAGGCTGTCGCGCGAGTAGCGCTCCATGTACTCGACGGAGAAGAGCGTGGTGAGCAGCGCGATCGGTCCGGCGATGCACAGGAAGAGCGCGCTCAGGCCGTCCACGCGGACGGTGAGCGCGGCTCCGAGTGCACGGATCGGGAGCACGGAGACCTCGGGATCGGGCGCACCCGAGAGCGCCCGCACCGCGGCCGCCACCATGCAGCCGGCTCCGCCCGCCACGGCGATCACGCTCACCCATCCGGTGAGGCGCGCGCGCCGGGCGAGGGCCAGGGCGACGAGCGCTCCGGCGAGGAGGAGCGCGCCCGACAGCTCGAGCAGGCGGAACGAGGTCATGGCACGATCCTGTGGACGAGAGGAACGCCCACCGCCGGAGCCACGAGCGTGCCGACCATCAGCACGACGAGCACGATGCTCATCGCCGGCGGCGGATCGCTGTGGACGCGTGCCAACGCGGTCTGCGGCCCGAAGAAGACCTTCTGGCCGACGTGGAGCATCCACCCGAACGCGACCAGGCTCTCGACGAGCACCACGACCATGATCCCCGGGCCGAGCGGGCCGGGCAGCTCCATGGCGCCCGCCAGGATCATGAACTTGCTCCAGAAGCACGCGAACGGTGGGATCCCGGTGACCGCCATCACGCCCACGAAGAACGCGGTGGCGGTGAGCGGCATCGTCCGGGCGAGACCGCCGAGGCGCTCGATGCTGCGCGAGCCGGTGACCCACGCGACGGCACCCACGCACAGGAAGAGCGTCGCCTTGCCGAACGCGTGGCACAGGATGTGGAGCGCCGCACCCTGGAAGCCCACGGGGGAGCCCAGCGCGCCGATCGCGACACCGAGGAGCACGTAGCCCAGATGCGCGATCGTCGAGTAGGCGAGCAGCCGCTTGAGGTCGTCCTGCACGAAGTAGAACGAGAGAGCGACCAGCACCGTCACCAGCGCCATCACCGCCATGAGGAGACCGACGCCCCGGGGCATGGCCCAGCTCCCGGCGACGGCTCGGGCCATGAGGAAGACGCCGGCCTTCACCATCGCGGCGGCATGCAGGTAGGCGCTGATCGGTGTGGGCGCCTCCATGGCGTCGGGCAGCCACGTATGGAACGGCACCTGCGCCGACTTGGCCCACGCCGCCACCAGGAGGAACGCGTACACCCAGGTCCGCATCCCCCCGGAAAGGCGTGACGGCGCGTCGAAGTCGAAGGAGCCCGTCTTCGCGAACAGGACGAGGAGCGCGAGCAGGAAGAAGACCCCGCCCGCGTGCGTCATCAGGATGGCCTTGAAGCCCGCCCTCAGGCTCCCGGGCGTGCGGTAGTAGGAGATGAGCGCCCACGAGCAGACCGTGGTCAGCTCCCAGAACACGAAGAACTGGAGGAAGTTGGGCGCGGTGGCCACGCCCGCCATCGCCGCGAGGAAGGCCAGGAGCCAGAAGTAGTACCGACCCTGGTCCTCGGGTCCGACGGCGTGGTCCCGGTTCCGTTCGCGCAGGTAGCTGGTCGAGTAGAGGACGGTGAGAAAGCCGATGACCGTCACGACGAGCAGCAGGACCGTGCCGAGCGGATCCAGGAGGAGCCCGAAGAGCCCGCGCGCCAGCGCCCCGCCTAGCCACGGGAGTCCCCCGAGCGCGACATGCACGCCCGCCGGGTACGCGCGCCAGGACGCCCCCACCGCGAGCAGCGCCGTCACGAGCGCCGCGCCGACCGCCACGGCCCTCGTCCAGCGAGGACGCAGGAAGCCCGCCGCGACGGCGCCCCCGAGCGGCGTCAGCACCACGAGCACCAGCGCCGCGGTCAGCACGACAAGGCCTCCCGCAGGAGCGCGGTCACGCTGAGGGCCGTGGCCGCCACGGGCGCGCTCAGGCCCTCGCCCCACTCGAGCGAGACGGGCTGCACGGCGAGCAGAAGCACGTCCGCCCCGGTGACCCTGCGCAGGAACCAGGCGAGGAGCCCGAGCGGCGTGCGATGCGTGAAGGGACCGGTGGCGGAGAGGTCCGCTCCCTCGAGCACGGCCATGGAGCCGGGCTCCGCACCCAGGTCGACCGCGTCCACGAGCAGCACCACGTCGGGACGTGACGCCACCACGGGCCCCACGTAGCTCTCCGGCACCTCCTCGGCGTCGAGGACGCGGAGCGTGCCGCGCGGCACCCATACGCCACGGGCACGCTCGTCCTCCAGGGCTCGGGCGATCCAGCACCCGACACCGTCGTCGCCGCGCAGCGGGTTGCCGATGCCCACGACCGTCACGCGGCCACGGAGACGCGAGCCCAGGCTCACTCCCACATCTCCTTGATCTGCCGGAAGCTGAAGACCGGCCCGTCGCGGCACAGGTACCGGTGCCCCACGCAGCAGTGGTTGCACTTGCCCACGCCGCACTGCATCGCGCGCTCGAGCGTGGAGACGACATCGTCCTCGGCGAACCCGCGCATGAGCAGGTCCTGAATCACGAACTTGATCATCACCGGCGGTCCGCAGACGAAGGCGAGGCTCGTCGAGGGAAACAGCTCCACCCGATCGAACAGGATGGGCACCATCCCCACCGAGCCCGTCCAACCGGGCTCGGCCCGGTCCACCGTGACCCGGAGCGTCACGTCGTCGCGCCGCTCCCAGCTGAGCAGCTCATCCTTGTAGACCAGGTCGGACGGCGTGCGGGCGCCGTACAGGATCGTCACCCGGCCGAAGCGGTCGCGCCGATCCAGGACGTTCCGGATCAGGCCCCGGAGGGGCGGGAGCCCGATGCCTCCCGCCACGAAGACGAGATCCTTGCCGCGCGCCGCGTCCGCGTCGAAGCCGTTGCCGCACGGTCCGCGAAGGCCGACCTCGTCTCCGGGCTCGAGCGCGTGCAGCGCGTCGGTGACGCGCCCGCACCGCCGCACCGTGATCTCGAGGGTCCCCGGCGAGGTTGGGCTCGACGCGAGGCAGAAGGGAGCCTCGCCCACGCCGAACACCGAGAGCTCGACGAACTGGAGCGGGCGGAACGAGAAACGCTCCTGCTCGCGCGCATCCCGGAACCGGAGCGTGTAGCTGCGCACGTCGGGAGTCTCGTCGCGCTGGTCGAGGATCGTCGCCACGCTCGGCAGCAGCAGGTCACTCATCGGCGCGCCCTCCCGTCCATCGGCCGTGGCGGATGGCCGCCACGACCTCGGGCATGTCGGTGGTGCCCATGCAGACCCTGATGCAGCGGCCGCACCCCACGCACCCGACCCGGCCGTCGCGCGCGTAGTACTGCGCGCTCACCTTGTGGTAGAACCGTCGCTTCATCCGGTCCGCCGTGCGGGGACGCGGATTGTGCCCCGAGGCCTCGAGCGTGAAGGCCTCGTACTGGCAGGAATCCCACAGGCGACAGCGCGTCCAGCACCCGTCCTCCTGGAGGTCGGCGACGCTGAAGCAGTAGCACGTCGGACAGGCGTGCGTGCATCCGCCGCACTCGAGGCACCACGGGCTCATCGCCTCCCACAGCTCCTCGGCGACGCGCTGGGTCGAGATTCGCCGCATCGCCGACCCGAAATGGCAGGTCTCGCGGCCGAATCCCTCCCGCGCGTCGCGCTCGATCCGCGTGCGTCGTGACCGCTCGGCGTCCGAGGCGGAGCGGAACAGGTCTGCGGCGAGGTCGAGCAGAGCCCTGCCCTTCTCCGTGCCGACGTCCACGTAGTATCCGCCGTCCATCCGCACGAGCTGGAGGTCGAAGCCCGACGAGAGAAACGGTCCGGCGTCGCAGCACACGCAGAACCCGAGGTCGCACGGCTCGGCGCACGCGAGGCTCACCAGGGTGAGCGCGTCCGCGCGCCGCGCGAAGGCGTCGTCGGCGAGGTCCCCTGCGTACATCTCGCGGAGGAAGGCGAAGGCCGAGACGTCACAGCTCCGCACGTTCAGCAACACCCGCTCCGGGGGGGGATCCTCCGCGCTCACGTCGAAGTGCCCATCGACCCTGCGGAACCGCGCCACGGGATCGGTCTGCGGGAGGACCACCTGCTTCGGGGGGAGGATCGGGTTCTGGAACGTCCACAGGACCTGCGAGGGAGCGTCGATCGCCGAGAAGACCTCGTCACCCTCCGGGCTGAGGACCGGCGCCACGACCTCGCCCCGGTCGAGAACGACCTCGAGCCACGTGGCGACGTCCTTCGCGTCGACGAACCGCGCCTCCAGCGGCGCGGCGGCGGGCCACTGCTCCATGGCGCTCACGGGCGCTCGACCTCTACCTCGGCGCGGCCCTCCTCGCCCCACACGTGCGCGAAGTGCCCCCTGAACGCGAACGGCACGAGCAGGAGGCCGCGCTCCATCCCGGCTCGCAGCGTCACCGGCGCCTCGACCATGCCCCACGTCGAGCGGAGACGGACCGTCCAGCCCTCCCGCACACCCAGCGCGCCCGCGTCCTCCGCGCTCATCGCGACCTCGCCCCCCGGATGGAGCTTCCTGCTCGACGACCCTGTGCGGGACAGGGTCGGCGAGTGCCGCACGAGAGGGTCGGAGCCCCAGTCGAACACGCCTTCGCGACGCAGGAGCGCCCGGGCGCGGGGCGCGCCGGAGACGTCCAGCGACGCCTCCGAGGTCGTGGCACCGCGGCCCGCGCCCGAGGGCGGCTCGCTCCCGACGCGCCGGTCCCCCCGGGGCGCGTCCAGGTCCGAGCGCGGCGGCAGAAGCGCCCCCCACGGATCCGCGCGAGCCTCCGGACTCAGAGCGGCGTACTCGGGCACGACGTCGCGAATCGCGCCGAAGACATCCCCGAGCGTCGCGGGCGCGAACTTCGTGCCGAGACCCCGAATGAGGTCCCGCAGCGCCTCCCAGGCGGGTCGTACCCCGTCCTCCGGTGGGCCCCACGGGATCCAGCGCTGGACACGCCCCTCGAGATTGGTGAGCGTGCCGTTCGCCTCGCCGAACGACGCGACGGGAAGCACGACCCGGGCCATGCGCGACGTCTCCGTGACGAACGAGCCCAGGACGACCAGCGTGTCGAGACTCGCGAGCCCGGCGCGCGCCTCGGCCGGCCGTGGATGTGCCGGGAGCGGATCCTCGCCGAGCACCACGAGCCCCGCGACGTCCGGCAGCATCTCCTCGAACGGAAGGCCCCGCTCCCAGCACGGATCTCCCCCACAGACCGCCCGGAACCGCTCGCGCGCCGCGGCGTCGGCGAGGGGGCGGCGTCCCGGAAGGGCCCCGGGCGTGACGCCCATCTCGAGCGAGCCGCGCGTGTTGGCCCGCACCGGAAGCGGGATCGTGAGCGGGGTCGCTCGGCCGTTCGCCTCGAGGACGTCGCCCAGGCTCCGGACGAGCGCGGCGGCCCGGGCCAGCACGGCCGGGTCCCCGTCGAACGCGCCCAGCACGAAGGCCGCCCGCCCTGCATCCACGAGCCACGCGGCGGCCCGCGCGAGCGCATCGTCCGGGCCGGGAGCGGTCTGCCGCTCCTCCGCTCCTTGCGCGACCCGCACCGAAACCTCCGCCCGGAGCCGCTCCAGGACCTCCTCGGGCCTGGCCCGCGGGAACCCGAGCCGCGCTCCCGCGAGGCGGCTCATCCGGGTCTCGCTCCAGCCGATCGTCACCAGCCGGGCCCCCCGGCGCAGCGCACGCAACACGGCGAGCGCGAGCCTGGGGTACGCCGCGGCGAGATCCCCCTCCAGGAGCAGGACGGCGTCGGCGTGCTCGAGCTCCCGGAGGGCTCCGTCCGCGCCACCTTCCCGGCCCGGAAGGCCCGACCCGAACGACAGGGCATCGTACGGAGCGCGCAACGGTGCATCCACGTTCCCCGTCCCGAGGGCGGCGCGCGCGAGCACGACGGCCAGGAAGCTCTCCTCGTTGGACACGCCCCCCGAGCTCAGAACGGCGAGGGGACGCCGCTCCTCCCGCAGGGCGGCCAGCGAGTCCACGGCCGCCGCGAGCGCGGCGCCCCAGGACACCGGATGCAGCGTGCCGCCACGGCGCACGAGCGGCGTGCGCAGGCGAGGGCCCCAGCGCGGCGCCTCGTGCGCGGACCATCCCCGGGCGCACAGGCGACCCTCCGAGACGGGATGCCTCCCGCTCGGTCCGACACCCTCGACCGCGGCGCTCCCCTGCAGGTACATGCCGCACCCACAGGAGCAGAAGGGACAGGTTGTCAGCACGCTTCGAAGTCCCGAAGGTCGGGTCCGCGCCACCGAGGTCAACCTGAACGAGAGGCCGGCTTATCCGCTGGAGATTGTGACGGATAGTGCATGAACGGAACATCCCTGGGGGTGGGACCTCGACCCACCCCCAGGGGTGGGGACCGCAGGGGCTGTCGTGGCTATGCTGCTGTCGGAATGCACGAGGTCTCGCTGGTCCAGACGCTGCTCCGCACCGTCGATGCGGAAGCCCGCGCGCGGGGAGCCGGCGCGGTCCGTCGCGTGCGGCTCCGCGTGGGTGAGTCCGCCGGCGTGGAGATCGACCTGCTCCGCTACTGGTACGACGTGTGTCGCGAGGGTACCTCGTGCGCCGGAGCGGTGCTCGAGGTGGCGCGCGTGCCCGAGCGATGGGAATGCCCCACGTGCGGCTCCGGGCGCCCGCTCTCGAACGTGCTGCGTTGCCCTCGATGCGATGCGCCGCTGCGCCTGGTGGCGGGCGCGGAGCTCATGATCGAGGGACTCGACCTGGAGCCGAGCCATGTGTGAGACCTGCGGGTGCGGCGATCCCGCCATCGTGACCGTCGAGGTCCACGAGAGCCTCCTCGCGGACAACGACAGGATCGCCGCCCACAACCGCGAGCACTTCCACAGGAAGGGAGTCCTGGCCGTGAACCTCATGGGCTCACCGGGCTCCGGGAAGACCGCCCTCCTGGAAGCCACGCGCCGAGCGGTGCCGGGGCTGCGCCTCTCCGCGCTGAGCGGCGACCTCGCGACCGACAAGGATGCGGCGCGTCTGAACGCCGTGGGCGTACCGGCACGCTCCATCACCACGGGATCGGCCTGTCATCTCGACGCGCGCATGGTGCACGACGCCCTGCACGACTGGAGCCCGGCCTGCGACGGCGACGTCCTCTTCATCGAGAACGTGGGCAACCTGGTTTGCCCCGCCGTCTACGACCTGGGGCAGCATGTCAACGTCGTCGCCCTTTCGGTCACGGAGGGCTCGGACAAGCCCTGGAAGTATCCGGTGATGTTCCGCAAGGCCGACCTGGTCGTCGTCACCAAGGTGGACCTGCTTCCCTACCTCGGATCCGTCGACCTCGACGAGATCAGGGAGGGACTCCGGCGGACCATGCCCGAGCCCGCGATGCTGGTACTGTCCGCGCATACCGGAAGCGGCGTCGGGGCATGGGCCCGCTGGCTCGAAGACTGCCTGACGGGTTGTCGCGAGCACGTCGCGACGTGACATCCCGACCGCCCCGGCTCGAACACGGAGGTCACCCGTGGAACCCACGCTGGTCGCCCTCGCCGCCACATGCGCCCTCGTGGGCGTCGTCCATGTGCTGCTCGGACCCGACCACTACGTCCCGTTCGTGGCGCTCGCCCGGGCACGGGGATGGTCGCTGACGCGCACACTGCACATCACGGCCGCGTGTGGGCTCGCGCACGTCGGTGCCGCCGCCGTCATCGGACTCGTCCTGACCGCGGCCGGCCGGGCCACGGCCGTCGGTACGGCTCTGGACGCCGCACGCGGAGGTGCGGCCGCGTGGATGATGCTCGGATTCGGGGCGGCGTACCTGCTGTGGGGGCTCCGCCGAGCCCTCTTCGCGGGCGCCGCGCGAGCGCAGGTCTCCGCGGAGGCGGCGCGGGACGGGGCGGCGTGGGTGCTCTTCCTCGTCTTCGCGCTCGGCCCCTGTGAGCCGCTCATCCCGCTCGTCGTGGCTCCTGCCGCCCGGGGGAGCGTCGTGCAGACGGTCGTCGCGGTGGGTGGGTTCTCGGCCGCCACCCTGAGCACGATGGTGGCGCTGGTGGCGGTGGGGTGGCTCGGGGTGGCGGCGCGGTCCGTCGGGAAGGGGGCGAGGGGGTGGACGCACGCGCTGGCCGGCGCGGCCGTGTCGGCCTGCGGTCTCGCGATGCTCGTG
Organism: Longimicrobiales bacterium; assembly: GCA_046704285.1. Lineage (GTDB taxonomy): Bacteria > Gemmatimonadota > Gemmatimonadetes > Longimicrobiales > Gaopeijiaceae > SZUA-318. Next base: position 8,217 of record JBJKSF010000221.1, on the reverse strand, counting down.
GGATGGTGATGGCCCGCCGTTGCGCGCTTCGCTCAGCCCGGCTCGTCGGTCTCGACCATGCCGTGCCTGAGCGCGTAGGCCACGGCGGCCGCTCGACTGTGGAGACGGAGCTTCTCGAGGATGTTGCGCACGTGGAAGCGGATCGTGTTCTCGCTCAGGTGGAGCATGTGAGCGAGCTCCCGGTTCGAGGCGTGGCCACGCGCCATCGTGCTCAGGATCTCCTGCTCCCGGCTCGTGAGGGTCATTGCATGGTTCCGGGGACTGCGCCGGTGCGACGCCCTCCGCACGATCTCCTCGAGCAGACGGCTGGCGAGCTCGGTGGAGATCGCGAGCGTGCCTCCCGCGGCGCGCTCCAGCATCCGACAGAACTCCTGCGCGTCGAGATCGGTCGTCACGAACCCCATGGCGCCGCTTCCGAGCGCCTCGACCGGAACACCGTCCCGGGACGGGTCGCACAGAACGACCACGGCGGTGGCCGGGACCTCGGTCGCGACGAGGCGAGCCGCCGCGACGCCCACCCTGGGCGCACTCGCGTCCATGAGCGCCACGTCGGGCTGGTGGCGCCGCGCGAGCTCGATCGCCTCCTGCCCGCTCCCTACCGCAGCCACGACCTCGTGGCCGCGCTCCTCGAGGAGCGTGCACAGGGCGTCTCGAACGAGCGCCTGGTCGATCGCCAGAAGGATCCGCACCGCACGTTCTCGCGTGTCGAGCGCTTGCCTCGGCAGGATACCCTCAATCTAGCGCGAGGCGCGCGTGCGCACAGCTTCTCCGCACCCGGTCGGGGCGGGAGCTGACGCCGTGCGCGACGACGACGCCCCCACCCCGCCGGAGCATCCGGTCGTGGCCCTCTGCTGGAGCCGGCTGCGCATCGAAGGGCAGGTCCAGGGTGTGGGATTCCGCCCCTTCGTGCACAGGCTCGCACGCGAGCTGAAGATCACGGGCTCCATCCACAACGACCTGCGCGGGGTCACCGTCGAAGCGTGGGGCACTGCCGAAGGGCTGGCCGACCTCCAGGAGCGGGTGAGACGGGACGCTCCCGCGCTCGCCCGAGTGGACCGCGTCCTGCGCGTGGGCGGCGGCACCACCATCCCGGGCGTCGCGCCGTCGGAGTTCCGCATCGCGTCCAGCGAGGCCGCGCCGGGCGGCCAGCGGGGCCGGGTGACGGTGGACGCGGCGGTGTGCGCGGACTGCCTGCGGGAGCTCGGGGATCCCTCGGACCGGCGCTACCGGCACCCGCTCATCAACTGCACGAGCTGCGGGCCGCGCTATACGATCGTGCGCGACCTGCCGTACGACCGATCCCGAACGACGATGGCCCCGTTTCCCATGTGCCCGCGTTGCGAAGCGGAGTACCGGAGCCCCGCCGATCGGCGATTCCACGCGCAGCCCGTGTGCTGTCACTCCTGCGGGCCCGCCCTCCTGCTCGACACGCGCGACCGCGTCGTCGAAGCCCGGTCTCCCGCCGAGGTGGAAGCCGTCTTCGCCGAGGTTGCCGCAGCGCTCTCCCGAGGCGGCATCGTCGCCATGAAGGGGCTGGGCGGCTACCACCTCGTGGCGGACGGCACCGATGCTGGAGCGGTAGGCCGGCTGCGCGCGCTCAAGCGCCGCGCTCACAAGCCCTTCGCGCTCCTCGTCGCGGACCTGAGCGAGGCGCGCGCCCTCTGCCGTCTCTCGGGCCGCGGGGCCGCCCTGCTGGGATCGCCGGCATCCCCGATCGTGATCGCCCCGTGGAGAGCCGACCGGCGAGGCGTGCCCGGGAAGAGCCCGAGCGACCCCGTGCCGCAGAACGCTCCCGGCCACGAACGCCTGGGGCTCATGCTCCCCAACACGCCGATGCAGCACCTGCTCGTCGAGCGGCTGCACCGTCCGCTCGTCATGACGAGCGCCAACGTCGCGGACGAGCCGCTCGTCACGGACCCGGGAGAGGCTCGGCGGCGCTTCGGCCGGGGTGTGGACGCGTACCTGGAGCACGACCGGGCCATCGAGCGTGCCGTCGACGACTCGGTGCTCGTGGACGCAGGGGAGGCGCTGGACCCGCTGCCTCTACGTCGCGCCCGCGGGTACGTCCCGGCGCCGATCACCCTCGCTCCGGCCGCGGCGCGGCCGGGCGTGTGCACCGGCGCGGACCTGAAGAGCGCGGTCGCCGTCGTGCGGGGACGCCAAGCGATCGTGAGCCAGCACGTGGGCGACCTCGATCATGCCCTGGCCTTCGAGCGCTTCCGGCGCACGCTCGAAGACCTGCAGCGCCTCTTCGACGTGCGCCCGGACTGGGTCGCCGTGGACCTCCACCCGAGCTACGCGGCGCGACGCTGGGGAGTCGAGCTCGCTCGCCGCGGCGTGGGACGGGGCCCCCTCGCCCTGGTCGAGGTGCAGCACCACCACGCACACCTCGCGTCCCTGCTCGCCGAGCACGGACACGAGGGACCCGTGGTCGGGATCGTGTGCGACGGCGTGGGCTGGGGCGCGGACGCCACCGCCTGGGGCGGCGAGATCCTGGTCGGTGGGCTCACCCGGGTGCGGCGCGTGGCGCATCTGCGTCCTGTGCGGCTTCCGGGCGGAGACGAGGCGGCACGCACCATCGGGCGGTGCGCGATCTCGTGGCTGGTCGACGCGCTCGGCCCCGAAGCCGCAGCGGCTCACCCTATGGCGCGCGCGGTCATGCCGGACGAGCGGACGCGCCGCGCGGTCCTGACCCTGCTCGCGTGCGACCTGCGCTGTCCCCCGAGCACCGGAGCCGGCCGGCTCTTCGACGCAGCCGCCTCGATCCTCGGCCTGTGCGACCGCAACCACTACGAGGCGATGTCCGGCGAGCTCCTGGAGAGCGCGGCGCTGCGGTCGACGGCCCGTCCGTCCGGGGACGAGCGGATCGCGCTGACGGATGGCTCGCCCCGGATCCTCGACCACCGTCCCCTGCTCCGCGAGTTGGTGGAGCGGCGGGTCCGGGGGGAGCCACCCGAAGACCTCGCATGGCTCTTCCACGACGCGTTGGCGGACGGCCTGGCCCGTGCGGCCGTCGCCGCGGCGGGCGAGGCCGGCCTGGACACGGTGGGCCTGAGCGGCGGGGTGTTCTGCAACGTGGTCCTCACGTTGCGCGTGTACGAGCGGCTCGCACGGGCGGGCCTGCGCGTGCTGACGCATCGAGAGGTCCCTCCCAACGACGGCGGCATCGCGCTCGGACAGGCCGCCATCGCGGCCGCCACGCTGCCCGGCGCCGCCGGGGAGTCGCGCTGACCATGTGCCTGGCCGTCCCCGCTCGGATCGAGCACCGCGAGGGAGACGAGGCGTGGGTGCGCGTCGGAGCCGCACGCATGAGGGTGAACGTCGTCATGACACCGGAGGCCGCCGTGGGCGACTGGGTGCTCGTGCACGCGGGCTTCTCGCTCCAGCGCGTCTCCGAGGCCGACGCGCGAGAGACCTGGGCCGTGGCGCGCAGCGCGGGGCTGGACGTGCCGTTCGGGGGAGCGCCCGAGCCATGAACCTGCGAGGCGCCATGGCCGAGCTTTCGCGCGAGCTCGCCACGCTGACCGAGCGGATGGACGGCCGCACGGTGCGCTTCATGGAGGTGTGTGGAACGCACACGGTGAACGCGTGCCGCAGCGGCATCCACGACCTCGTGGGCCCGGCCGTCGAGCTCGTGAGCGGGCCCGGCTGTCCCGTATGCGTCACGGCGCAGCGCACGATCGACGCGGCGGTGGAGCTGGGGCGGAGACCGTCGATCCTCGTGGCTACGTACGGAGACATGCTGCGGGTCACCGGGCGGAACGGATCGCTGGAGTCGGCGCGCAGCCTGGGGGCCGACGTGCGCGTCGTGACCAGCGTCATGGAAGCCGTGCGCCTCGCCGAGACCCATCCGCACCGGGAGGTGGCGTTCGTCGCCGTGGGGTTCGAGACCACGGCCCCCGCCACGGCCGCCGCCGTGCTGACTGCCCGCGAGCGGCACCTGGACAACCTCAGCGTCCTGCCCTGCCACAAGCGCATCCTCCCGGCCATGGAAGCCCTCGTCTCGGACCCGGAGGTGCGCATCGACGGCTTCCTGTGCCCGGGCCACGTGAGCGTCGTGACCGGCTCGGAGCTCTACCGGCCCCTCGTGGACGTCCACGGCACGCCGTGCGTCGTCGCAGGCTTCGAGGCGCTCCAGATCATGGAGGCCCTCGTGCACCTGACCCGCCAGGCGCTGGCCGGCGCGCCGCGCCTGGAGAACCTATACCCGCAGGCGGTCACGCCGGCAGGGAACCCTGTCGCGCGCGCGCTGCTCGACCGCGTGTTCGTCCCCGACGACTGCGTCTGGCGGGCCCTGGGCGTGATCCCGGGCGGCGGCTACGCGCTGCGCCCGGAGTTCGCGGATCTCGACGCCTTCACGCGCTTCGACCTCCGCGTCGAGGAGGACCACGATCCCCCGGGGTGCCGATGCGGGCAGGTCCTCACGGGACGGTGCGCACCCCTCGATTGCGCCCTCTTCGCCACGGCGTGCACCCCCGTCCGTCCCGTGGGTCCGTGCATGGTCAGCTCGGAGGGCGCGTGCCGTGCCTTCTTCCGCTACCGGCGCCACGAGGAGCGTCGCCTGGTGCCCGCCTCGGCGGGAGGTGGCGCGTGACGGACGGCGACCGGATCGTGCTGGCGCACGGCGGGGGTGGCGAGCTCATGGACGAGCTCCTGGAGCGGGTCGTGCGGCCTCCGCTCGCGAACCGGTGGCTGGACGCCGTCGAGGACGCGGCAGTGGTTCCGCCGATCGACGGGCAGATCGTGTTCACCACGGACTCCTACGTGGTCCACCCGCTCGAATTCCCCGGAGGGGACATCGGGCGGCTGGCCGTGAGCGGCACGGTGAACGACCTGGCCGTGTGCGGCGCGGTCCCGCGCTACCTCTCCCTCGGACTGATCCTGGAGGAAGGGCTCGAGATCGACGTGCTCTCCCGGATCGTGACGTCCGTCGCCGCGACCGCGCACGAAGCCCGGGTCACGGTCGTGACCGGGGACTGCAAGGTGGTACCGCGCGGACAGGCGGACGGCATGTACGTGAACACGGCGGGGGTGGGCTCGCTCCGGCCCGACGCCCGACTCGGTCCGGCCTGCGTGCACCCCGGCGACCACGTGCTCGTCTCCGGGGCGATCGCGGCGCACGGCCTGGCGGTCATGCTCCAGCGCGAGAGGACGTTCGGCATCGAGAGCCAGCTGCGCAGCGACGTCGCCCCCCTCGGCTGCCTGGTCGGCGAGCTTCTCGACGCGTGCGGGGAGGACGTCGTCTTCCTGCGCGACCCGACGCGGGGCGGGCTGGCCGGGGTGGTGACGGACATCGCCCGGCGGAGCGGATGGCACCTCACGCTCGACGAGACCCGCATCCCGCTCGGCGAGGCGGAGCGGTACGCGGCCGAAGTGCTCGGTCTGGACCCCATGGACGTCGCCTGCGAGGGCAAGTTCGTCGCCGTCGTGCGCCCCGGCGCGTCGGACCGTGCCCTGGAGGCCCTCGGCGCTCACCCGCTCGGACGCGCGGCCGCGCGGATCGGGACCGTGGGAGACGTTCAGGACGGACTGTGCGAGATGGTCACCGTAGCTGGAGGACGCCGCATCCTGCAGAAGACGTACGGAGAGGACCTTCCCCGGATCTGCTGACGGGGTCGTGCGCGCCCGCGGCCGGCGGCGGCGTGCGCCGGCCGGGTCCATCGAATACGTTGGCCACCGCGAAGTCCCGCCGCTGCCACCCAGCCACGATCATGTCCGACCGCCCCGACTCCAACGCCCCCGGACCGCGACAACCCACGCCCGTCGGCCTCAGCCGCCGAGGGTTTCTCCAGGCCGCCGGTCTCGCGGGAGCGGGCCTCGCCGTGGGAGTGCCGGACGCCGCCAAGCGGCTGACCGCCGGGATCTCGCACGAGGCCGCGATCTATCCCTCCGACTTCGTGGTCGCCTTCGACGACGGGGGGCTCACGAGCCTCAAGCGTACCGAGGACACCGACTACATCGAGTACGTCGACCCCGGTCATCGCCTCGGAGACCTGATCGTGCGGTATCGTCGGGGCTCGGAAGCCTGGAAGCTCCTCGACACGGCGAACGCGAAGGAGCTGCGCACCGCGGCGACGAGCAAGGACGGACTGAGGCACGAGACGACGATCCCCAGCGCGCCCGGCTCGGGAGCGCCGGACGTCCGCGTCGGATTCGAGGTCGGGGATCACGCCGTCGACTGGACGCTCACCCTGCGCAACCCGACGGACACGCCCCTCCGGATCGGCGACCTCGCGATTCCCTTGCCGATCAACCGGAACCGCTCCCGCAACGACGAGCCGACCCAGGGGGGGAAGAAGCCTCCACCGATCCTGAAGCACGGACTCGTGTCCGGCCACGGCTCGTTCTTCTTCTGGATGCGCGGCGATCTGGTGGGCCCACACCTGATGCTCACGCCCCGGAAGGACACGAGCCTCGAGTACTGGGAGGCATCCGGAGAGCGCTACCAGGTCTTCATCCACTCCGCGGCGTCGGGGGCGATCGCCAGGAACGAGCACGGCACGAACTGGCGTCAGCCCAACACGAGCCTCACGCTGCCCGCGCACGGAGCGCGCACGTACGGCTTCAGGCTCCACTGGGCGGACGGGTATCAGGGTGTGCGGGACACGCTCGTGGCTGAAGGTCTCGTCGACGTTCAGGTCGTGCCGGGCATGACGGTCCCACGCGACCTGTCCGCGCGCATCGCGCTGCGCACCGAGGAGCCGATCCACTCGGTGGAGGCCGAGCACCCGCGGACGACCGAAGTGCGTCGAGTGAGCCGGAAGGACGACGTGCATCTGTACGAAGTGCGCTTCTCGAAGCTGGGCGAGAACCTCCTCACCGTCCGCTTCGGCGAGGAGCGGCACATGGTGCTCGAGTTCTTCTGCACGGAGCCGCTGGAGACCCTCTACCACAAGCGCGCGGCGTTCATCGCGGGGCATCGCATCCACGACCCGAAGCTCTGGTTCGACGGGCTGCTGTGCGAGTGGGCCATGGACACGCACGTCCAGCTCAGCCCGGACGACTACGACCGCATCCAGGGGTGGCGGATCTACGAGGTGTCGTGCGACGACCCCGGCCTGAGCAAGCCGGCCTACCTCTCCTCGAAGAATGCCGAGTTCCCCGACCAGGCGCAGGTCGATGCGCTGGACGACTACGTCGAGCACTTCGTGTGGGGCGGGCTCCAGAAGACGACCGAGGAGACCTTCTCCTACGGCATCTACGGGATCCCCGACTGGAAGACCAATCGGGAAAGCAAGGACCCGGGCCGAAAGGGTCGCCAGCACCTTTGGCGGATCTACGACTATCCGCACATCGTCCTGATGTACTACAGCCTGTACCGCGTCGCGCGGCACCATCCCCATATCCACACGGCGATGGACGCGAAGGCGTACCTGAGGCGGGCCTACGGGACGGCCCTGGGGATGTACACGATTCCCTGGGAGATCGAGCGGTGGTCGGCGTACCGGACCGGCTGCTACAACGAGCTCGTGATCCCCTGGGTGTGCGACGCGCTCGAGAGCGAGGGGATGCAAGACGAAGCGGACCGGCTGCGCCCCCACTGGGAGCGCAAGGTACGCACGTTCGTCCTCGGCGACGTGGACCTCTTCCAGTCCGAGTATGCGTTCGACACGACCGGGTTCGAGTCCACGCACGCCCTGGCGAAGTACGCGCTCGAGATCGCCGATCCCAGCGGGCCCGAACCTCCGCACGAGGTTCGGCCGGGATGGGTGGCGTACGGACCGTCGACGCGGGTGGGCCTGGCCGACGCCGAGGCGTTCATGCACCACCAGATGGAGTGCAACCTCTTCTGCAGGGGATGGCTGGAAACGGCGTACTATCTGCTCGGCAGCGACATCCGGGGTGGGGGCGGCAACTCGTACACGCTCACCTACATGTCGCAGATGGGCGGCTGGGCCGTGCTCGACTACGGGCTGCACTATGCGAAGGATCCGGCCCCCTACCTGCGGCTGGGATACGCCTCGTACCTGAGCTCGTGGGCGCTACTGAACTCGGGGACGTCCGAGTCGGACTACGGCTACTGGTACGGCGGCAAAGAGGACGACGGCGGCGCCGGCGGTGGCTTCGAGCCGGCGCCGTATGGGACAACGTGGCTCGGCCAGCCCCACCATCGCGGCTCGTGGTACTACTCCTCGGAGATCGACCTCGGGTTCTCCGGCGCGGTGCGCGGCGCGCGCACCGTGCTGGCCGACGATCCCCTCTTCGGGCGGTTCTGCT
>JBJKSF010000220.1:0-7099 GCA_046704285.1 Longimicrobiales bacterium | reverse complement strand
ACGGGCGCCACCCACTCTGCTCGCCTTGGAGTTCACACTGGACGGGCGCTGATGCGCCGCATGCGCTCGCTGGGACTCGAACCCAGGACCCTCGGCTTAGAAGGCCGATGCTCTATCCAGCTGAGCTACGAGCGCGGTCGGGGGCGCCCTGAGCGCTCCCGCGGTGAAAGCTACGCGGCTGGCCGCTGTGCCTCAACGTGAGGGGATGGAGCTCGCCGGTCGGGGCGGGCCGGCCGCCGGAGCGCCTAAGGAGGAGGACGGTGCCGGTCTCCTGTCCCGTGCAATCCCGGGCCGTGATGGTGCCACGGATGCGTTGGCCCTCGCGCTCCATGTTACCCCGGATGCGCGCCGTGCCCGGGCACGAGCCGGGGTAGGACAGCCTGAGGTCGACGTGCCCTCCGGAGATACGCCCGGAGCCCTGGGCCGAGAGGGCCAACTCCGGGATCCTGAGGGCGGCCTCCACGTTCCGGTCGGGCCCGGTGATTTCGAGGATCGCCGACAGTTCGGATCCCTGCATCGTGACCTGGCCACCAAACCGGCGCAGCCCTTCCTCAGCCGGCGCTCCCGGCGCCCGCCTCGGTCTCACGAGCGAGCAGCCCGCCGCCAACAGCAGGATTCCGCCTGCGGCGAGGAAGAATGGGTGCTTCATCGTGTCCGGCCCGGTCCCGGAGAGTGGGCGTTCCTGAACCTGAGCATGCAGCAGCCTCCATGCCACCGGAGGTTGCGCGGTCGCTCGGCTCGAACCCCTCGGGTTCTCGCCCGGCGCAGGGAGGGTCGGCCGTCTTCGCCGGCTCTGCAATCAGGGCGCCGGGATGGAGCTGCGGGCCGCTCCGCGGCTCCTCGCTCGTCTCGCGAAACGGGTGGCTCGGTCTTCGAGTCCTCGCGCGGTCGCTCGGCCCGAACCCTTCGGGTTCTCACCCGGCGCAGGGAGGGTCGGCCGTCTTCGCCGGCTCTGCAATCGGGGCGCCGGGATTCGAACCCGGGACCTCCTGCTCCCAAAACATGGAAAATCGCCCTCAGCCCGTTCCACGGATCTTCCCGGCGTCCCCATAGAACCCTTGCAATTCCTAGCATAACGCCCCTATCCTTCCTCAGTAGCCTTCACGGCGTTTCACGGTTTTGCGTGCAATGCTCGTGCAATGCGGTGGACTCCTGCGGAAGGAGCAGTGGCGAATGGCTCATCTCACGAAGCGGGTTGTGGACGCCGCGAAGGTCGAGGGTTCCGGATGGTCCTGGCTCGGCGACGGCGAGGTGCCGGGCTTCGGGGTGCTCGTCTACGGGAGCGGTACGAAGACCTTCGCACTCCGATACCGGACCCGCAACGGGCGCCAGCGGATGATGAAGCTCGGGCAGTACGGGGAGCTGACCGTCCAGCAAGCTCGGGACATGGCCCGGAAGGAGAAGGTCCGGGTCCTGGAGGGTGAGGACCCCCGGGCGGAGCGCGAGCGCGAGGCCGTGGGGATCCGGACGGTGGGCGACCTCATGACCCGCTGGCTCGACGACTACGCGAAGCCGCACCGGAAGAGGTACCGCGAGGACAAGCGGCGCGCGGAGAATCGGATCCGCCCCGCGCTCGGCCGGGTGTTGCTGGAGGACCTGAGGCCGGAGCGGTTGGCGGGCTGGCACCGGGACATGGGCCGCACGTCGCCCGTGGAGGCGAACCGATGCCTGGAGGCGCTCCGCGCCGCGTGGAGGTGGGCAGATAGGCAGGAGATCCTCCCGGAGGGGCTCCGTGACCCCACGGGCCGCGTAAAGCGGTTCCGGGAGCGCAGCCGGGATCGGTGGCTCCGCCACGACGAGTTGACGCGGCTCATGGAGGCGACCCGGAAGGAGGAAGATCCGTTCGTACGCGCGGCGGTCCCGCTTCTCCTGCTCACGGGCCTCCGCAAGGGTGAGTTGTTCTCCGCACGGTGGGAGAACGTGGACCTGGCGCGCGGCGAGATCCGGCTCCCGGAGACGAAGAGCGGGGAGGCCCAGGTGCGCCTCCTTCCGGGGCCAGCCGTGGAGATCCTTCGCGAGCTGCCCCGCTACGCGGAGAGCCCCTTCGTCTTCCCCTCCCCGACCAGCCCTCGGATGCACCGCAACGACATCAAGCCGCAGTGGCAGACGATCCGCTCGGCCGCCGGCCTGGAGGACGTGACGCTCCACGACCTCCGGCGCACGGCTGGCTCCTACATGGCGCAGGCGGGCGTCCCGCTCCAGGTCATCCAGCACGTCCTTGGACACTCGCACCCGGGCGTTACCAAGCTCTACGCGCGGCTCGCCTCGGAGAACGAGCGTCAGGCGGTGGAGACGCTGGCCGGGGAGCTGAGCGGGGTGCTGGGCAACGGGGACGGGACCCCTCCCGACCCGCGCGGCAGGACCTTACGCGACAGCCTCAAGGCGCTGGTTGAGGACGACGCGACTTGGTCCGACGGAGAGGGTTTAGCGGACAGGCTTCGCGCACTGGCCCGCGAGTTGGAGGACTAAAACCATGGACTCACGAGATGACGCCCCCGACTCACCCGAGTGGTACGCGCGCGTTGAGCCGCTCCTGCGCCGCTTGGAGCGCACGAAACGCGTGAAGTTTGCGATAGACCGCATCAAGACCTTGAGCGAAGAGGAGTGGAGCCCCGTCACTGAGGCCAAGATCCGGTGTGCCGCTCTCATGATCCTTGCCGAGTACGTGAAGGCTCGCGCCGGGCATTCTGGAATGGTCCCCCTAGCTGAGTTGAAGTGCCGCGACCGCGTCGAGGTCGCTCTCGGCCTGCAAGTCGCTCTCACCCAACCCCTCCCGCGTGACCGGGAGCCCACTCTTGAGGACTACCACGTGGCGGACAGCCTCAGGAGTTGGCTAGCGCGGGATCTGGAGGAAGCGCAGCGCTTGGAGACCGAGGCAGCGGAGCGCGGTGTCAGGCTTGACCCTGGTGGGCGGGGCGGTGGATCCCTCCGGACCGGCCGACAGGGAAGAATGCCGACGCTCCTCGCTGAGCACGTGAAGTCGCTCCTTCGGGAACGCTACCCGGAATGGGACGGAGAATCGGAGTTCCCTGCACCCAACAACCGGGAGCTGCGTGAGTGGCTTGCTGGGCGCTTACGGCGCAGCCCATGGGACGCGACTCCGCTCCACTGGACTTCTGGCCTGTCATGGACCGATGCGTTGGGAGCGTATCCGTACAGGCCTGCGGATGTCGATCCGTCGAACAAGGGCCCGCTTTGGTCCATCATCAACGGGCTCAAGAACCCCAAGGATGCCCGGCGACTGGGGAGCCGCAAGTAGCACCCCCCGACTTCCAATTCGGATTCCATCGTCGGAGTTCGAGCCCTGCTCTTGAGCCCCGCAGGACTTCCAATTCTCTCCTACATCGTAAGACACTGCGGCGCCAGCACATAGAGACTCTTCCGACTGTTGACGTCCGGCACGCTATGGGCTACCCCTCGTAGGTCACCTGGCAAAGGATGGGAGCCCACCCATGACACACGACGACGACCTGGACGCGCGATCAAGGACGATTTCCACGCATGAGGCGGCCGAGCGCTTAGGTTGCGCGGCGTCTACGCTGGACAACATGCGCTGGCAAGGCCGCGGTCCCCGTTACGTCAAGGTCGGCGGACGCGTTCGTTACCGGGTGCTTGACCTCGTGGAATTTCTGGACGCGAGCACCCGCCACTCCACGTCCCCCGCTTCCATCACCACCAACGGCCGGACGGCCCGCAAGGAGAAGTAATCCATGACCGAGCTTCGAGATCCTTTGGAAGGGGTCGTCACGACGGCCGACCTGGCCGACGAGCTGGGGGTCCAGCCTGAGACGGTCGTTCGGTGGTGCAGAGAGCACCGCATCGGCTCGTACAAACAGGGCGGGAGATTCCTGATCAGAGCCGACGAGGCCCGGACCTTCGCTGCGAGCTACGGCATCGACCAAAAGGTCGAGGACGAAGAGGAGGGGTGGGAAGATGACGAGGAAGCCGAGTTCGAGGAGGCCGAGGACGAAGAACCCGAGTTCGAGGAGGACTACGAGTAACTAAGAACGCGGACGCCCCGGGCATGAGAAGCCCAAAGCGCCCGCGAACCCCAACAACGCACCCGGCGAGGAAAGCTTCCTAGGGCCGCACCTCTCCGGGTCTGTGCACGGAGATTCCCATGCGGTTCTATGATAGCCTGCCGCATTCCGGTGCGCCACAACGCTTTGCGCCGGCCACCGTCCCCAAGACGTCCTGGGCACGGGCCCAGGAGATCGCGCGCGGCTTCTTCGAGGTCATCCGCCTGGCCGAACGCGAGCGCCGCCGCGACGCCGGCGAGCCGTTGCTTCAGCTTGCCGGCCGGGAGTGCCCAGCGGGTCGGCCCACCTCGAGCTCGACGGCAGCCATCGTTGCCTGGGCCCTCGCAGGCGGCGGGCACGAGGGGGCGTCATGAGCCACTCCCTCAACAGGGTCCAGCTCATCGGCAACGTGGGCTCGGCGCCGGAGATCCGGACCACGTCCACCGGAGGGAGATTCGCCACCCTCCGGCTGGCAACGAACCGGAGCTGGACGGATCCGCAAGGCCAGAAGCACGAAGAGACCGAATGGCACTCGCTGGTCTTCTGGGGAAAGCTCGCCGACGTCGTCGAAAACTACGTGGCCAGGGGCGACCGCCTCTACGTCGAGGGCTCCCTTCACCACTTCGAGGGCAAGCATGACGACGGCACCCCGAGCTACCGGACCGAGATTCGCGTCCGGGAACTCATCATGCTCGGCTCGCCCCGAGCGCCGGCGGCCGATGCGGACCGAGGTTCCGAGCCGTGAACGGCACGCGCGGACGACGGCCCGGGTTGTCGGGGGCCGCAGAGCGCGCGGTGAGCCCTCTCGCCAGCGAACCGGGACGTCGGACCGCGCGGGCACATCCTGGAGGCCCAGGGAGCCTCGCACGCCCTCGACGTCGGCTTGAGTCCGCACAGCCGGGGGGCCCCCGGCGGGGCCCGGGTGGGGTGGTGGCGGGGGTGGGTGAGGGAGGGACCGGCCCGAGGAGGACCGCGACGGGACCGGGGACGGACCGCGACGGCCTCTGCAACCGTGGTGCGCCGCGCGGTTCCAGCGGTGGCGCAGGGGCTGCGCGGGTCCCGCGCAGGCGTTGCGCAAAGTTGGTACCAGGGAGGGATGGTGGCGGGGACCGAGTGCCGGATCCGGCGCTTGGTCCTTCTTCACTTGATACTACGCAAACATCGTGCACCCACCCCGCCGATGCCGCATGGATCCACGAGTTTCGGCACGAGGTGGCGCGGGAGCTGGCCGAGTTGTTGCCAACGAGGGCGAAGCGGATCCAGGAGTGCGGGGAGGGCGCGGTCCTCATGCGCTGTCAGGAGTGCGGGTCGCTTCACCTCTTCCCGGTCCGATGCGGTTCGAGGACCTGTCCGGTGTGCGCGCGGCGCGGGGCCGCCGCCGTGGCGGACCGGATCTTGGAGCGCATCCGCGTTCATGACCTCATCATGGAGTCCGAGCCCTGGGACGGGCCGGGTGAGTCGCACCACTGGAGTGGCGGCGACCGCCACGGACGGGCTTGGAAGCTCGTGACGCTCACCTTCCCGGCGGTCAGCCATAAACAGGCCCGCTTCGAGCCGGAGGCCCTCCGTGAGGCCGTGCAGCGCGTGCGGAAGGCCATCATGCCGTGGTGGCGCGCCACCCCGTGGGGACGGCAGGTCCGCCGCGGTTCGCGCAAGAAGCAGGTCCGCAGGGACACCTCCCTCGTCTACGCCATCGAGATCGCGCCGGGCGGCATGGTCCATGTTCACCTTCTCGTGTACGGAGAGTATTGGGACCAGGGAGAGCTTGCCCGCACGTGGGGGAAAGCCCTCGGCCTGGACGGCCCCGCCGTCGCGGACATCCGGACCGTCGATCCGGACGACCCGACCCACGGGATTCGCGAGGCGCTCAAGTACGCGACCAAGGCCGAAGGGACGAGGCAGGAACAGGCGGTGCGCGCGTCCGCTGTAGAGTACGCGCTCTTCAACGTGCACCGGGTCGGGATCGCTGGCGCTCTCCGCAAGATCAAGGGGCATTCACGCGACCCAAGCAGCGAGGACGTACACGCCGAAGACCTCCACGACGAGTTCGAGGCCGCCTGCGAGGCGTGCGGAGCTATCGGTTCGTGGGCCTGGGAGCGGATCGTCTCCGACCGGGTGATAGAGGGTAACGGCGGGTGGGGGCTCGTGATTCCTCCGGCGCTGCCGACCCCGCCACCCTGAGCGGGCGGGGGTCGTAACGCACCGCCCCGTGACGGCGTGGAGCGGGGGCCGGGGGGGGTCCCCGGGAAACCCTGTCGCCGGCCGGCAAGGACGGGTCGGGCCGGTGCGCGGCCCCGGTTCGCCCCACCCCCCACTCGTCCCGTACGCCCCGGCCACGGTCGAACGCGCGGACCCCGGGCTTCCCCGCCTCCAATCTTGTCCCAGCTTCAGCTCGGTTGCGGTTCAGTCGCGGGCGGCTAGTCGGAAGTTCCCCCGACAGGACGCGAGCTGAGGGGGCGGTAAGATAGCTTGGGGCAAGGGATTTTGGGGACACGGAGGTGGTGCAATGTGTTTCCACGTAAATGGGACGACAGGCTTGACATCGGGTGAGGTAGGACGTAGCATGTTTCCATGTACGTCGAGACCATTCCCAACCACGGCTCCCGGCCCACCGTCCTCATCCGTGAGGCGTGGCGCGAGGGCAAACGCATCCGGCGGCGCACGGTCGGCAACCTCACCAGCCTCCCGGACGAGCACATCGAGCAGATCCGTCGCACCCTCAAGGGCGAGCATCTTGTTTCCATTGACGACGCCTTCGAGATCGTGCGCTCGCGTCCCCATGGGGATGTGGCCGCCGTGGTGGGCACGATGGGGCGGCTGGGGCTGGCCGAGCTCCTCTCGACGCGCAAGCACCGCAACCGCCAGCTCGTGTTGGCGATGATCGCCGAGCGGATCCTGGATCCGTGCTCGAAGCTGGCTACGGCCCAGCGCCTGAGTGGGCAGAGCCTGTCCAGCACGCTGGCCGAGGTTGTGGGCGTGGGCGACGCCGAAGCGGACGAGCTCTACGAGGCGCTGGACTGGCTGGGTCAAGGCCAGGCGCGGATCGAGACGAAGCTGGCCGAGCGTCATCTGGAGGAAGG
>JBJKSF010000219.1:0-7579 GCA_046704285.1 Longimicrobiales bacterium | reverse complement strand
GCGCACGCCGTGGTGGACCTCGTAGCGCTCCTTGAGCCCTCTCAGGATCGCCACCGCCTCCTCCACGGACCGGGGGGCCAGGAACTCGGGCTGGAAGCGTCGCTCCAGCCGCGGGTCCTACTCGATGTGCTTGCGGTACTCGTCGAGCGTCGTGGCGCCCACCACCCGCAGCTCCCCGCGAGCCAGGGCGGGCTTGAGCATGTTGCCCGCGTCGACCGCCCCCTCGGCCGCGCCCGCACCGACGATGGTGTGCATCTCGTCGATGAAGATCACGTAGCGGCCCTCGGCCTCCGTGATCTCCTTGAGCACCGCCTTCATCCGCTCCTCGAACTCGCCGCGGTACTTGGCGCCCGCCAACATCGCGGAGATATCGAGCTGCAGCAGCTTCTTGTTGGAGAGGGTCGTCGGGACGTCGCCCGCCACCATGCGCTGGGCGAGTCCTTCCACGATGGCGGTCTTCCCGACACCGGGCTCGCCGATGAGGACCGGGTTGTTCTTCGTGCGCCGGGCCAGGACCTTGATGACCCTGCGGATCTCTTCGTCGCGGCCGATCACGGGATCGAGCCTGCCCTTCCGGGCCAGCTCCGTCAGGTCGCGGCTGAAGCGCGCCAGCGCCCGGTAGCTGTCCTCCGGCGTGTCGTCCGTCACGCGGTGCGAGCCACGCACCGACTCCATGGCGGACTCAACCGCCTTTCTCGTAGCCCCGGCGTCGCGGAGCATCCTCCCGGCGTCGTCCTTCTCCTCCGTGAGGCCCAGCAGCAGGTGCTCCGTGGAGACGTACTCGTCCCCCAGCTTCTGCGCCGCCGCCTCGGCCACGTCCATCGCCTTGCGCAGATCCCGCGACAGACCGGGCTCCGCCCCGCCCTCCACGCGAGCCATCCGATCCAGGGCCTCCCGCGCGCGCGCACGTACGAGCCCCACCGCGATCTCCAGTTTCTGGAGGATCGGCACGACGATGCCCTCCTCCTGGCTCAGGAGGGCGTCGAGCAGGTGCACTCCATGCACCTCCGCGTTTCCGCGGGCCCGCGCCTCGGCCGCCGCCGCCTGGATGGCCTCGCCCGCCTTCACCGTCAGTCTGTCCGCGCTCAGCATGAGCCCCTCGGAATGGTGGGAAACGGCTCCACTTCGGCCAATATACCCGCGGAGGTCCCGGGAGGGCCGGCTTGTACGGCTTCGCTTCCCGATCGATCTTGGAGTCGTGCGACCCTCCCGACGACGAACCGAGCTTTGAGGCGACTGTCTCCGCGCGTGCCCCCGCGCTCGCGGCCTGTGCCGCTCCGGGCGCTGCTGCTCTCGCTCGCGGCTCTGGCCGTGCCGGTGCTCGCCTCCTCGGTCTTTCCCGACTCGCTGGATCGCGACGGGGCGCTGCTCGTGTGGCTGCCGGCCCTCATTCCGGCGTTCCTGCTCACGTTCTACCGCGGCTGGAACGGGGCCTCCGAGGCACTGGCGGCAGGCATGGCGGCGCTGGCCGTCACGCAGGCCGGAGTCGTCATGTTCGACCTCACCACGCCGCGCTGGGGTGTCGTCCTCGTCATCGTCGTGGTGCTGGTGACCGTCTCGCTGGGTACGGGCGGGGTGACGGAGTTGCTGCTTCGCGAGCGCGAGATGGCCGAGAGGTCCGCGCTCACGGACCCGCTCACCGGCCTGCCCAACCGGCGTCACGCCGCGATCTTCGTCGATGCCGCCTGGGGCGCCGCGCTGCGCGGCCACAACCTGGCGACGATCCTCTTCGACCTCGACCACTTCAAGCGGATCAACGACCGGTACGGCCATGCGGAGGGTGACCGGGTCCTGAAGGTGTTCGCGGGCGTCCTCAGGGACCGGACGCGCCGGATGGATCTGTCCGCGCGCTTCGGGGGCGAGGAGTTCGTCACGGTCCTGGTGGACTGCTCCATGGAGCAGGCCGCAGGCTTCGCGGAACAGATCCTGCAGCGCTTCGCGGCCACCGACCTGGGTTGGGGGCGGGCCACCGCGACGGCCGGCGTCAGCGCGATCGAGCGGGGGATGGGCTCGCCCGACATCCTCCTCGCCGCCGCCGACCGGGCCCTCTACGCGGCCAAGGAGGAGGGGCGCAACCGGGTAGGACGGGCGGACCGGCCCGTTCCCCTGGCCCCGGCGCCACCCGCGCGCGTCATCGAGGCCACTCCGCCTCCCTCCGGCATCCAGGGCCTTCGGGTCCTGGTCGTCGACGACGATCCCGACACCCTGGGTGCCACCCGCCGCCTGCTGGAGCGCATGGGGTGCCGGGTCGCGGCAGCCGAGACCGCACGGGCCGCCGTGGACATCCTCAAGACCGACGAGGCGGTCGATCTCCTGCTCACGGACATCGTGATGCCGCAGATGAGCGGCTTCACCCTCGTGGACCTGACGAGCCAAGTGCGCCCGGCGCTGCCGGTGCTGTACATGTCCGGCTACCCGCAGGAGGAGGTGTACTGGGGCCGCGCTCCGGGGGCGCGTAGCGCGTTCCTGGCGAAGCCCATGGAGATGGCGGCCCTGCGGGCAGCGGTGGAGTCCCTGCTCCTCGCGTCCCCGCCCCCTGCCCCGGAGGCCTCACCCGTGGCGGCACGCGTCGCGGCCGCGCCGGTCGCGAGCGCCCCGCCACCTCCCGCCGAGGAGAGCGCGAACAGAGGGCGCCCCGGCAGCGGGGCGCTCGAGGGGCGGCTCCTGGTGATCGACGACGACGAGTGGGTGGTGCAGACCCTGCAGCGCTTGTTCCGACGCGCAGGCTACGAGCGGCCCCTCGCGCTCACGGACCCGCGTGGCGTGGGCGACGTGCTCCGGCGCGAGAGCGTCGACCTGGTCATTCTCGACCTCCACATGCCCGGCATGGACGGCTTCGACGTCCTCGCGACGATCCGGAGCGGCCTGCCTCCCGAGGAGTACGTGCCGGTGATCGTGCTGACCGGCGACGACGACCCCGAGCTGCGCCGCCGTGCCCTCGACGCAGGCGCGATGGATTTCCTGGCCAAGCCCTTCGACCCGGCGGAGGCCGAGGCGAGGGTCCGCAACCTGCTGGCGGCCCGCTTCCTGACGCAGCGGGTAGCTCACCAGCGCGACGAGCTCGAGGAGCGGGTGATGGAGCGCACCTCCCAGCTCGCCGACACGCGTACCGAGATCCTGCACCGCCTGGCGCTGGCGGCGGAGTATCGGGACGACGTCACGGGACGGCACGCGGAGCGCGTGGGACTCCTGGCGTCGCTCGTGGCGGCGGAGCTGGGCATGAGCGCGATGGAGGTCGATTTCGTGCGCCGGACCGGGCCGCTGCACGACATCGGCAAGATCGGGGTGCCCGACTCCGTGCTCAAGAAGCCGAGCAAGCTGACGCCGTCGGAGTTCGAGCTCATGAAGAGCCACACCACGATCGGTGCCCAGATCCTCGGCGGAAGCGAGCACCGCATCCTGCAGGTCGCGCGCGACATCGCCGAGCACCATCACGAGCGCTGGGACGGCAGCGGCTACCCGCACGGCCTCCGTGGGGAGAAGATCCCCGTCGAGGCGCGCATCGTGTCCGTCTCGGACACGTTCGACACGCTCACCCACAATCGCCCCTACCGCCAGGCGATGCCCACCGGCTCCGCGATCGAGGAGATCGCGCGTTGCACGGGCACCCAGTTCGACCCGCGGGTCGCGGACGCGTTCCGGGCCATCTGCGCGCGCGTCGGCGCCGAGCACCTGCCTGCCCTCGTGGACCCCATCGACCCCTCGCGGGATATCACGCCGACGTAGCCCGCCTCCCCGGGCCCGTCCCACGGAAGCCCCTGAATCAGGATCGTCCCATGCGTCACGACCTCGCCGATCGCCGGCCGCATCGCCGGCTCGCCGGGGCCGTCGTCGCGTGTGCCCTCCTGCTGGCGGGCTGCGCCGGGGGCACGAACCCGGGCGCGGCGCCGGCGACCATCGACCGCAACACGTTCATCTCCACGTACGTGGCGCTGCGGCTGGCCGTGATCGGGCCCGAGCCGGGCACGATGAACGACTCCATCCGGTCGGCCATCCTCGCCCGCCACGGCGTCACGGAGCGGCAGCTGGAGGAGTTCGCGAAGGTGCACGGGTCGAACGTGGCGTACATGAGGGCCCTCTGGCAGGACGTGGAGAAGCGCATGCGCGAAACGCATCCCGGTGCCGGCGCACCGTCCGCGCCCCGGCCCGCTCCCGCCGACAAGACCGACCGGCAGGGGAATCCCGGTCGCCGGCACGCGCCGCCCGCCCGCTGAGGCCGCGACGCTCGTCCCCGGCCGGGGACGGCTCGCGCGTACCCTACTCCCACTCGATCGTGGCCGGCGGCTTGGAGCTCACGTCGTACGTCACCCGGTTCACGCCGTCCACTTCGTTGATGATGCGCGTCGAGATGCGTGCCAGGACGTCCGACGGGAATCGGTACCAGTCCGCGGTCATGCCGTCCCTCGACGTCACGGCCCTGAGGGCGAGGACGCTCTCGTAGGTGCGTGCGTCCCCCATGACGCCGACCGACTGCACGGGTAGCAGGACGGCGAACGCCTGCCAGATCTCGTCGTAGAGTCCGGCGTCACGGATCTCGTCGAGGTAGATCTCGTCGGCCGCACGCAGGATCTCGAGGCGCCGGTCCGTGACCTCTCCCACGACGCGGATGGCCAGGCCAGGCCCCGGGAAGGGATGGCGGCCGACGAACTCCTCGGGCAGTCCCAGCTCCCGTCCGACCCGGCGGACCTCGTCCTTGAAGAGGTCCTTGAGCGGCTCCACCAGCTCGAAGGGCATGTCCTCCGGGAGCCCGCCGACGTTGTGATGCGTCTTGATCGTCGCGGAGGGCCCACCGACCGAGCGCGACTCGATCACGTCCGGGTAGAGCGTGCCTTGCACGAGGAACTTCGCGCCCGTTCCCTCCCGCTCGGCCGCCCGCTCGAAGACCTCGATGAACGTCGCGCCGATCCGCCGGCGCTTCTCCTCCGGGTCGACGACTCCGACGAGCCTCGAGAGGAACGCGGCCGCGGCGTCCTCCACGACGAGCCGGATGCCGAGATGGCTCCGGAACGTCCGCTCCACCTGGTCGCGCTCGCGCCTGCGCAGCAGCCCGTGGTCCACGAAGATGCACGTCAGGCGGTCTCCGATGGCCCGGTGCACGAGCACCGCCGCGACCGAGGAGTCCACGCCTCCGCTCAGCCCGCACACGGCAGTGCCCTCCCCGATCCGCTCGCGGATGGAGCGCACGGTCTCCTCCACGAACGCGCCTGCGGTCCACGTGGGGCTGCAGCCGCACACCTCGAAGAGGAAGTTCGACAGGATCTCGTCGCCGCGCCGGGTGTGGGCCACCTCCGGGTGGAACTGGACACCCCACACCGGCCGGTCCAGCGCGCGGAACGCGGCCACGCGCAGCGAAGCCGTGGAGGCCAACGCCTCGTAGCCCTCGGGAGGCTCGTCGACGTGGTCGCCGTGGGAGCACCAGACCGTGCTCTCCTCGCCCGGCCGGAAGCCGGCGAAGAGGCCACGGGGACGCGTCACGGTGAGCTCCGCCCGCCCGTACTCCCGGCGCCCGCGTTGCACCTGCGCTCCCTCCATGTGCGCGATGAGCTGCATACCGTAGCAGATCCCCAGCGTCGGGACGCCCTCCCGCAGAAGCGCGGGATCGGTCGTGGGCACGCCCTCGTCGTAGACCGACGACGGACCGCCGGACAGGATGATCCCGTTCGGGCCCCAGGCACGGATCCAGTCGAGGGAGCGCGTGGGCGGATGAATCTCGCAGTAGACGTGCTCTTCTCGGATGCGCCGCGCGATGAGCTGGGTGAACTGCGATCCGAAGTCGAGCACGAGGATGCGGTCGTGCCCCCGGCTCATGGCTCCTCTCCCCTCACGAGATCCTCCAGGGTCTCGCGGCGGCGTACGAGGGTCACGCGGTCACCGTCCACCATGGCCTCGGCCGGACGACGGCGGCCGTTGTAGTTCGACGCCATCGAGAATCCGTAGGCGCCAGCGGTCAGGACGGCCAGCAGCTCCCCCGGCTCCGGGACGTCGAGCGCACGGTCCCGGGCGAGAAAGTCGCCGCTTTCGCAGATCGGACCCACGACGTCCACCACGTCGTTGCGCCGTGGCTCGCGCTCGTCGACGCGCTGGATCCCGTGGAAGCCGCCGTAGTGGCTGGGCCGGATCAGCTCGCTCATGCCGCCGTCCACGACCACGAACGTCTTGCCGGCGCTCCGCTTCACGTACTGGACCCGCGTCAGCAGCAGCCCCGCCTCCCCGACCACGGAGCGCCCCGGCTCCAGGATGAGGCGGAGGCCCGCCTCCCGCACGCGCGGGACCAGCTCCGTGGCGAGCGCGGCGAGATCCATGCCGGCCTCACCGGCGTAGCCGATGCCGAAGCCGCCCCCGACGTCCAGGAAGTCGAGCGCCATCCCCTCCGAGGCGAGGTCCGCAGCCACGGCCAGCACCTTCTCCACCGCGTCCACGTACGGCGCGGGCTCCACGATCTGCGACCCGATGTGCATGTCGATGCCGCGCGGCCTGAGCGCCGGGCGGGCGGCCGCCCAGCGGTACAGGTCCCGGGTATCCTCGAGGGGCACGCCGAACTTCGTGGCGGCGTGGCCGGTCCTGGTGTACTCGTGGGGCGTCGGCGAGAGCACGTCCGGGTTCACGCGCACCGCGAACGGGGCCGTCGCACCCAGCGCACCCGCCAGCGCGTCCAGACGCTCCAGCTCGCCCCGGCTCTCCACGTTGAGCGCGTGGATGCCCTCCGTGAGGGCGTAGCGGATCTCGGCCTCCGTCTTGCCCACACCCGCGAACACGATGCGCTCCGGGGGGATCCCGGCCCGCCGCGCACGGAACAGCTCCCCCGCGCTCGTCACGTCGGCGCCTGCCCCCAGCGCCCCCACCCGGCGCAGGACCGACAGGTTCCCGTTGGCCTTCACCGAGTAGGCGACCAGGTGATCCACGCCGGCGAACGTCTCGTCGAACGTGCGCAGGCGCCGCTCGATCCACCCGATGTCGTAGACGTACAGCGGGGTGCCGAAGCGCTCGGCGAGCTCGGACGCGCGCACGTCGCCGCAGCACAGCTCCCCGTCGACGCGAGGAAAGGGCCGCCTCAGTAGGCCTTCGCCCAAACCACCTCCGTCCTGGATGCGCCCTCCCCCGAGACGCACTTCGCGGGTGCGGCCGGAGAGCGGAACTCCTCGTCGGGGACCACGCGTGCGGTCGCCTTGGTGAGGTCCTTGATGCGCTGCTCCACCGCCGGGTCGCCGCTCCATCCCGTGTACACGAAGCCGCCCGCGCCGTCGAGGATCTCCTGCAGCTCCCCGAGGCTCGACACACCCCGGTACGAGTGCTCCTCGCGCCGCGCCTTCGCCGCCGCGAGCAGCTCGACCTGGAACGCCTCCAGGCGGCCGGGCAGCTCCACGACGGCCCGGTCCTCGGGCTCGAAGCTCTTACGCCGCTCGCCCTCGGGGGTCACGCGCCTGACGAGCGCGACCTGGCCCTTCTCGAGGTCCTTCGGGCCGATCTCGACCCGGAACGGGACGCCCTTGCGCTCCCACTCGTAGAACTTGGCGCCCGGCGACACGTTGTCGCGGTCGTCCAGGCGCACGCGCACCCCGGCCTCGCGCAGGCGCGCGGC
>JBJKSF010000218.1:0-7118 GCA_046704285.1 Longimicrobiales bacterium | reverse complement strand
CGCTCGGGATGGCGCACCGCGAGGGCCAGCGCGAGCCGCGCGCCCATGGAGTACCCGATCACGTCCGCCGCCCCGGGACCGAGGCTGCCGAGGACCCCGGCGAGCGCGCCGTCGAGGGTGAACGCGGCCCGGGCGGGGGGCCCGCCGCCGTGACCCGGCAGGTCGATCAGGATCGGGGCGAGGCCGGCGGCCGCGAGTGCGGCCGGGATGCGCGCTCCCCACGCGAGGGACGAGCCCGTGAACCCGTGCAGCAGGACGGCGTCCAGGGCGCTACGCTCCGCTCTGCCGCGGCGGGAGGGTCGTCTTCATGTCCGGCTCCGGAGGGGCGTGGGTCCGGCACATTGTAGGGGAGCCCCGAGCCTCCCCGACAGGGGCGCGCACGCCACAGGGTCCGGCCCGCGATGCGGTGGCGGGACCGGGGGGCCGCGCGTAACGTAGCGGCGCCCTCCCGCAGCGGGTCGTCGCCGACGCCCGTCCGGTCCCATCGAAAGGAGATGCCGAATGCGCACGCTGCGCGTCGGATCGGTCGTGCTGCTGGTCGTCGCTGCCCTGGCCCTGCCGGCGGCCGTGTCCGCCCAGAGGTCCGGCAGGTTCCAGCGGGCGCCCCATCCGAGCCCGGCCGAGCCCCTGCACTTCCAGTACCTCGGTCCCCCGAGCGCCGGGCGCGTCGCGGCCATCGCCGGCATCCCCGGCGATACGCTCACCTACTTCCTGGGCGCGGCGTCGGGCGGCGTGTGGAAGACCACGGACGGAGGCAAGACCTTCGAGCCGACGTTCGACCACGAGGACGTCCAGGCGATCGGTGCCCTCGCCGTGTCTCCGTCCGACCCACGGCAGGTGTGGGCAGGCACGGGCGAGGCGTGGGCGATCCGCGACGCCGACGTCATGGGCGACGGGATCTACAAGTCGACGGACGGCGGCGACACGTGGACGCACATGGGCCTCGCCCGCACCGGGAGGATCGGCACGATCGTGGTGCAGCCGACGAACCCGGACGTCGTCTACGCGTGCGCGCTGGGAACGGCGGTCGGTCCCCAGCAGGAGCGCGGCGTCTTCAAGACGACGGACGGGGGCAAGACGTGGCAGCGGGTCCTCTTCGTGGCCCCGAACACCGGGTGCTCCGGACTCTCCATGGACGCCCACGACCCGAACACGCTCTTCGCCGGCATGTGGCAGCTCACCATGCACACCTGGGTCGAGGACGACGGTGGCCCGAACAGCGGCGTCTGGGTCACGCACGACGCCGGCGGACACTGGAAGCACCTCACCGAGGGCCTGCCCCGGTCTCCGCTGGGGAAGATCGACGTGGCGGTCGCGCCCTCGGACCCGAACCGCGTCTACGCGCTCATCGAGACGCACGACCAGGGATCGCTGTGGCGCTCGGACGACGGCGGGAAGAAGTGGAGGGTCGCGAGCTGGGACCGGACGTTGATCGGGCGGGCCGGCTACTACATCCGCATCCGCGTCGACCCGGCGAACGAGAACGAGGTCCTGGTGGCCAACAGCAGCTTCCACCGCTCGACGGACGGAGGCCTCACGTTCCCGATCGTCGACCGTGGCTGCGGCGACTGCCACGACATCTGGATGGACCCCGAGAACGGGGACCACTGGGCCGTCACGGGCGACGGCGGCGCCTCCTTCACGACGGACCATGCCGAGCGCTTCACGCGCATGTCGCTGCCCAACGGCCAGATGTACCACGTGGCCGTCGACGAGCAGGTCCCGTACTGGGTCTACAGCAACCGCCAGGACGACGGCACGATGCGCGGCCCGAGCGACGAGCCGGTCGTGCCGGGGAACGTTCCGTCCTATCGACCGGCGCGCGAGGCCGGCTTCGGGCGCTTCGGGTTCGGGCGCCCGCGCGCGAGCCGGTGGCAGTCCGGGCTCGGCGGGTGCGAGTCCGGCTTCACGCTCCCGGACGTGAACGACCCGGACATCGTGTGGGCGTCCTGCTACGGCAACGAGGTCACGCGCTGGGACGCCCGCACGGGCGTCGCGCGCTCGGTGTCGCCGTGGATGCACACGCTGGACTCGCCTCCCGACTCCGTGAGGTACCGCTGCCACTGGACGCCGCCGCTCGCGATCGATCCGTTCGACACGAAGACCGTCTACTACGGGTGCCAGGTCGTCTTCCAGACGTCGGACGGCGGCCAGAGCTGGAAGGTGATCAGCCCCGACCTGTCGACCCGGGATCCCTCGCGCATCGTGTCCTCGGGAGGGATCAACGGCGACAACCTGGGCCAGTTCTACGGGGAGGTGGTCTTCGCCATCGCCCCGTCGAGGATCCAGAAGGGGCTGATCTGGGCCGGCACGAACGACGGACGGCTCTGGTACACGCCCGACGGAGGCAAGACCTGGAACGACGTGACCCGGAACGTGGGCATGCCCGCCTGGGGCACGATCCGCAAGATCCAGCCGTCCCGCTTCGATCCGGCCACGGCGTACGTCGCGGTGGACTACCACCTGATGAACGACTTCAGGCCGTACGTCTACGAGACGACGGACATGGGCCGGACGTGGACGAAGATCAGCGGCGACCTCCCCTCCGGCAGCCCGCTCGACTACGTCCTGGCCGTCACGGAGAACCCGAACCGCCGGGGCATGCTCTTCGCGGGCACGGGCCACGGCTTCTTCTACACGATGGACGAGGGGCGGCACTGGACGCAGCTGAAGGGGGGCCTGCCGGCCGTGCCGGTGAGCTGGATCGTCGTCGAGCCGCGCTACCACGACGTCGTGCTGTCCACGTACGGCCGCGGCCTCTGGGTGATGAGGGACATCACCCGCCTGGAGCAGGCCGACCAGGCTCCTCCCGTCGGCTCGGCGACCTACCTGTACCGGCCCCACGACGGGTTCCGGATGCCGCGCAGCGGCACGGCCGACGTCCTCTACGACATCGGCCCGGGGCAGGCGGGACACGCCACGCTCGACATCCTCGACGCCGAAGACTCCGTGATCCGTACCGAGAAGCTCCCGACCGTCGAGGGGCTCAACACGGCCACATGGGACCTGCGCTACGGTCCGCCCGCCGAGCCCGCCCTGCGCACGCCGGCTCCGGGCGACCCGCACATCTTCCAGGAGCCGCGCTTCGAGGGCGACTCCACGCGACCGGTGGTCCACTGGGGCATCGAGGGCCCGCAGCATCTGGGGCCGCTGGCGGCGCCGGGCCGCTACACCGTGCGCCTGGTCGTGAGCGGCCACAGCTACCGGCAGCCGCTCGACGTGATCAAGGATCCGAAGATCCAGGCGAGCGAAGCCGACCTGCGGGCTTCCACGGCGGCGCAGGTCCGCATCGGGAACGACATCGACAGGACGGTCGGGATGATCGACCACCTCGAGGTCCTGCGGAAGCAGATCGACGACCGGATCGCCGCGGAACCCAAGCGCGCGGACGTGCGCAGGGCGCTCGAGGCCCTCGGGAAGCGGGCCTACGACGTCGAGGTGATGCTGCTGTCGCGTCCTGCGATGCAGAGCGACGACAAGTGGTATCCGAACGCGTACCACGTCTACCTGAACCTGATCTGGCTCTCGGGCGAGGTGGGCACGGGCGCCGGCGACGTGGCGGGCGGCGCCGACCACCGGCCCACGGACGCGTCCCTGCAGGTCCTGGAGCTGATCGAGCGCCGGTTGGCCGCGGCCACGACCGCCTACCAGGATCTCGTGAACCGGGACCTGCCCGCGTTCGACGAGAGGATGGGCGGCAGGCTGGCCCCCCTCTCCGTCGGCATGTAGGACGCCGGAGCGGAGGGGCCGCGGCGGCCCAGAGGGCCGGAGGGAAAGGATCCCTCCGGCCCTCCCGTAGTACCATGACTCCTGAATCGACCCCGACTCCGGACGGTACCCGTGAGCACGCTCGAACTGGCCGAACGACAGTACGACATCCTCGCCGCGCTCCGTCGCCTGGGGGGCAAGGCCACCGTCGGCGACGTGGTGGCCGCCACCGGGCTCGCGACCGAGGACTCGAAGTCCGCGCTCAAGTCGCTCCTGGAGAGCCACCGAGGCCATCTGGCCGTGACGGACTCGGGCGAGCTCCTCTACGAGTTCGACCCCAAGCTCATCAAGCGCGGCACCGAGCCGCTCCTCGCGCGCCTCAAGCGGCGCGGCTGGGAGCTGTTCACCAAGGCGTTCAAGGCCTGGATCGTCGTGATGCTCGTCGCCTACTTCGTCCTCATGGTGGTGCTGGTGGTGATGGCGCTGTTCGCCAACCAGCAGGGGGGCGGCGACAACCGGCGGGGCGGTGGCTGGGGGGGCGGCGGACGCGGACGCCGGGGGGGCGGCGGGGACATCTTCCCCATGTCGAACTTCTGGTTCTGGTACTTCATCTGGGGCTCGAACTGGCGGATCGGTCGCCCCTACTACGGGAGCCGGTGGGAGGGCACGCTGGCCAGGGACGAGAAGGTCCCCTTCTACAAGAAGGTCTTCGCGTTCGTGTTCGGCCCGGACCGTCCGCACGCCACGCGCCAGCAGCTCGACCGGACGCTCCTGCGCCTCGTGCGCTCGAGGAACGGCGTGATCTCCACGGCGGACCTGGTGGAGCACACGGGGCTACCCGTGCCCGAGGCCGAGAACGAGATCGGCCGGCTCGTGGGCGCCTACGACGGCGAGCCCGTCGTCGCTCCCAACGGCGAGCTGGCCTACGCGTTCCCCTCGCTCATGCTGAGCGCGCACGGGCGCATCGCCGACCGGGAGCCGAACCCGGCGTGGATGCGCCTGGAGTATCCCCAGGAGCTCACCGGCAACACGCCCGGCGCGAACCTGCTCGTGGGAGGCATGAACGCCTTCACGCTGGTCGCGGGCGCCACCGCGCCCTGGTTCATCTTCCCGCGCCTCAAGATTCCCTTCGATCCCGCGACGTTCGTCGCCCTCGTCGTCGTGCCCGTGATCTTCAGCCTCATGTTCTTCGCCGTCCCCGGGCTGCGCATGCTCGGCGTGCTGCGTGAGAACCGCCGGCGCACCAAGCGCAACGTGCGCCGCGTCGTGCTGGGGATGGTGTACGCCGAGGCGCTCGGGAAGGGCGCGGGCGTCACGGTCGACGACGCCGTGCAGCACGTGTCCGCGCGCCTGGGCCCCAAGGTGTCGCGCTCCCAGGTGGAGGCCGCGCTGCACGAGCTGGCCGCCGAGTTCGACGCCGACGTGCAGCCGGACGCGGACGGCCGCCTCACGTTCAGCTTCCCGGACATCCGGAAGCAGTTCGTCGGGACCGAAGCCGTGCGCAGGCAGCAGGGCCTCGGGTCGCGCACCCTCGGGGACATCGTGTACGACACGGGTGACACGCAGGCCGAGGCCGACGCGCGTGACCAGAAGGCCTTCGACCGCGCGCTCTCGGAGGCGGACCTGAGCTCCCTTCTGCCCTCCCCCGACCGGGTCGGCTTCGAGGCGGACTGGGAGGCCGTCGCCTTCGACGACGAGATGAAGCGCCGGGGGCTCGTGCAGGCCTGACACCGCAGGATCGGACGCAGCTCCAGGTGCCCGAGCCCCGGATCGTCCTGTCGGAGGTGGCCGTCGAGTACGGCGGCGTGCCGCTCCTCGAGCACGTGACGTTCACGGTCGGGCGGGGCGAGCGCTGGGGCGTGGTTGGCCGCAACGGCACGGGCAAGACGACGCTCCTCGACCTCGTGGCCGGCCGCGGCGAGCCCACCCGCGGAACGGTGATTCGCGCCCCGGGGCTGCGGCTCACGCTGCTCGACCAGCACCGGGTCTTCACCGGTGCCACGACCGTCTGGGAGGCGGCGGCCGGGCCGCTCGCGGACCTGCGCGCGCTGGAGCGATCCCTGGCGGAGCAGGCCGAGGAGCTCGCGCGCGCTCCGGAGGGGGCCACGCCCGAAGCGCTCGCACGCTACGACCGGGGTCTGGAGCGGTTCCGGCGGGAGGGTGGCTACGAGATGGAGGCCCTGGTGGACGCGGTGCTCGAAGGCCTCGGCTTCGATCCGAAGTCCGCGCGCACGCGGCCGCTCGGAGAGCTGAGCGGCGGAGAGGCCGGCCGGGTCGGGCTCGCGCGCCAGCTCGCCGCATCCGCCGACGTGCTCCTGCTCGACGAGCCGACCAACCACCTCGACCTCGCGACCACCCGCTGGCTGGAGGAGTACCTCACGGGATCCGCCGCCACCGTCCTGCTCGTCAGCCACGACCGCGAGCTGCTCGAGAACGTCACGGATCACACGCTCCACCTGGAGCGACGGACCGTGACGCCGTACGACGGAGGCTATGGAGCGTTCGTCGCCCAGCACGCCCACAGGGCCCTGACCCAGGAGCGGGCCTACCGGGTCCAGAAGCGCGCGATCGCGAGGGAGGAGGAGTTCATCCGGCGCAACCTCGCGGGCCAGGCGAGCCGCCAGGCCAGGGGGCGCCGCAAGCGGCTCGAGCGTCTGCCGCGCCTGAGCCCTCCCCCGTCCGAAGAGGGGTCGATGTCCCTGCGCCTCGAGCCCCGGCAACGCGGCGGAGACCAGGTGATCGCGGCCCGGGGCGTCGGCCTGGCCGTGGGCGACCGGGTCCTGCTGGACGGGTTCGACGCTCACGTGCGGCGGGGCGAGGTCGTCGGCCTCGTGGGAGCCAACGGAGCGGGCAAGTCCACCCTGCTGGAAGCGATCGCCGGAGCCCGGCCCCCGCAGCGGGGAGAGCTCCGGGTGGGCGCCTCCATCGACGTGGCCTACTACCGGCAGGACATGGCGCAGATCCCCCGCGATCGATCGCTCTTCGACATCGTCTACGACCTGCGGCCCGCCTGGAACCGCGGACAGGTCCAGGAGCACCTGGGGCGGTTCGGATTCCCGGGCGAGACGGTGCAGCGCACCGCCGACACGCTCTCGGGCGGCGAGCGGGCCCGGGTGGCTCTGGCCATGCTCACCCTCACGCGGGCCAATCTCGTCCTGCTGGACGAGCCGACGAACCATCTCGACGTCGAGTCGACGGAAGCCCTGGAGGATGCGCTCGCGGGCTTCGCCGGAACGGTGATCCTGGTGAGCCACGACCGCGCGCTCCTGCGGGCGCTCGCGACGCGGGTCTGGTGGCTGGAGAACGGCGTGATCACCGACTACCCCGGGACCTTCACCGAATGGGAGGAGAGCCGACGGGCGGGCGAGGCCGAGCGCACGCCCCGCCCCCGCCGCGGCCCGGAGCGGGGG
>JBJKSF010000217.1:0-18358 GCA_046704285.1 Longimicrobiales bacterium | reverse complement strand
CGGCCACCCTCACGCCGGTCGCCGCCCAGCCCGCGCCGAGCGATGCCGCCGCCGGCACCGCCGCTCCCGCACGCGGCACCGCGTGGCTGGGTGCGATCCCGGACACGGTGTCCCAGGGCTTCGGAGTGCGGATCCGGGAGGTGGAGGCGGGGAGCCCCGCGGACAGCGCCGGACTGCACGCGGGCGACGTGATCGTAGAGCTCGACGGCAAGGACACGCCGGACCTGGGCGCCTACCGCTACGCCATGCAGGAGGAGAAGGCGGGCGCGGACATCACGCTCCTGGTGGAGCGCGACGGCCGGATGCTTCCCGTGAAGGCGACGCTCGCCGGGCGGCTCGGCAGTCGAAGGACGGGCGCTCGGCCGACGGCGGGTCGCCGAGGCTGAGGCACGCGCCCCTGCGCGCGTGCCTCAGATCAGCATGTGCGCAAGATACGCGCCACCATAGGCCAACACGAGCATGTAGGTGAACTGGATGGCCGGCCACTTCCACCCGGCGGTCTCGCGCCGCATGACCGCCAGCGTGGACGTGCACTGGAGCGCGAACGCGAAGAACACGAGCAGCGCGATGGCGCCGCCCAGGTCGAGGTCGCTGCGGAGCGCTTGCTGGAGCTGCAGGGATCCGCTCCCTTCCGCGTTCTGCACCCCGTGGATCGTCCCCAGCGTGCCGACGATCACCTCGCGAGCGGCGAGCGCGGAGATGAGGCCGATCCCCACCTGCCAGTCGAAGCCCAACGGGCGGATCGCCGGCTCGATCACGTGCCCCGCCCGGCCCAGCACGCTCCGCTCCAGCGGCGGCGCGTGCCCGTCCACGCGCGGCACCTGCGTGAGCGCCCAGAGCAGCACCGTGACCGCGAAGATGACCCGGCCCGCGCGCAGCAGGAACACCTTGGTGCGGTCGAGAAGGCGCAGCCCGAGCGAGCGCAGCGAGGGCACGCGGTACGAGGGAAGCTCCATGACGAACGTGGACGGCTGGCCGCGCAGCAGGGTGCGCTTGAGCAGGAACGCCGTCACGATGGCGGCCGCCGTGCCGAGCGCGTAGAGACCCATGAGCGTGGCGGAGCGGAGGCTCACGAGCGGGCCGAGGAGCGGTCGATTCGGGATGAACGCGGCGATGAGGAGCGCGTAGACCGGCAGCCTCGCGGAGCACGTCATGAACGGGGTCACGAAGATCGTGGCCAGGCGATCGCGCTCGTCCTCGACGGTGCGCGCCGACAGGATGGCCGGCACGGCGCACGCGTACCCGGAGAGCAGCGGAAGGAACGCGCGGCCCTGCAGGCCGACCCGGTACATGAGGCGGTCCGCGATGAACGCGGCGCGCGCCATGTAGCCGGAGTCCTCCAGGATCCCCAGGAAGAGGAAGAGGATGAGGATCTGCGGCAGGAAGACGATCACGGAGCCGACGCCGGCGAACAGCCCGTCGATGATCATCGAGCGGAACCACGAAGGTGGCAGCGCGCCCGCCACCCACCCACCGGTCGTGGCGATCACCCACTGCACGCCGTCCATCAGCGGCGTGGCCCAGGAGAACATCGCCTGGAAGACGAGCACGACCACCAGGAAGAAGGCGATGGGCCCCCACACGTTGTGCAGCAGCACCGCGTCGAGCCGCTGCGTGAGGCGCGACGGACCGGCCGGCACGAAGCCCGCCCTGCGCCCGATCTCGCGCACGTGCTCGCGCCTGCGTCGGAAGACGTCCACGGTCGGCAGAGCGACGCCCCTGGGCACGTTCGACACGGCCGGACACGGCCGCTCAGGCAGGCGCCCCCGCCGTACGACGCCTTCCAGGAACCGGTGCACGACTTCCATGCCCCGGCCCGAGCGCACCGCGGCACGCACGACGTCCACGCCGAGCTCCTCGGCCAGGACGTCCTCGTGGATGTCGCCGCCCCGGCTCTCCAGCTCGTCCGACATGTTCAGGACGAGCAGGGTCGGGACGCCCACATCCAGAACCGGCTCGCACAGCATGAGCTGCTGCTCGAAGCGGGTCACGTCCGCGATGAGGATGATGGCGTCCGGGCTCCCGAGGCCGTCCGCGCGCCCCTCCAGCACGTCGCGCGTGACCTTCTCGTCGAGCGTGCGCGCGCTGAACCCGTTCACGCCCGGGAGGTCCACGACGTTCAGCTCCCCCCCGGCCGGCAGGCGCACGCGCCCCATCTTCTTCTCGACGGTCACCCCCGGGTAGTTCGCGACCTTCTGGCGCAGACCGGTGAGCTGATTGAAGAGCGTCGACTTGCCCGAGTTGGGAGGCCCTACCAGCGCCACCAGGGGGAGGGACGCGAGCTGCTCCGCCGTGGGCGTCCCGGCGGAATCCCCGAGCGTGTGGCAGGCGTCGTTCGGAGGAGCCACGTGGGGCCGGCGCTAGGGGTCAGTCCCTCAGGGCTCGGAGACCCGCACGCACATCCGGCAAGCCACCTCCCGGCGCAGCGCCAGGAGCGAGCCCTCGACGTCCACGACCGGGTCGCCGAAGGGAGAGCGCCGGACCGGGCACAGGTGGCAGCCCGGGAGGACCCCCCGCTCCAGCAGAGGCTCGATCTGCTCGCTCGGCAGGTCGATGCGCACGAGCTCCACCACCTGGTGCAGCGGCACGTCCGAGAGCCTGACCTCGGCCCCGTCCGCGAGGAACGGGTCCGGCGGCGGCGCCGCGTCAAGCTGCTTGGGGTTCGTCGCCATGAGCGTCCTGGTGGCGGGCGTTGAGAATGAATCTCAACGAAAGATAAGTCGATGCCGCGTGAGAGGGAAGCCGGCACCCGGGGGCGCCTGGAACCTCGCTCGGCAGGGGCCCGGTCACGCGCGGAGGCCCGTCGCTTCCGGACGTCCTCATCGTTCCAGAAGGTCGAGCTGCCCCACCTCGCCTCCCTCCGGCCCCTCCGGCGCGGCGGGGGCACCCTCCCCTCCCTCGCCCCGGGTCACCTCGACGACGCGGTCCCCGCCGTGCAGCTTGACGATCCTCCTGCCCTGGGTGCGGCGCCCCTGCACCGGGACCTGGGCCGCGTCCACCCGGCTCACCTGCCCGCCGGCCGTGACGATCACGAGCCGGTCGTCGTCCAGCACCTCGAGCGCGGACACGACCCGGGGGCTCCCGCCGCTCGACGGCACCGCGAGCGTGCCCAGGCCCCCGCGCTTCTGCAACGGGAAGTCGTCGACGGGGGTCCGCTTGCCCAGGCCGTCCTCGGTCACGGTGAGCACGGTGGCGGCCCGCCGGATCAGCAGCAGCCCCACCACCTCGTCGTCTCCCCGCAGATCCATCCCCTTCACGCCCTGCGCCGTGCGTCCCACCACGCCGATCTCCTCCTCGGCGAAGCGGATGGCCCGCCCGCCCCGCGACAGCGCCATCACCTCGGAGGTGCCATCCGAGATCACGACGTCCAGGACGCCGTCGCCGCTCTTCAGGCCCGCCGCGATCACGCCTCCCGCGCGCGGGTTGGCGAACTCCGCGAGCGGCGTGCGCTTGACCACGCCCCTCCTCGACAGGAAGACGAGGAAGCGGTCCTGCGCCGCGAGGTCGTCCACGGGGAGCATCGCCACGATGGGGTCCGACCGGTCCGCTCCGCTCAGCAGCGAGTAGACGGACTGTCCCCTGGACGAGCGCGCGCTCTCCGGCACGTCCAGCACCGGCAGGAAGTGGGCCTGTCCACCGCGGGTGAAGGCGAGGATCCAGCCGCGCGTGCGCGCCGTGAAGACGCGCTCGAGGTAGTCCTCGTCGTAGCGCTCCATACCCGCCAGCGCCTTCCCCGACGAGAGGCGCCGACGGTACAGATGCATCGGCATGCGCTTCACGAAGCCCTCGTGGCTCACCGTCACGACCACGTCCTCGTCCGCGAGCGCCTGCTCCACCGGCGCCTCGTCGTCCTCGCCACCCGCCAGGATCACCGTGCGCCGCGCGTCGCCGTGCCGCTCGACCACGGCCGCCAGCTCCTCCAGCATCACGTCGAGCTGGCGCTCCTCGGAGGCGAGGATCGCCTCGAGCTCCGCGATCCGGACCTCCAGCTCGTTGAGACGGGCCCGGAGCTGGGACCGCTCCAGCTTCGTGAGCCTGGCCAGGCGCATGTCGAGGATCGCCGCGGCCTGGATCTCGCTGAGGCCGAGCCGGTCCTGGAGGCGCTCGGAGGCGTCCGCACGGTCGCTGGAGGCCCGGATGATCTTGATCACCTCGTCGATGGCATCGAGCGCCACCAACAGCCCCTGCACGACGTGCAGCTCCGCGCGCGCCTGCTCGAGGTCGTGGCGCGAGCGGCGCCGGATGACCTCCACGCGGTGGTCCCGGAAGCGCTCGAGGATCTGCTTCAGGTCCAGCTCGCGCGGCTCTCCGTGGTCGAGCGCGAGCAGAATCGCCCCGAACGTCTGCTGCAAGGCAGTCTTGCGGTACAGCTGCCGCAGCGTACGAGCCGCCTTGGCTCCCCGCTTCAGCTCGATCACGACGCGGATCCCGTCGCGGTCCGTCTCGTCACGGATGTCCGAGATGTCCTCGAGCCTGCCCTTGCGCGCCAGGTCCGCGATCTGCTCGATCACCTTCGTCTTCGACACCGCGTACGGCAGCTCCGTCACGACGAGCTGCTCCTTGCCGCCCCGCAGGGCCTCCTTGACGATGCGCGCCCGCACGACCACGCGTCCCCTGCCCGTGGCGTACATGTCGCGGATCCCGTCCGCCCCGACGACGAACCCGCCGGTCGGGAAGTCGGGACCGGGGATGTGGCGCATCAGGTCCTCGACCGTGCACTCCGGGTCGACGACGAGCTGGCGCACGCCCGCGGCGACCTCGCGCAGGTTGTGCGGCGGCACGTTGGTGCTCATCCCCACGGCGATCCCCGACGATCCGTTGACGAGCAGGTTGGGGAAGCGGCCGGGCAGGACCGTGGGCTCCTGCAGCCGGTCGTCGAAGTTCGGTTGGAACTCGACGGTCTCGCGCTCGATGTCGTCCAGGAGCTCGAGCGCCGTCGCGTCCAGGCGCGCCTCCGTGTAGCGATAGGCCGCCGCGGAGTCCCCGTCGATCGAGCCGAAGTTGCCCTGCCCGTCGATGAGCGGATAGCGCAGCGAGAAGTCCTGGACCATGCGCACCAGGGCCTCGTACACCGCCGCGTCGCCGTGCGGGTGGTACTTGCCCAGCACGTCGCCGACCACGGTCGCGCATTTCTTGTAGGCGCGGTCCGGTGTCAGCCCCAGCTCGTACATCGCGTAGAGGATGCGCCGATGCACGGGCTTGAGTCCGTCGCGCACGTCGGGCAGCGCGCGCTGGACGATGACGCTCATGGAGTAGTCGAGGAACGAATCCCGCATCTCCTCTTCGATGAGGCGCGTGACGATGCGTTCCCGCTTCCGGGCCGTGGACATGCCTGCTCCAGCAACTGGTTCGGGGAGGGCCGCGCACGCCCGAAGGAGCATCGGGGCCGCCGGCGTGGACCCAAGGTTCTCACCATCGCCCGGACGTCGCAAGCCGGGCATCCGGGCGAGCCGGCGGGGCGGGCCCGCACGCCCGTCGCCCCCCATCGCGGCGCCGAGGGCGCCGCCCCACGGACCCGCGCGCTACCGGTCCGCCGCCGCGTCCTCCAGGACCTCGAGCACGCGCTCGCGCAGCTCGGGCGAGGCGCGCTCGCCCGCTGCGGCCTTGTGCAGCGCGGTCCGGAACGCCTCCTCCAGCCTCAGGTGCGGATAGCAGCCCTGGCAGATCTCGAAGTGCCTCTTGAGGCGCGCACTGGGGACCTCCCCCAGCTCGCCGTCCAGGAACTCCTGCACGAGCCGCAGGGCCTCCTCGCACGACACGTCCTCCGGGCCCGGCTCCGGTGGGACGTCGTTCCGTGCGGTCGCGTCGAGCCCGGTCCGGCCCGGGCTCGTGCCGGGGCCCCCGAGCAGCCGCCTCAAGACGTCGAAGAGACTCATCGTGTGCCTCTCATTCCCCGCTGCCGGCTCCCGCCCGCGGGATGTAGCCCATCTCCACCGCGTAGGCGTGAAGCGCATTCTGGAGCTGGCGTCGCCCCCGGAAGAGACGGCTCTTCACGGTGCCGATCGGCACCCCCAGCACGTCCGCGATCTCCTGGTAGTTGAGGCCTTCCAGGTCCGACAGGACCACGGCGGTGCGGTAGTCCTCGGAGAGCGCGTCGATGGACCGGAGCACCTCCCCGTCCACGATGGAGTCGAAGAACGCCCCCTCCGGATCGGAGTCGATGACGGACAGCCATACCGGGTTCGCGAGCGGCCCGCCCGGCCCCTCGGCCAGGGTGTTCTCCTGCACGAGCTCGTCGCGCCGCTGTCCGCGCTCCCGCTCGCGCAGGAACAGGTTGCGGCAGATCGTGAACAGCCAGCTCTTGCACCGCGTGCCCGGGGTGTACTGGTCCCACGAGCGGAACGCCCGCAGGAACGTCTCCTGGGTCAGATCCTCCGCGCGGTCCGGCGCGCCGGACAGACGCAGCGCGAAGCGGTAGACTGCGTCCAGGTGCGGCAGCGCCTCCGCCTGGAAGTCCGCGCGCGGCGCAGGCCCCCCGCGAGCGTCGCTCACGGATCCCAGCGCTCCAGCACCTCCTCGAACTCCGCGGCCATCGTGGGGTGGCCGTGTCGTCGCGCCGCCTCGACACCTCGCTCGTACGCGTCCCTGGCCTCCGTCTCTCGGCCCAGCTCCCGGAGCGCCGCCCCCAGGCGCCCCCAGGCGTTGCCCTCGTCGTCCGAAGCCTCCAGGTACGCGCGGAGTTCCCGCACGCCCTCCTCGATCTGCCCGGCACCGAGGTACTCCAGGGCGAGCCCGAAGCGCAGGCGCGCGTCGTCGGGGCGGGACGCGAGCATCTTCCGGAGGGCCGCGACGCGATCCGGGCTCATGGTCTCGGGATGGCGCGCGGCCGGGAGAAGCGGGTCAGTCCGGGAAGCGGAAGTCCGCCACCGCGGCTGAGGTCACGGGCTCGCCTGTGACCAGCTCGATCAACGCCTCCATCTCCGAGGCGAGATCCACCAGCCGGCGGGAAGCGGTCAGGGCGTGCGCGAAGTCGAAGTAGGCGGCGACGGCGGACTCGTCGGCCGGGTGGGTCGCCACCACGGCCAGCTCCATCTCGACGCGGAGGAACTCCACGATGGCGCCGACCCCCGCGGCGACGGAGCGCAATTCGGCCAGGGTCGGAAGCGACAGATCGCCGTCCAGCCGAGGAAGGAGCGCCTCGACGTGGGCGCGGGTCTCCGGCGGCGCCAGCACGGCACCCGGGCCTCCCGGCTCCTCGCCGAGGAAGGCCTGAGCTCCGGACCGGAGCGCCCTCAGTTCCTCGTAGCTGAAGTGCAGGATCACCGTTTCGACTCCGCTGGCCGCCGTCTCTCTTCCCTACACTACACTTATCGCGTGCGCGAAGGTTTCTGCAAGCGCGGCGTCACCCTCGGCGCACGGGTGGAAGGCCCTCGTCCTTCCCGGTGGACGGAGGCACCCAGCTCACGCCTTGGCGCTCCCGCCCACGTCCGTCACCGTCAGCGGCAGCGTCACGTGGGTATCCCCGTCGACACGCACGTCGAACGCATACCGGCCCGCCCTCTCGAAGACGAGCCCGTCCATGTTGAGCACCTGCGGCACGTGCAGCCCGTTCGCGACGCTCCCCGTCCCGGCGCCCAGCATCATCTCCCCGTCCACCCGGACGACCTCGTCTCCTCCCGGCCCCCGCAGGACGATGCGCACCTCGTGCTGGCCGGATTCGTCCACGCCGGCCGTGAAGCGCAGCACCATCACCATGTGGGGGTGCCGCACCGGGAAGCTCGTCGCCGACAGGCGATCGAAGATGCCCAGGATGTTCAGCTTGCCCGACGCATCGATCGTGGCCGCGTCGGCCAGCAATGCCAGATCGAGCTCCAAGAGATCCCCCTCCGGGTTCCAGGAACGGACGAGCGTCGGCGACATGGGCCGCGGCACACCGATGCGCGTCGCGGGACCCTTCACACCGTCCCCTGAGGGTACCCCGGTGACCGGCGGAGGTACCCGGGAGGGCGACCCCGCACGGGTCCTGCGGGGCTCCTGCGGCGGTCCGCCTCCGCTGCCGGGCTGTCGCAACCGAGCGACCGATCGGTCATCACGCGAAGCGCACAAGAGCTCTTTCGCGAGCTCTTCGAGCGAAGCGAGATCATGCAGCTCCGGCGGATCCTCCCCGGAGCCCCTCCAATCCGTGCCGCTCACCCGCCTCCCGCGAGCTCGCGGCCGAACGCCTCGACGGCCGCCAGCGTCTCCTCGACGTCACGCCACGTCGTGCGGTGGCTCAGGATGCAGAGGCGCAGCGCGTACCTGCCCTTCAGGCGCGTGGACGACATCATCGCGGTGCCGCTCTCGATCACGCGGCCCTGGATGCGCTCGTTCAGGGCCTCGAGCTTCGCATCCTCCACGGCCGGACCGGGCCGGAACCGGAAGCACACGATCCCCAGGGACGCCGGGCTCAGCAGCTCGAGCACGGGCGAGGCCTTCACGCGCGCCTCGGCCCGGTCGGCGAGCTCGATCGCGTGAGCCACCGCCCGCCGGAACGCGGAGGTCCCGAAGGTCTGGATGGACATCCACACCTTGAGGGCGCGGAACGAGCGGCTGAGCTGGAGTCCGCGATCGCCGAAGTTGACGTGCTCCTCCCCGAGATCCGTGTCCTGCAGGTACTCCGGATGCACGTTGAACGCCCGCTCCAGCGTGCGCACGTCGCGCACCATCAGACATCCGACCTCGAACGGCTGGAACAGCCACTTGTGCGCGTCGAGCGTCACGGAGTCCGCC
This sequence comes from Longimicrobiales bacterium, assembly GCA_046704285.1. Taxonomy (GTDB): domain Bacteria; phylum Gemmatimonadota; class Gemmatimonadetes; order Longimicrobiales; family Gaopeijiaceae; genus SZUA-318. The sequence continues at coordinate 9,649 of JBJKSF010000217.1, read as the reverse complement.
CGCTCGATCCCCTCCATGAGCGCGCGTCCCCGCTCGGCGAGCACGCCGAACCCCCCGTACGCTCCGTCCACGTGCAGCCAGATGCCCTCCTCGGCGCAGAAGTCCGCCAGCTCCCGCAGCGGGTCCACGCTGCCCGTGTTCGTCGTGCCGGCGTTGGCGCACACGGCGACGGGGGCCCAGCCGTCCGCCCGGTCCTCGCGTACCCTCCGGGCCAGATCGTCGACTTCGATCCGGAAGCGCTCGTCGGAAGCCACCTTGCGGACCCCCTCCGGGCGCACGCCCACGATGCGTGCCGCGCGCTCCAGCGCGCTGTGGCTCTGGTCGCTCATGTACACGGCGGGCCGCTCCGGCGCACCCGCCGCCTCGCGGGCGGCCACCAGCGCGTCCAGGCTCGCCGCCGATCCCCCGCTCGTGAAGAGCCCTCCGGCACCCTCGGGGTAGCCGATCCACGTGCGGATCCAATCCGTGACGACGAGCTCGACCTCGCTGGGACCTCCCGACCCGAGCCAGGTGCCCTGGAACGTGTTGAAGCCGGCCGCCAGGAAGTCCGCCACCACACCCGGCCACGTCGGCGCCGAGGGGACGAACGCGAAGAAGCGCGGGTGGTCCACGCGGGCCGCCACGGGGAGGATCTCCCGCACCGCCCGGTCCAATACCTCGCGCGCGGGCCTGCCCTCCTCGGGCGCGGGCTCCCTGAGCAGCGCCTCGAGCTCCGCGCGCGACGCTCCCCGCCACGCCACGTCGTCGGCCAGCCCTTCGACCCGGTCCACCACGACCCGGACCGCCTCCTCGGCCAGCGCGAGCATCTCGTCACGCGGCAGGCTCAGCGCCGCGTCGGGATCTTCCTTCGTGGGCTGCATCGCAATACTCTTGTTTCCATGTCTCCGGAAACCACCACCGGAAGGGGCGTCGTCTTCCGCGTCCTCGACGCGATGGACGGCCCGCATTCCGGCCGTATTCTACGACTCCGCCTGCAGTCGGGCGAAGCCCCGTCCATCAGGACCCTGAAGGGCGCGCGCCTCCACGCGGTCGCTCCCGACGGGCGCACCTGCGAGCTGCGCGTGAGGGGGTTCGCGCTGCTCGGCGGCAAACCCTCCGACGAGCGCTTGGCACGCACCGGACGCGTGGACCTGCACGTGGAGGAGGAGCAGGGAGACGGTCCCGTGTCCCTGCGGTGGGAGGTCACGCTCGGGCGCTGAGGGCGCACGCCCGCGCACGCTCCCCGATCCCGGAGTCCCTGTCCCTCTCGCTACTGCGACCCGGGCGGGGCCTTGCCGAAGGTCTTCTCGAACCAGGTGCGGTACTTCTCCATGCCGTCCGGGTGCTCGCGCTCCCACGTCTTGCGCGCCTCGGCGAAGCGCCCCGGCATCGCCGTGAGGATCATGGGGTCCAGATAGCCGTCCTCGTGCGCGTACAGGATCTGGTCGAGGGGCCCGTACGGCGTGGCCCCGTAGACGGCGCGCGCCAGCAGCCACGAGTCCGCCACCCGTGCGAGGATCGCCCGCTCCAGCTGGAAGCCCGTCGCGGTGGGCGCCTCGGGCAGCCACTCCTTCTGCCTGCCCATGCGCGCCATGAGGTGCAGGTGGGCGTAGATCTCGAAGGCGAGCTCCGTGCTCGGGTAGCTCGGGTCGACCATCACCCGCACCGTATCCTTGCCGTAGGACAGATACGACCACGGGTACACCTCTCCGGGCGCCCGGCGGCTGTCCACCAGGAAGGCCGGGTCGTTCTGGATGTCGTCCTTCTCGCGCATCACCCAGGTGTTGATCGAGTCCAGGCGCGCCTTGCTCGCCTCGAGGGTGGCACCCGAGGAGACGATGATCGGGCGCGGGAGGGGGAGGTCCGGGTTCCCGGCGCCGCACCCGCCGACCAGCAGGGAAGCGCACGCCACGGCGGCGAAGCGGACGAGGCGTCCGGCGGGCCTGTCCAGCGGAAGATGTCGGCTGCTCATGAAACCCCCGCGGTTCGGATCGAAAAACCTTGACACCCCTCACCCTCGCGTCGGAATTGGGGGTGGCTGAATCGCACCTGAACGGCGACGACGACGACGTGCTCTCGAGCGTGATGGACGATATCCACGAGTTTCGTGCTCCGCGCACCATGACTCCGACCGAGCTCGGTGAGAGCCTGGCGCGCCTGGTCTGGGAGAGCTTCTCGGACTTCCTCGCGCGCGAGGACGTGGAGACTCCCCTGCCGGACTCCAGCGCCCTCCAGGACGAGGAGGGAGGCGTCGACCGGCGCACCGCAGAGGAAGCCCTCATCTTCTTCATGTGGGCCCACACGAGGGGCGTCCAGCTCGCGTTCCTCGGGCGCGCTCCCGACCACCGCATCCGCCGCGGGCTCGACGAGCTGCACCGGGCGGTGTTCGAGGACATGGTCGAGCAAGGCACACCCCACGCCCAGCTCCCGTTGTTCGAGCAGAGGGTCAGCGCTCGCTACGCCGAGTACCATCACGCGGCCGCCGAGTCCGATGCCCGCCTGGGCGAGGCGGTGTCGCGCCACCTCGTGCTCTCCACGGACGAGGCGGTCTCGATCGCCGACGCGATCGCGGAGCGTGCCATCGCGGTCGCCAATCCTCTGCGGGACTTCCTGGAGGACGTCGAGCTCGTCGAGGGCTGACGTACCTCAGATCCCCAGCGAGGAGCGCACCAGCGGGCTCATGCGCTCCGGCGTCCACGGCGGATCGAACGTGAGCTCGACCTCGGCGCTCTCGACCCCGTCCAGGGCCTCGATCGCCGCCTTGGCCTGGTCCACGATCACCCCCGCCACGGGGCACATGGGCGAGGTCAAGGAGATCGTCGCCTTCACCCTCACGTCGTCCACCTCGACGTCGTAGACGAGCCCGAGCACGACGAGGTCGAGCCCCAGCTCGGGGTCCAGCACCGACTTGAGCGCCTTCTGGACGTCCTTCTCCGTGATGGCCATGCGCCGTCCTCTGTCTCCTCTCTCTTCGTCTGCGGGATGCGCTACCCACCTCGGGTCGCATCGCCGGCGGGGAGGGAGATACCCGCGGGGTGCCCGCGGGTTCGTGCGGCTACCGCGATCGGCGCGCGGCGCGCCTTCCGTCGACGCCCCGGGCCCCGGAAGGGCCCGCACACGGCACTCCGCTCAGTGCCTGCGGGCGTAGAGGACCGACGTCTCCGCCCGATTCTCGCCCTGGGCCTTGCGGATGGCCCGGTGGAGCGTCGCCACCACTTCGCCCGCGGGCTTGCCATGGAGCTCCGCGACCAGATCCGCCGCTCCCAGGAACAGACCGCGGGCCGCGTGCGAGAGCACGAACAGCGTGTCTCCCGTGTGCATGGGCAGCCGCTGGGAGTCGTACTTGAAGCCGCTCATCATGCCGAGCGGCGGCCCGTGCGCGCCCAGCTCCTCGAAGCTCCCTCCGCGGCGGATGACGCCTCCGGGCACGCGGCCCGCGCTCGCCCACTCGATCCCCTGCTCGTCGCTCGCGACGATGCCCAGCTCCACGAACTGATCGAGCCCCGCGACGGCCGAGAAGGAGAGCGCGTCGTTGGCGCGTGCCAGCACCTCCGCCAGCGGGCGGTCCTCCCGGACGAGGGCGCGCAGGACCGCACGCGCGGTGCCCAGGTGATACGCCGCGGGGAAGCCGTCCTGGCGCACGTCCATGGTGAGCAGCGCGACGCGGCCACCGCCCAACTCCATCCAGTCCCAGATCGAGCCGCCTCGGCCCCACTCCTCGACGGTCGTCCCCGCCGCCACCTCGTAGCCCTCCATGCGCGGCGCCGTGCGCGGAAGGAGGCCGCTCTGCATCCGTCGGCTGACCTCCCGGGCGTCTCCGCGCGCGGACGCTTCCGTTTCCTGCCCCTCATCGGCGTCCGGGGTGCCGGGCGCCACCGAGGTGCCCCGCACGATCCCGGCGATGCGCCTCAGATCGTCCCCGGACAACCCCTCGAACAGATCGACCTTCTGGAGCAGGCCCACCACCTGCTCGGTGGACCAGCTGTGCGCGTTGTCCGACACGGGCTCCTCGCCTCCGGTTCTCGTGATGGGACGACAATCTACCCCGCGCCGGACGGCGCCGGAAAGGGAGCGCCCCGGCTAGCCCAGCCGCCGCGCGGGGCGCACACCGCGCTCCCTGAGAGAGCGCGTCGCGTCGAGGACGAGGGGCCAGACCTCCAGCAGGCGGCCGTAGTCGGCGAGGAGTCGCCCGAAGAGCGCCACGGCCTCCGCGGGGGTCCGGCCGTCGGCCAGGTCCACGGGCGCCGGCGAGCGCTCGGCGCCGACGTGGCCCACGATGTGCTCCAGGCAGCGCTCGACGTCCTCGGCCATGGCCTCCGGCAGCTCCTCCGCCTCGAGCCTGCGCTCCAGGACCATGGCCACGTCCGAGAGGTGCCTCCACTGTGCGTCCATCATGAGGTCCTCGAGGTCTCCGGGGGGCAGCGCGCCGAGCGTCCGGAAGTGCCGGCCCAGCGACGCGAGCCGCGCCTCGGGATCCCGCTCTCCCGCGCCCAGGGAGCGCTGCGCCGTCCAGCGTACCACGTACTCCGCCGCCCGGAACGCGGATACGCTCTCGACCACCTCGTCGTCGGCGAACGCGCGCGCCCTGGGCGGCTCGTGGCGCGCGGCCCAGGGCAGGTGCCCCACGAGAGCTCCGGGCGTGCACACGCGCAGGGTCTCCACGAAGATCCCGTCCTCGTTGCGGAGCACCGGCATGAACGGCGGCAGCAGCGCCCGGGCGTCCACCGCGACCGCGCTCGCCATGAGGTGGCCGGAGTCGCTCACGGTGAGGCGGGGGGCGGCCCGAAAGACGGCGCGCGTGGAGCGCGCGGAGTCGTAGGCGTCGGGATCGTCCAGCAGACGGTCCAGCGAGTCACCCTCGAGGAGGAGGAGGTAGCTCGCCTTCCCCATGCCCGAGTCCCCCACGAGCCCCGTGCTCGTCACCCGCACGGTGCCCCGGCCGGACAGCAGCGTGCGGAAGAGCTCGTCGCCCATCTCGTCCAGGTCGAGCGCCAGAGCGCCGGGCTGGCCGGCGACCACGTCGTCGAGGCTCCTGCCCAGCAGCCGCCCGTGCTCGGCCCACGGATCCACGTCCTCGAAGCGCGCGTCGGAGATCGCGTCCTGGACGGAGCCGTAGAACCGGAAGCTGGTGGGGTCCCGGGACGTCAGGGCCAGGTCCGCGTCCCCGTCGGGGGCGCGGGCGAGCCGGCAGGTGACGTCGTCGTCCGAGGCCGCGTAGGCCTCCCCGGCGCAGTGCAGCGCCAACGTGTTCCGGTTGGCCCCGATCGCGGGAAGGCCGTCGCCGGCTCCCAGGAGGCAGAAGCGCGCCAGCGCGTCCGCTCCCGCGACGTCGGGCGCGAGCTCGGCGGCCAGGGCCGCGGCGTACGCCTCCTTCTCCTCGGCTCCGGCGTACCAGACGTCGAAGCCGAGCTCCCGGCCCAGCCCCTCCGCCTCGGCGGCGCAACGCGAGCGCTGCTCCGGACCCGGCGAGTCGTCGCAGACGACGAAGTCCATGTGCCGCTCGTGGGCGCGCGCGCACTCCATCCAGCTCCGCAGGCCGCGGGCGAGCTGCTCCACCCGGTCGCGCGTCACGAGCCCCATCGTCGAGATCGCGGCGGGTCCTCCGGAGCCGGTCGAGCGCTCGACGGCCCTCCGGTACACGGACTCGAGCGAGACCAGCAACCCGGACTCCGCCGCGTCCTCCAGGCTGGCGCGCAGCGGCGTCGTCTCCGTGCGGCCCAGCCCGAACTGGAGCGCCAGACGGTCCAGGTGCTCGTCCAGGTCCGCGAACGTCCGGCATTGCGCCAGCATCTCCGCGAAGAAGGCGGCCACGACCCTCGGCGGCTCGGGCCCTCCGACGTACAGGGCCTCGTGCCCCTCGTGCAGGCGGTAGGGGACGAACGGCGCAGCTCTCAGAAGGGCCTCCGGATCGCCGTCGGCCGCCTCGCCCTCGCCCGGCTCGACCTCCACGGGCTCCTCCTCCCGATCCTCGTCCTCGAACTCGTCCTGCGCGCGTCCCCTGCCTCCGAAACCGAGAAGGGCCATCGAACACTCCGTGGGCTTGTCGTGGTCTGAAGAGCGCATGGTGGCCCGGCGCGCGTCGTCGCGTGCGCTCGCCGGACCCCATGCTCGGGTCGAGTATACTCCCGAAGGGGGGCGCGCGCCGCCTCCCGGCGTCGGACGGGGCCCACGCGGGGGCGCGGAAGATCCTCGCCCGCGCGCCCGCGGCGACCGTACATTGGAGGTCGGCCCGCGCACGACGCGGCACGCCGCATTCGCCCACGGGGAGGAAGCCTTGAAGCCGGCGACCGACACCGTGCCATCGGCCCTGCGGGCCGGCGGCCCCGAAGCTCCCGTGACCTTCCGCTGCTGGGGAACCCGCGGCTCGATTCCGAGCCCCGGTCCCGCCACGACGCGATACGGCGGCAACACGTCGTGCTTCGAGCTGCGCGCGAACGGGCATCGCTTCGTCTTCGACGCCGGGTCGGGCATCAGGCCCCTGGGCCTCGACCTCGTGAAGCAGGACGGCGTCCTCGACACGCCGATCTTCCTGACGCACTTCCACTGGGATCACATCCAGGGCTTCCCGTTCTTCCTCCCGCTCCATCAACCGGGGCGGGAGCTGCGCATCCTGGGCCCCAGGCAGAGCGACGGCGACATCCGGAGCCTCTTCGAGAGGCACATGAGCCCGGTCTACTTCCCGGTGCCGCTGAGCGCCGTGGCCGCCGACCTCTCGTTCGCCCACCTCGACGAGGGACCGTGGCAGGGTCACGGCGTCCGGGTGCGCGCCCTGCGCGTGCGGCATCCCTCCCACACCCTCGGCTATCGCATCGAGGCCGAAGGTCGCGCGGTCTGCTTCATCCCCGACGACGAGCTGGAGGGCGGGGACTACGCCACGGACCCCGGCTGGCGGAAGCGCCTGGTGGAGTTCGTGGGCGGCGCCGACGTCCTGATCCACGACTCGATGTACACGGATCAGGAGTACCCGTCCCGCGCGGGATGGGGACACTCGACGCTCCGGCAGACTCTCGGGCTGGCCGAGGAGGGAGGGGTCCGCAAGGTCCTCTTCTTCCATCACGACCCCGAGCGCTCGGACGCCGAGCTGGACGGGATCGTGAGCCGCCTGCGGGACGAGGCGGGGGCCAGGGGCTCGACGGTCGCGATGGACGCGGCGGCCGAAGGGGTGGAGTTCACGCTCGGGGAGCGCTGAGGTGAGACGCCCGAGGCGATGCGCGCCGCCCGTCGCGGGCGGCGAAACGATTCCACGATTCGAGGGTGGGCCATGGCCAGGATCCTGGTCGTCGACGACGAGGAGATGGACCGGTTGTTCGAGCGCTCGGTCCTGGAGGACGCCGGACACGAGCTGTTCTTCGCGCAGGACGGCGAGATCGCCCTGAAGGTCTACCGGGATCACGCGATCGACGTCGTCATCACGGACCTGCACATGCCCAGGCTCAACGGGCTGCGCCTCATCCGGGAGATGCGCGAGATGGACCCGAGGGCAACCATCATCGCCGTCTCCGGTGTGAGCGCCGATCAGCTCGACACGGCGCAGGAGCTCGGCGCGGTGCGCACGCTGTACAAGCCGCTCGAGGCCGAGGCTCTCGTGCGGACGGTAGCCGAGGTCCTGGCGCGCGAGCGGGTGGGCGACGAGCCGGACATCTGGGGCCAGGCGCTGTAGAAGCCGCGAGCGAGAGATCCGCGGGCGCGGGCCGACTCCCCCGTGCGGGGCCACCTCCCCATCGGCCTGTTCCGCGGATATCATTTCTCTTCCGGCGGCGGGCTCCCGGCCGACCGATTCCACGAACGACCGAAGGGCTTCCATGACCACCAAGATCCGGCGCATCGCCGTCAACACCGGCGGCGGGGACGCTCCGGGCCTCAACGCGGTGATCCGGGCGGTGGTGCTCGCCGCCGACGAGCTGGGCTGGGAGGTCTACGGCATCCGCGAGGGCTACGACGGCCTCTTCGAGGACGGAGGCGTCTACCGGCTGGACCGTTCGGCCGTGCGCGGCATCACGCACCTCGGCGGCACGATCCTCGGCACGACCAACCGCGGCAATCCCCTGCACTGGCCCGTCGAGAAGCCCGACGGCACGGTCGAGTACATCGACCGATCCGACGAGGTCATCGCCGCGCTCTCCGGCCTCGGGATGGACGCGCTCATCGCGATCGGCGGGGACGGCTCGCTCACGATCGCGCACGAGCTCTTCCAGAAGGGACTCAAGGTCGTCGGCGTGCCGAAGACCATCGACAACGACCTGGCGGCGACCAACCTCACGTTCGGCTTCCAGACCGCGGTGGAGACCGCGACGGAGGCCATCGACAAGCTGCACACCACCGCGCAGGCGCATCAGCGCGTGATGATCATCGAGGTGATGGGCCGCAACGCCGGCTGGATCGCGCTCTACTCGGGCGTCGCCGGCACGGCCGACGTGATCCTCATCCCCGAGATCCCGTACGACATCGAGAAGGTGTGCCGGAAGATCGAGGCCCGTTACGAGATGGGCCGCAGGGGCTTCGCGATGGTCGTGGCGGCGGAGGGCGCCTACCCCGTGGGCGGCGAGCCGCACTACCACCGGGCGGCGCACGGCGCGGTGCGCCTGGGCGGGATCGCGGCGGAGCTCTCCGAGCAGATCGACCGGCTCACGACGCACGAGACGCGGACGATGGTGCTCGGCCACCTGCAGCGGGGCGGCGGCCCGAACTCGGAGGACCGCTTGCTCGCGCTCCGATTCGGCACGGCAGCGGTCAACCTCGTGCGCGATGCCTGCTTCGGGTGCATGGTCGCCCTGGATCCCCCGAACGTGCTGGCCGTGCCGCTCGGGATCGCCGTGTCGAAGATCAAGACCGTGCCGCTCGACTCCGACGTGATCCAGACCGCGCGCAGCCTGGGGATCTGTCTGGGGGATTGACGGGGCCGGACGGGACCCGGGCCGGAAGCCCGCGCCGGCGCGACGAGCCGCGTGGAGCCGATTGACATCAAGGCATCACCTCGGTGATGTTCGGATGCATGAGGACCACCCTGACCCTCGAGCCTGACGTCGCCGCGGCGCTGGAGCGGTGGCGGGCGGAGCGCGGGCTCACGCTGAAGGGCGCGGTGAACGAGGCGCTCCGCGCCGGAGTCCGGTCTCTCGAGGAGCCGAAGGCGGCCCGCCGGGCGACCTACGCCACGCCGACCTGGAACGGGGGGCGGTGCCTGCTGGAGAGCGTGGACGACGTGTCCGAGGCGCTGGCCCACGGAGAGGGCGAGCGCTTCCGGTGATCCTCGTCGACGTCAACCTGCTGGTGTACGCGGCGGTGGAGGGCTTTCCCGAGCACGAGAGGGCGCACGCCTGGCTCGATGCGCGGCTCAACGGCCCCCACGGGGTCGGACTGCCCTGGGCCAGCTTGACCGGGTTCACCCGCATCGTCTCGAACCCGCGCATCCTCGAGCGGCCCATGCCGGTCCGGCGCGCGTGGCGGCAGGTGGAGGACTGGCTCGCGCTCGACGTCACGTTCACGCCGGACCCCACCGAGCGTCACCGCGAGATCCTCGCGACGTTCATGCCCGCGGTCGGCAACCGGCCGAACCTGCTGCCGGACGCGCACCTCGCCGCGCTGGCGATGGAATACGGGCTCCTCCTCTGCTCGACCGACGCGGACTTCGCGCGCTTCGAGGGGCTGCGCTGGGAGAACCCGATCGCGCCGG
>JBJKSF010000216.1:0-16020 GCA_046704285.1 Longimicrobiales bacterium | reverse complement strand
CCGCGTGGGTATCTGAGCCCCGCCGTCCCGTGTGGCCGCAGCTTCGGCCGAGCTGCCTTCCATCGCGGTGGTTCCGTGCGCGAACGGAAGCACCGATCCGGACATGGCGTACTTCTCGGACGGCGTCACGGACGAGATCATCGGAGCGCTGAGCAGGTTGCGCGAGCTGCGGGTGGCGGCCCGCAGCTCGTGCTACGCGGTGCGCGGCGGCACGGAGGACGCCCGCGCCATCGGGGAGCGGCTCGGAGTGGCCAACATCCTGGAAGGAAGCGTCCGTCGCTCCGGCTCGCGCGTGCGCGTCTCGGCGCACCTGGTGAGCACCGGCACCGGCTACCAGCTCTGGTCCGAGCAGTACGACCGGCGACTCGACGACGTGTTCGCGATCCAGGACGACATCGCCCGCGCCATCGTGCAGACGCTCGAGGTGCAGCTCCTCGGAGACGCGCATCGTCCCCTCGTGGTCTCCTCCACGCGCGCCTGGCCCGCGCACGAGGCCTACCTGCGGGGGGTGCACGCGAACCGGACGCGAACGGAGGCCGGACTGCGCGCGAGCGTGGATCTGTTCCGCCAGGCGCTCGAGCTGGACGAGGACCTGACGGACGCCCAGGTGGGGATGGCCGACAGCCTTTCCCTGCTCGCCATCTACGGGATCGCGCGCCCCCGGGACGTGATGCCGGCCGCGAGGACGGCGGCCGAGGCGGCGCTCGGCCGCGACCCGACGTTCGCAGAGGCCTGGGTACGGCTGGCGTCCGTGAGGGCGCTCTACGAGCACGACTGGCCGGCCGCCGAAGACGCGTTTCGCCGTGCGGTCGCGCTCGGGCCGCGCCTTGCGTCCGCGCATCAGCGCTACGCGCTCGACTGCCTCACGCCGCAGGGGAGCTTCGATCGGGCAGTGGAGCACATCGTGCGGGCACGGGAGCTGGACCCCCTGTCGCCCGTGATGTGGACGAGCGAGGCGATGGTGCGCTACTTCGCCGGCGACTACCCGGCCGCGAAGGAGGCGGCGCGCGCCGCCCTGCGCCTCGACCGGTACTTCGGGATGGCCGAGTACTTCTACGGCACCATCGCCCGGGAGAGCGGCGAGGACCGCGAGGCGGCCGAGGGGCTCACGCGCGCGATCGCGCTCACCGGTGGCACGCCGGAGATGATCGCCGGCCTCGCTCAGGCGCATGCCCGGGCCGGGCGCACGGACGAGGCGGAGTCTCTGCGCGCGCGTCTGGTCACGCTGGGAGACCAGCGGTTCGTGTCGCCTGCTCTGTTCGTGCAGGTCGACCTGGCCCTCGGCCGACGCGCTTCGGCGCTCGCGTGGCTGGCCACCGCCGAACACGAAGTGGACCCCGATCTGATCTATCTGGCGCGACGTCCGGTGTACCGGGCGCTCGGGGACGACCCCGGATTTCGGACGTTGGTCGAAAGGCTGGGGCTCCCGGCCGTTCTGGGCGCCTGAGCCCGAGGCCCGCGGCCGACGCGGGTCTCCACCCCGGGCGCGCCGAGCCCTGAAACGCGAGGCCCGAGACCGGAAGAAACGGGGTGGGGGCACGGACCGCCCGTGCCCTCGCCCGTGCCCTCGCCTGTCCCTGCACCGTCGCTCACCCGAGGTGCGCGTCGGGGTAAGCGTGTACGCCACTGGCACAACATAAACGCCATCGCTATGCTTCACGTGCTAGCCGAAAAGGGAGGGCACGATGCGCGCGAGCATGGATGTCCTCGCCGTGAGCCTTCTGGTTGGCGTCGCGGCGTGCGGGAGCAGCCCCTCGGGACCGAAGGAACAGTCCCTGGTCGGCACATGGGCTGCCACCAGCGTGCAGTTCGTCAGTACGGAGGGCCTGGGGACGGTCGACGTCATCAACGACCACGGCGGCACGGGGACGCTCGTGCTGAACGCGGATCACACGTTCACCTTCGATTGCACCGACCCGGGGCACCAGGACATCGCGTTGACCGGAACGTGGGAGACGCCCGAGCCCGGCGATCTTGCGCTGCACATGCCGGCTCCTCCCGGTATGACGAACGAGATGGATTTCAGCGTGAGCCTGTCCGGGAACACGTTGACCCTCAAGGGCGCTCACCGGGAGTATGATTTCAACGGTGACGGCGTGCCCCATGAAGCACGCCTGAACCTGGCGCTCGCGCGGTGAGACGAAGGACCCGGTGGGGGTGCCGAGAGCCATGTCCAGGCATGGCGACCGGGCGTGCCGCGCTCGGGCCGGCCCCGGCATCGCGCACCGCCACGACGGGGTGACATCGGTCCCAGCACGGCCGCTCCCGGGCCATGTGCCGGTGCGGCATCGCCCGTCGGCCGCCCTGCCCCGCCCCATGGCAGGATGTGGCTGCCAGCAGCCTGCCAGAAGCAGTCGATTGCCCCGACCGGACCGATGCGGCTTGGGTTGGCACGGCAGTTCAACCTCGGACCGAGGAGGGCGAGATGCGAAGAGTCGCTCTGGGTGAAGGACTCATGTTGGGCCTGGGGCTCCTGCTGGCGGCGGGCCAGGTTCAGGCGCAGGTGCCGGTCTCCGTCATTGCCGGGCCCACGTGGGCCCGCATCTCGACGAGGGAGTTCAGTACCTCGTACCGGATGGGGTTCTTCGTGGGGCTCGGGACGACGTTCAGGCTGAACGGCCGACTCGGGATCGAGCCGTACGTCACCTACACCGAAAAGGGAACGAAATTCGCGAGCGCGAGCGGCGAAGAGATCTACAACTACATCGAGATTCCGGTGCTTCTCTCCACGACGGTCCCTCTCTCCAGGGCGCTGGACCTCGGAGTCTCGGTCGGCCCGCGCCTGTCGGTCAACGTCAGGTGCAACGAGACGTATCCGGGAGAGCCGAACTACAACTGTAAGAACTACGGAGACTACAACGGGACCACGGAGTTCGGCGCCCTCGGCAGGGTGGGACTCAGGTTCCCGCTGGGGAGCTCGATCCTGGCCGTCGGTGGCGGACTCGATTTCGGCTTGACCGACGTGTACAAGGGCCATCAGGGCGGGTGGAAGAATCAGGCCATCTTCATGTTCGTCGGCTACGGGCTGCCTCTCGGAGGGGGCCGGAGCGGAATGGAGGACTAGGGGGACGCACCCGACCCGTCGCGCGACCAGATGCTCACCGGCCTGGTGGTGACGCAGCCTGTCTGCCGCCCACCTCCCTGTGCCGAGCCCGCGCCGCCGTGTGGCGGCGCGGGCTCTTCCGTAGCCGTCAGGACGGCTCCCCCACCTCACCTCCGACTGGCCAACGCGGCGTCTCTGACCGGGGCGTCAGGGACGCCAACGAGACTCCGGAAGGCATCCCCCGGGAGCCGTGCGAACCTGGCGATCTCCCCCCACGCCGTGGGAGACAGCTCCGTGACCGCCAGCCCGGCCTGACCTTCCGCCGCGACGCTGCCCACGATGATCCAGGCCGGCGCAGTGAGCAGCGGAAAGCCCCCGCTGGAGATCGTGGACAGCACCCCCGGGACGGTCGCGGCGACCACGTCACCGGAGCCGGAGTCGCAGCCCACCATCGCTCCTCTCAGCACGGCTGCGGTCGGGATGCTCTCCCCGCTCCCGACGGCGAGAGAACCCGGAGCGCGTCGCGCGTCGCCGCGATGTGCTCGCCCGTCACCCGATCCGTGCCTCGCGGAGACTTGTGAGGCACCGGCCCGCCTCGCACGGGCCGGTACCGCGGTCATCTCTTCACCGGGTCGGCAGTCTGAGCCCGGCCAGGACGCCCGCGTGGTCGGAGATCCACAGCCCGTGGGGCGTCTGGTCCGAGGGTCCGGTCCCGAGGATGTCGAAGCTCATCGAGCCGCTCACCTTGCCGCTGTTCGACCGGTTCCTCGCATCCCGCACCATGACGAGATCCAGGCGCTGGTCGAAGGTCCCGGGCCAGGGGTCACGCAGATCGACCGCGTGGCAGCACGTCAGTCCCTGATCGTGCCGGGGCTGGCCGGACTGCAGCCACGCGTCGGTGAAGCCCCCGTCCAGAAGGGTCTGGTAGGTCGGGGTCCAGGCGGGGTCGCCCGGTCCGCCGGACGCGTCGGAGTTGAAGTCGCCGGTGATGATCGTCACGCCGTCCAGCCCGGAGACCACGCTGCTCAGCAGCTCGGCCGTCTGGAGCGCCTGCACCGGCGCGGCCGACTGGCCCTCGAGATGGGTCACCACCAGGTGGTAGGGGACGCCTCGGTGGTCGGCGTCGACGCGGACCCACCCCCGCTTCACGGTGATGTCGGGAGTGAGCTGGATGTGGGCCGCATAGACCCCGGCCGTGCTGCCCGTCACCGCCACGTCCGTGCGACGCAGCACGGCGAGGCGGTCGGTGACCATCAGCACCTTCTGGATCTGGAAGGTCGTGAAATCGATGGCCATCGGGAGCGTGACGGACGTGAGCGTGTCCACCCGCACCACCTCGTACGGCAGCCCACGCGCCGCGATGTCACCCATGATGGAGGCGAGAGGGTCTTCACCGTCGAGCACGTGGCCGGTCGTGGCGTCCACCACGGCCATCTGGAACAGCTCCTCCAGCCCGACGAGCTCGGGCCGGTGGTCGGCGATCTCGCTCACGACGGCGGCCATGCGCTCGGGGATCCGGCTGTCCTTCACCTGTCCCCAGAACGTGTTCGTCGTGGTGAGCAGCAAGGGGATGTTGCTGAGGTCGATGCTGAAGAGAGGAGCGGTCTCACCGCCTTCGTAGACGTTCTGGTTGTAGACGGTGAACGGCTCCACACCCAGCGCCGGGGCCGTACGGGCGTCCAGCACGGTGAGCTCGTCCGGGGCGGGAGCCACGGGCTGAGTCTTGTCCGAGCACCCACCGAGACCGGCGAGGAGGAGCGCCGTGAGGGCTGCGCCCGCCCGGAGGAACGTGCGGTCTGACATGGTGCGTCTCCCATTGGGGTCCGTCCGCCCCGCGGGGCGGGACGGGAAGGAGTGTCCTCTCCTTGCGTGTGCCGTAAGGAGCACTTCTGGATCGTGGGCAGCGACAAGGCAGGTCGGTGCGGGTACTCCATGCGCCTAACATGCGTATGTGGGGATGTCGATCGACGCGTCGGCACCGCGCGATCATGGAGATCTGCAACGTGGGTAGCACGTCTCGAGGCTCTCGAGCCATGGGCCCGTCCGGGCGCCCGCATCGACCGCCGGAAGCTGGCGGGATGGGGCGAGACGGAGCGTGCGATCGGTCGGAGCGCGCGCGGGAACGCAGGCCAGCGGAACAGCGAGCGGTTCGCTTCGGGTCAGTGTTCCGAAGCGGCCAACCGTCCCCGAATCACCGGAAGACATCGTTCCCCGCCCCGCCGACGGCGCCTCATGCCCTGATGTTGTACGCCTCTGCGGCCATCCCTCCAGGGCGTCGACTGCGCATGGATTCCGTCGGTGCGACTACGGCACGCATCAGCAGACGACAGCTTAGCTGCTTGCATCTGCTCCCACAAGTCGCTTCGTATCAACTTCGTAGGAAGAATCAAGAGCATCCGGCCGGATGCGAGGGCCGGGGCCCCTGGCCACCGCATGGTCGAGGTCTGCCCGGCCGTGCCGGGCAACGAGGCTCCGTCGAGGACCTCGCGCTCCGACAGCGCCCCCGGGGCCTTGCGTTGGAGCGTCCACGGTGTCATTGATTTCCGCCCGCGCCCCGTTGCGACGGCGCCCTCCCCGCAGGGGTTTGAAACCCCTGTGTTCGCCCCGACCGCCGACGACGCTGTCTGTCGGCGATGGCCGTATGGACGCGTGATCGTGGAACTCAAAGAGGTTCGTCAGCGCCGGATTCCCCAATTCGTGGTGGCCTACGCGGCCGCCGGATGGGCGGTGCTGGAGGTCGTCGATCAGGTCAGCCAACATGGGGTCGTCCCCGGGATCGTCTACCGCATCGCGCTGACGCTCTATCTGTGCGGGTTCCCCGGAGCGATCATCATCTCGTGGTTCCACGGGGCCAGGGGGGCGCAGAAGTCTCCGCTGATCGAGAAGCTCCTCCTCGCGCTGATCGCGATTCTCACGGCCGGGGCCGGCGTGGCCGTGGCCCGGACCGATTTCGCTTCGGCCACGGGCCGGTCCTCCGGTCCGGTCGCGCTGAAGCCGACCGAGGATCCCAGGCGGGTCGCGGTGCTGTACTTCAGCGCGGAGGGGGGCGGGAGCCAGGCGAAGCTCCTCGCCACCGGCATCACCGAGTCGCTCATCGACCAGCTGAGCACCGTGAAGGCCCTCACCGTGGTCTCCCGCAACGGCTCGGAGCTCTTCCGCTACCATCGCCCCAGCCTGGACAGCATCGGACGCGCCCTGCAGGTCGGCACCATCGTGGACGGCCGCGTGGCGGTGGCGGACGATCAGGTCCGCGTCACGGTGTCGATGATCGACGCCAAGGACGGAGCACAGTTCGACAGCAAGGACTTCCAGAGCAAGCTCGCCGACATCTTCGCCCTGCAGGACAGCCTGTCCCAGCAGGTGGCCGACTTTCTGCGTCAGAAGGTCGGACAGGAGATCGGACAGATCGACCTCCGGAGCACCACGCACAGCGTCAAGGCGTGGGAGCTCCTGCAGAAGGCCTCCCTGGCCCAGGAGCAGGCCGATCGGGCGCTCGGCCGCCACGACGTCAGCACGGCCTCCGAGGAGCTCGTACTGGCGGATTCGACGCTCGCGCGGGCGGAGGCGGCGGACCCGACGTGGGTGGCGCCGGTCGTGCGCCGGGGCTGGCTCGCGGAGCAACAGTGCCGGCTCGCGGGCATGGATCCCCTCCGGTGTCAGAAGTGGATCGCCCCCGGGCTCGTTCTCGCCGACAGCGCGCTCGCGAGGGCACCCGACAACGCTTCGGCGCTCGAGCTCAAGGGGACCCTCATCTACTTGAAGTACCTCCTCAAGCTCTACCCCGGCGACGACGTGGCGCAGCAAGCGGACTCGGAAGCCGAGACGCTGCTCGGAGAGGCAGGAACCCCCTCTGCGGACGCAACCCTGAGCTCTCTTCTCATGAATGAGGGCCTGGACGCGCAAGCGAAGATCGCGGCCCTGAACTCCTACGAGGGGGACCCCTTCCTGAAGAACGCGGACCTGACGCTCTGGCGCCTGACGTCGGTGTCCTGGGACCTGGGTGAGGAGCAGGAGACCAAGCGATGGTGCGATGAGGGCCTCCGCCGTTTCCCGGACTACTACCGATTCCACCTGTGTCAGGTGATGTGGTACGCGTTCCCCGACGTGCCGCCGGACATCCCCAGGGCCTGGAAGCAGATGCGCCGGTACGTGGAGCTGAGCCCGCCCCAGGACACGCTTCTCAACGAGAAGCAGGGTCTCGAGTACATGGCGATGGCCCTGGTACGGGCCCATCTGCCGGACTCGGCCCGGGCCGTCGCGGCCCGCGGCAGTGCTTCGCCCGAGATCGACCCCACACGGAGCGTCGCGCACCTGGAAGCGTTCACACTGGGCTGGCTCGGAGATTGGAAGGACGCGATCCAGTTGATGGGCGTCTACCTGGCCGCCAATCCGTCGTACGTGAGCGCCTACCGAGCGTGGGTCGACTCCAGCAAGTCGTACTGGTACGAGCAAGGTTTCAACGAACAGCCGGGCTTCCGATCGTTGCTCGGCATGAAGTAGCCCCCCCTGCCCCAGGAGGTCCCCGATGGTTCGGGTTCGATTCGCGATTCCGCTCTTGGCCGGTGTGGCGCTGGCAGTCTACAGCTGCAGCGGACCATCCAGCCGCTCACCCGCGGCCCCGCTCGTGACGACCCCGTCGCTCGTCGTCACGGGAGGCGCATGCGACACGCAGAACCTCGTCACCCTGGCCACGAGCTACTTCCCGCAACCGCAACAGAACACGACGATCGACACGCTCAGTGCCATGCAGGGCGAGTGCAACGCCTCCGACAGCGCCGCGGTCGTCGCCGGAGGGTGGTCGGTCCTGTCCACGATCGACACGATCTCGGGGGCCGGGACCGGAGGGTCGGCCGACGACGGTGCGAGCCTCGCCAACGGCGTGATGACGTACATGTGCGCCTTGTCCAGGCTGTGCGCGGCCGACACGCTGGAAGACAGCACCGTCGTGCCGGTCACCGCAGCGGACCTCGGAGGCCAGGGGATCTTCTCCGTGCGTGGCGGTACCGGTGCCGACCCCATCGTGGCGCACGGCAACGTCCCGTTCACGTTCGAGGGGATCTCCAACGAGGCGCTCTGGGGTGTCGAGGTCGCCGAGAAGACCACGTGGGGAAGCGTCACGGGTGCGAACACGATTCTCATCTACGGTGCTCCGAGCACGCTGTCGGTGAACGACGTCAGCGTCGGCGGCCTCGCCTTCCAGCTCCACAAGTTCCCGGACGTCTCCGGCTTCAAGGGCACGGGGCTGCACGTGGGCGTGTGCTACCTGACTCCCCTCCCGCCGTCCGGAGCCGCCAACGTCCTTCAGCGCCAGGGCACGCTGCTGCAGAGCGACACCATGACGTTCTGCGATCAGCAGATCGCCATGACGAGCTCCCACGGCCTCCTCGACGGATTGCTCGCCACGGCCGGACGGGTGTTCCTGCCCCAGCCCCTGCTCGCCGAGCCCGTCTCGGGTCCCCCGTCGACGGGCGGCAGCCCGATCGACTTCAGCCACTTCGCTCCAGTTGCGGCGAATCCAGCCGGAAGGCTCCAGTTCGTCACGCCGCCGGCGGACGGAGTGGACGGTACCGCTCTCGACCCGTTCACCGTCGAGGCGCTCTCCGGAGGTGGAACGCAGATCGAGGCGGTGCCGATCGAGCTCTACCTGAAGACGAACAACGGTAAGCCGGCGGGAGCCACCTTCTGCGACCCCGACGGCGAGGCGTGCTCGGACACCACCGCAACGACCATCGAGGGCGCCAGCGGCTACGGCACCCTGGCCACGTTCGGGAACGTCACGATCTACAAGCCCGGCGGATACAAGCTCTGCGCGAAGGCCGTCGCTCCGGTGGCCGACGCCTATGGTGCGCCGTTCACCTTCCAGGACGTCTGCGCGGCGATCCACCTCAAGAACAACCACATCAGGAACCACTGACGCGCCGGTCTCCCCGCCGGAGCCCTCGGGCTCCGGCGGGGAGCCACCCGGGTCGCGTGGCGAAGCGCTGCGGCCTCCCGCGAGGCCGAGCGCCTGCGGACCCGCCACGAGCGGTCAGTCCACCGAGTTCACGTATCGCGCCCACGCCTTGCGGTGGTTGAAGTCGACGGTGAGCACCATCTGCCTCAGGAACGCAGGATCCAGCTCTCCGTCGTAGATCATGTCCCGCGAGGCCGCCTGGACCGGAACGGCACCCAGGCCGATCACCTCGAGGTCGAGCGGCCGGTCCTTGCCCTTCGGCAGATGGATACCCAGTTGCACCTGCGCGTGCGGGGCCAGGAATACGGGCCCGTTGTTGCCGGTGTCGACCTCCATCCACAGGGTCCCGGTCTTGGCCTGGATCTCGATGAAGACCACCAGGTCGCCACCCGCCCCCCGCACGATGCGCACGGGAATGGGGCGCATGTCACGGATCCGCCCGCGCAGGCTGCGGCGCGTTTCGACGACGAACCGGTCGTGTGCGAGGTCGAGCGTGACTGCCTTGCCGTCGAACGCCGCCAGGCCCATGAGGCCGCCGACGGCCGGCGCACCTTTGCCGAGCAGCGACATGAGGTCGAAACGCTCGACCTCCTGATCCACCCTGTAGCCGTCCACGTCGAGCGCGACCGGTCCACAGCGCTGCATGACGATCTTGGTGCCGTCGGCACGGAACCCGGTGACCTGGCCGAACGGCTTGCAGCCCGCAGTGCTGATCTGCTCCGGGGTCAATACGACGAGCCCACCGCCGGTGTCGAAGATGAATGGACTGGTCGTTCCGCCGACCATGACGTTCACCGTGCGCAGGTCGGTGCCTGCGTACGGTGTCAGGGAGAGGACCGTGGGACGGGTCGTGCGCGGGTGGCAACCGCCGATCGAGAGCGCGACGACGGCAGAACAAAGCAGCAACCCGAAGGATCTCATGGCATCGGCCCTCGTGGACGACAGACGGTGACTGGTGGCCCGCCTCTCATGCCCCGAGCCACTCGGCCAGCGGGAGCTGGGCGGAGAGCGCGGAGAAGTCTCCGCGGTCGCGGATCGCCGTCGCGGCTTCGACCATGGCTCGGACCGCGACCCACGTCAGGGCGCCGCCGACGCTCACCCTCCGGGCGCCGGCCTCCGACAGGGCCGCGAGCGAGAGCCCGGGCCGGGCCAGCACGTTCACGGGTCGGGACACCGCGGCGCACACCTCGCGGACCTCCTCGACGCTCTCGAGCCCGGGGGCATAGAGCACGTCGGCCCCGGCCGCCTCGAAGGCCCGCAGACGGGTGATCGTGTCCTCCAGGTCCGGGTTGCCGCGGAGGTGGTTCTCCGTTCGCGCCGTCAGGGTGAACGGGAAAGGAAGCGTGCGGGCCGCCTCGACCGCTGCCACGATGCGCTCGGTCGCCCGGCCCAGGTCGTAGATCCGGCGCGCTGTGCCATCCCAGTCCTCGATGGATCCTCCCACCGCGCCGCTCGCCGCGATGCGGGTGACGGCCGCCGCGGAGCTCTCGGGGTCCTCCCCGTAGCCGTTCTCGAGGTCCACCGAAACCGGCAGGTCCGTCGCACGGTCCAGCGCCTCCGCGTGGGCCGCCACCTCGTCGAGGGTCGCGGCGCCGTCCCGACGTCCCAGCGTGAACGCGAACCCCGAGCTGGTGGTGGCGAGCGCGCGGAAGCCCAGGGCCGCCAGCACCCGCGCCGCGCCGGCGTCCCAGGGGTTGGGGATCACGAAGGGCTCACCTGCGTGCAACGCCCGGAACGTCTCGGCCTTGTCCTGCTGTCTCGTCATGTGCTCCTCCGCTCGGAACGTCACGAAATCACCCCGCCTCGGTCCCCCGCCGTCGCCAGCCGGAACGCGGCATCGACGTGTGCCGCCGTGCTGTTGACGTACCGTACGCCCCGAACCTCGAACGTGGGAAGATCCCTCCCGGAAGGGAACGCGAGAGGCAGCTCGGTGCAGGCCAGACAGACCACGCAGCCGGACGGTGGAGGTCCGCCGAGCGCCATCCGGACGAGGCCGTGGATGCGGTCGGCCGCCCCTTCGTCCCTTCGCTCCTGGAGATCCGCGATGACCCGCTCGACTTCCGATCCGACCCTCTTCTCGGGGGGGCCGCCCGCGTCGATCCCCGACGCCCGGAACACCTGCACGAGCCGACGTGAGCCCATGGTCGTCGACGTGCCCAGGATCAGGGCGCGCCGGGCCCCGAGGTCGGCGCAGGCGCGCGCGGTGGCATGGAAGATCCCGACCACCGGCAGGCGTACGCCGGTCGTGATCGCGTCCAGACGGTGATGGGGTGTGTTGCTCGCGATCAAGGCGAAGTCCACACCGGCAGCCTCGAGCTGCCTGAGGGCTGCGCGATGATACGCGTCGAACCGCCGCCACGACCGCTCGTTCCCGACGGTTCCCAGGTAGGAGACCGCGGTGGCCAGATCCAGCGATTCGATGGAGAACTCCGGCATGGGCGCTGGCCCGTCCGCCCGGCGCTCCCGGTGCAATCGCTCGCAGCGCGCGCAGATCCCCTCGTAGTACGCCACCGTCGAGCGCCACGCGACGCCGCCCACGATGCCGATCTTCCTCACCGGCGACTCCGATCCTCGCCCCGCTCGCTCCTGCGCCCCGCCGCGAGAGGACTCCTTCGGCGCTCGCTCGCCATCGCCTCAGGCCGATCCTGCAGCATCCGCCGGGCGCTCGAACGTGCCGTCCACCGACGTCACGAAGTTGCGCTCCTCGCGCAGGATCAGGCGCTCCCGGGCGGCCGACTCGAAGTTCGCTCGGGCCTCCTCGTCGGCGGCCAACCGGCCCTTGTATCGCTCGTAGTCCGAGAGGCTGTCGAAGCCGATGAGCCCCCACGCCACGTCGTTCGTCCCTTCGTGCGGCAGGAAGTAACCGATCAGGTGGCCGCCGCAGCGGGGGATGATGCGGCCCCACCTCTCGGCGTACGCGCGGAAGCGCTCGCGCTGGAAGGGGTCGATCTGGTAGCGGATGAAACAGGTGACGTTCATTGATGCCTCCCCGGACGGCCGTGGGTGCGGTGGAACAAAAGGGACCGCGCTCGAATAGTGTCACTCCGTCCGCAAAGACGCTTCGACGTGAACCGAACCATGAATGCAGGACACGACGTCCACGATCTCCTGGCCGGGATCGCGTCCGCGATCGGCCAGCCGGCACGCGCCCGTATGCTCTCGTGCCTGCTGGACGGCCGCGCGCGCACCAGCACCGAGCTGGCCCTGGCGGCGGGCATCGGTCCACCCACGGCCAGCGCGCATCTGAGTCGCCTGCAGGCCGCCGGCCTGGTATGCGTCCAGGTGCAGGGACGACACCGCTACTATCGGCTGAGCGACAGCGGTGCGGCGGACGCCCTCGAGCGCTTGACCGTGCTGGCCGGTGAGGCGAAGCCGTCGCCGCGGCTCCGCACGCCCGACGGGCTGCGTGCAGCCCGGACGTGCTACGACCACCTCGCGGGGAGCTTGGGCGTGGCCCTCCACGACCGCCTCGCGGCGCTCGGCTGGATCGCCCCCGTCGCGGGAGGGCGCCCGGACGCGTACGACCTGACCCGGGAAGGCAGGCAGGCGCTGGAGGCACTCGGGGTCGACGTGGAGGGAGCGCGCGCACGGCGCCGGCGCTTCGCGTATGCGTGCCTGGACTGGAGCGAGCGCCGGGCGCATCTGGGCGGCGCGCTCGGTGCGGCGCTCCTGGCGCTCGCGCTCGAGCGGAAGTGGCTGGCGAGGGAGCGGGAAGGCAGGGCGGTCCGGCTCACGGAGCTCGGTCACCGCGAGATGCTTCGGCACTTCGGGCTCGAGGCGGACGACGCGTAACCTGCCGGGCCAGAGATCTCGTGCTTCATCTCCACTGCCTGTGCGCAAAGAGCCGTGGAGTCCTCGGACGTCACCGTCCGACGCTCACGGGCCGAACCTGAAGTCCGGACTTCCGACCAACACGAATCCCGCCCAGTCGATCGGGCTGCTGGTGCCCGGATCGTGGCGGATCGTCTCCTTGGCGCTCCGCAGCGCCTCGTCGGGCGGGTCGCCGGCGGCGAGGTCCGTGTAGAACGCTCGCATGAAGTCCGCCGCGGTGGCGGTGACGGGCCATTGCGTGGCGACCACCGCGCGCGCACCGCCCACCAGGAACGCGCGCGCCAGCCCGATGGGACCGGCGCCCGCAAGGACCGTCCCATCTTCGCTCTCACAGGCGCTCAGCACTACGAGCCACGCCCGCGAGCGGGTGCGCTCGATCTCGCGGACCTGCAGCAGGCCGTCGGAGGCCGAGTCGGCGGCGAGCACCAGACGCGACGCGAGCGGGTCTGTGGCGTCCACCACGGCATGCGTGGCGAAGTGCAGCACGGCGTACCGTGGGAGGGCACGGCGAATGGCACCTTCCGTGGCGTCGCCGGCCGACAGGACGCGCACCGGACCATCGGTCCACGCCCGGCGTACGTCCCGCACTTCACGCGCCGCTCCCGGGGCGTCGCCGCCCACGACGAGCAGTGAAGCGTCGGCTCCCACGATGGGGGCCCGCACGGGCGCCGACAGCAGCCGGACGGCCGGCAGCAGGCTCACCGCGAAGCGGTCGACCATGATGGTCGAATCGTCCACCGGCAGCAGATCGAAGGGGAGCAGGTGGAGCGGCCCGTCGGGGACGATGGTCACCCTGCGAAAACCGACCAGGTACGCCGCCAGCGGATCGAGCACGAGCCGGGCGAGGGCGGAGGCCGCCGGTACGTCGGGCACGGCACGAGCCAGATCGATGCGCCCCATGTACACGGTCGTGAAGGGGCGACGGACGGCGTCCACGAGCGGGGTCAGCGTGGCGGCGGACGCCGCCAACGGCACGACGACCGCGCGCCCGGGAGTCACGACGATCGCCGCTGCGGCGCTGTCGAGCACGACGTAGTCCACCAGCACGCGGCGCGGGCCGAGCCGGACCCGGATGTGCGCCAGGTCGAGCGGGGGGTGGGGCTCGACGGGCCCTGGAAGGGCGGCGTCGTCGCGACGCTGCGACCATTCCAGCAGCGCGGCGGTGCGCCAGGGCGAGGGCTGCATACGCAGGAGCACTCGCACGGCCTGGTCGAAGGGTTCGAGCTGGCGCGCCTGGAAGCGCGCGCGGGGGAGGTCTGCCGTGACGTCGCGGGCCATCGTCTCGACGATGCGGCCGGCGCCGTCGTAGGCCGTCAGCGCCGCGCGGGGTCGCCCCGACCGGGCGAGGGCGTCACCGAGCACGACCAGGGCATCACGACGATCGGCATCGGTGCCCTGGTCGCGAGTCTCGCGCACCGCGATGCGCGCCTCGCGCACTGCGGCGCCGACGTGCGCCAGGCGCAGGTCGGCGGCGGCCCGGATGGTCATGGCGCGGCCTCGTTCGCCGATCAGGGTGGCGCGCGCGGCTTCCCGGTCTGCGCGCGCCACCTGCTGCAGCGCCAGACGCGGTGCGTCGGACTCGAGGAGCAGGCGCGCCAACTGCAGATCGGCGGCGACGGCGCCGTTCACGTTGGCGTGGGCCATCTGCGTGTCGGCCCACACCCGCGCGATGGCGAGCGCCTCGGCGACGTGCCCGTGCCTCGCGAGGACGCCGGGCAGGAGCGGCACCTCCTCCGGCGTCTGCACCTCGCGGTCGTGGGCTCGCGCGGCGGCCTCGGCGCTGTCCGGCATGCCGAGGGCGTCGTAGACGCGGGCCAGCCCCGAGAGGGCCCGAGCTCCCTCTTCGGGGTCGTTTCGCGGCACGGCGCGGTAGTACGCGAGCGCATGCATGAGATCGCCGATGCGCTCGTAGTAGTCGCCGGCGTAGAAGTAGTTCGCATGACGCGTGTCGATCACGGCCACCATCGAATCGAAGGCCACCCGCGCCGCGGCATGCAGTCCTGCCTCCCACCGGATGACACCGGCATCGTACAGGCTGATCATGTGCACGGGGTCGTTGGGCATCGAGTCCGCGAGCGAGACGAAGCGATCGATCTCGGTCTCCGCCTTCGCCATGCGCCCCATGCCCTCGTAGACGTGCGCGAGGTTGTGGTGCACTTCCGCGGACTGGTAGAGGTCGAGGGGGTCGCATGCGGTGCGAGCGAGCCGCAACGTCCGCAGGGCATCGGCCCACCGGCCGCTCTTGAGATAGGCCCGGCCGAGGGTGATGAGGGCGCGCGACCGGAGCTCGGCCCAGTCGAGCGAGTCGGCGAGGGCGAGTGCGCGGCGCGCATCGATCACGGCCCCGGCCGGGTCGCCCCCGTCCAGAAGCCTGGCCCCGAGCCAGAGCCACTGGTCGCCGAGGTCGTACCAGGCGCCGTGTGCCGTGGCGATCTCGGCGGCCCGGTCGAAGTCGGCGCGGTCGCCGGTCCCAGGGGCGGCGTTCCAACGGGCCAGCAGACTCTCGTAGCGTGCCTCGGGCGACGGGTGCCGTGCCAGCCATTCGTCCAGGGCACGGCGTACGGCCCGCGAGCCGGCGCTGTCGCCGTGGGCGGCGCGAATGCCGGCGATCCGCATGTAGAGCGTGATCCGCGAGCTGAGGTCGATGTCGCGGGCGAGCGCCTGTCGCGCCACGCGGACGGCGTCCTTCGAATCGCCGTTCGACGCGAGCGCGCCGACGTACGCGACCCAGATCGCACCGTCGGCGGGCGCGAGGGCCACGACGTGGGGCCACTCCACGGTGTAGAGGGTCGCCGGTTGTTCGGCGGGAAGGAGCTGCGACTCCCACTGCGCCCGGAGAAACGTGGAGCATGCCGTGCGGCCGTAGCGCTTCTCCAGGGAGTCGAGGGCTGCCAACTGGCGCCGCGCCGCTCCCGGGGCGGCGGCCGCGGACAGCCGGAGGCATGCGCCGTCGGCGGGGGGCATGCCGGGCGTATGGGCCACGTAGCGCCGACGTTCGGTCGGCGTCTGCCGATCGTCGAGCTGGCGGAACAGCGCCAGCTGTGCCGGCAGGTAGTCGGGGTCGGCGCGGAACGCGGCTTCCACGAGCGTCAGGGTGCCCGTTTCGTCGAGCTCGCGTTCGTGCTGCGCCGCCGCGGTCAGGAGCCGTCGGGCCAGCGCACTGTCCGGCGGCGCCGCGGGCGCCGGCACTGCG
>JBJKSF010000215.1:0-27611 GCA_046704285.1 Longimicrobiales bacterium | reverse complement strand
GCAGTCTGGGGGGGCGACTCGGACGCGGGCGCCGCCCGGGCCGGCCGGGCCCCGCCGCCCCCCCCCCCCCCCCCCCCCCCAACCGCCGGAAACCACGGGTGGAAGCACGGGTATGGCCTCCGACTATGCCCGGACCCACGATTGCAGAACAGTCCCCCGCCCGGCAGCGGCTGATCGAGAGCTTCCCGGTGCTCGATCCGTCGCGCCCCATCTATCGCTGGCTCGTCCTCTCCACCGTCATGATCGGCACGTTCATGGCGGTCCTGGACTCCACGATCGTCAACGTGGCGCTCCCGAAGCTCATGGCCACGTTCGGCGTCTCGGTCGACCAGATCGAGTGGGTGCTCAACGCCTACCTGCTCATCTTCACCGTGATGCTGCCCGCGTCCGGCTGGCTGGCCGACCGCTTCGGCTACAAGCGCATGTTCCTGCTGGGGCTCTTCCTGTTCACGGTCGGCTCGTTCCTGTGCAGCCTGGCGCACACCTTCGACGTGCTCATCACGTTCCGGGTGCTGCAGGGAGCGGGCGCGGGGTTCGTGCTTCCCGTGGGCATGGCCATCATCACGCAGGAGTTCCCGCCGGAGAAGCGCGGGATCGCGCTGGGATTCTGGTCGGTCTCGGCCTCCGCGTCGGTCTCGCTGGGCCCGGTGCTGGGTGGCTGGCTGATCGACCGGTACTCGTGGCACGTGATCTTCGACGTGAACGTGCCGTTCGGCATCATGGGCATCCTGGCCGTGTGGGTCATCCAGCGGGAGCATCGTCTCGACCCGGGCAAGCGCTTCGACATGGTGGGCTTCGCGTCGCTGAGCGCGGGGCTCACCGCGCTGCTGATCGCGCTGGCGGACGGCAACACCGCGTGGAACACGGGCGGCTGGACGTCGAACTTCATCCTCGGCTCGTTCCTGATCGCGTTCGTCAGCCTGGGCGTGTTCTTCGCCACGGAGCTCATGGTCGAGCACCCGCTCGTCGACTTGAGCCTGTTCCGCAGCGTCAACTTCTCGGTGAGCAACCTCGTCCGCGTCTTCTTCGGGATCGGGATGTTCGGCGCCAACTTCCTGCTCCCCATCTACCTGCAGAACTCGCTGGGCTACACCCCCTACCAGGCCGGGCTCGTGTTCCTGCCCGTGGGGATCCTGCTGGGCGTCACGGCGCCGTTCGCGGGGATGTTCACCGATCGCTTCGACGGGCGCGTCCCGATCGCGATCGGGCTGGGGCTGTTGGCGCTGAGCATGTACCAGTTCAGCTCGCTCTCGCTCTTCTCCATGCATGGCGAGATCATGTTCCCCCTCTATCTGCGGGGGATCGGGATCGGGCTGCTCATGGCACCGCTCACCGCGATGGCGATCTCGGACATCCCCAACTCGAAGATGGCCGAGGCGTCGGGGCTCCTGAACGTGATCCGCCAGGTCGGCGGGAGCTTCGGGGTGGCGCTGTTCGGCACGATCCTCACGCGCCGCGAGATCTTCCACGCCGCCATGTACGGCCAGCAGATCCGTCAGGCGTCGGGCACGTATCGGCACACGGTGCGGGGGCTCGAGCGGTTCGCGACGCTCGTCACGGGCGGCACGCTCGGCCGGGCCGGGACGCGGGCGAAGGCGCTGATCGCGATGAGCGCCCAGCAGCAGGCGTTCGTGTCGGCCGTGGACGACGTCTTCCGGGTGGCGTTCCTGATCCTCGTCGTCACGATCGTCCCGGTGGTGTTCCTGCGCCGCCACAACCGCCCGCGCCATCGAGCACCCGTCGCCGCGGAGCGGCTCGCCGCCGCGGATTAGACACGGCCCCGATCCGGGCCGGCCGCCGAGCCCCCGTTCCAACCTCCGACACCCCGGCTCCGTCGAAGCCGTAGGGAACTGTGACATTCGTTGGCACGAGTCCGCGGGACCATGGAGGAGGCATGCTGGGCAAGCTGATGAGGTTCGGTGCGGCGACCGCTGCGCTCGCGGCCGTGTGCGCGGCGGCGGCCGTGGCGCAGCAGGACAACCCGTTCCGGTGGTCCGGGACGCTCCCGTCGGGCCAGACGCTCGAGGTGCGCGCGATCTCCGGTGACGTCCACGTGGAGCTGGCCCCGGGCGGCACGGCGGAGGTGGTCGCACGCAAGGAGGGCAAGGCGAGCGACTTCGACGACGTGCAGGTCAGGGTGGTGAAGAGCGGCGAGGGCGTGACGATCTGCACGGTGTACTACCCGGACAAGAACAGCGAGGGGTGCGACGGCGGCCGTCCCGGATGGTTCCACCGCAGCATCCACGTGAGCGTGGACTATACGGTGAGGCTCCCGGCGGGCGTGGCCCTGAAGACCAGGACCGTATCGGGCGACGTGGTCGCTCGCGACGTGCGCTCCGACGTGGACGCGGCCTCGGTCTCGGGAGAGGTGCACATCTCCACGACGGGAAAGGCGTCGGCCTCCACCGTCAGCGGCGACATCGACGTGGGGATGGCGGACCTGGACTGGACGAGCCTGCGCTTCCACTCCGTGAGCGGCGACGTCACCCTGAGGCTCCCCGGGGCGCTCGCGACGGGGGTGGACGTCACGTCCGTGTCGGGCGACTTCCACTCCGACTTTCCCGTGACGCTCCAGGGGGAGGGGCATCAGTGGGTGGGCTCCCACGTGCGCGGGACGATCGGTGGCGGCGGGGACCGGACGCTCAAGGTGAGCACCGTGAGCGGGGACGTGCGTCTCGTGAAGATGTGACGGCGGGTCGGGCGGGTCGGGGACGTCGAGCGGCGTTCGCTCGACGTCCCCGACTCCTGCCGGCCGCGGGGCGCTATTCGTGCGCTTGTTGCCTCAGCAGGCTGTGCTTGCGCCCGTACACGAAGTAGAGGACGAGGCCGATGGCCGCCCAGGTCAGGAACGCCTCCCAGGTGAGCGCGGGCAGGCCGGCCATCAGGGCCAGGGAGATCAAGGCTCCCAGGATCGGTACCGCGGGCACCCAGGGCGTCCGGAACGGCCGCTCGAGATCGGGCTGCTTGCGGCGCAGCACCCAGACCCCCAGGCAGACGATCACGAAGGCAGAGAGCGTGCCGATGTTCACCAGATCGGCCAGCTCGTTGATGGGCAGGAGCGCCGCGGCGAGCGAGACCGGTATTCCCACCACGATCGAGGTGATCCACGGGGTCCGGAAGCGGGGGTGCACCCGCCCCGCCCATTCGGGGAGCAGCTTGTCTTCGCTCATCGTGAAGAAGACGCGCGACTGGCCCAGCAGCATGACCAGCATCACGCTCGCCAGACCCGCCACGGCTCCCAGGTCGACCAGGATGCTGCCCCAACCCACCCCTGTCGCGGCCACCCCCACCGCGACCGGATCGGCCACGTCCAGCGCGCTGTACGGCACCACGGCCGTGAGGAGACCCGCCACCACGATGTAGAAGAGGGTGCTGATCAACAGGGAGCCGATGATGCCGATGGGCATGTCCTTCTGCGGATTGCGGGCCTCCTGCGCCGTCGTCGACACGGCGTCGAATCCTATGTACGCGAAGAAGATCACGCTCGCTCCGCGCAGGACGCCCGACCATCCGAACTCGCCGAACTTCCCCGTGTTCTTGGGAAGGAAGGGATGCCAGTTCGCCGCGGCGAGGCGCGCGTGGTGGGTCAGGAAGACGGCCGTGAGCCCGACGAACACCAGCA
This sequence comes from Longimicrobiales bacterium, assembly GCA_046704285.1. Lineage (GTDB taxonomy): Bacteria > Gemmatimonadota > Gemmatimonadetes > Longimicrobiales > Gaopeijiaceae > SZUA-318. The sequence goes on along the minus strand of JBJKSF010000215.1, from coordinate 23,989 downwards.
GGACGGAGATCTTGATGATGACGAACGTGGCGTTCATGTTCGCCGATTCCTTCACCCCGATCACCAGCACCGTGGTGATGACCAGGATCGCCAGCAGCGCCACGAGGTTCAGGATCCCGGTCGCGTGGGGCAGCGTGGACGGATCGATGCCCGCCTTGTGCATCATCGGGAGAGCGTCGCGGAGGATCTGCCATTTGCCCTGGAAGAGCACCAGCTTCGTGCCCGGCACGGCGGTCCATTCCGGGGGAATGTGGATGTGCAGATCCGCCAGAAGGCTCGTGAAGTAGCCACTCCAGCCCGAAGCCACCGTCGCCGCTCCGAACGAGTACTCGAGCACCAGCGCCCAGCCGATGATCCAGGCGAAGATCTCGCCCAGGGTCGCATAGGCGTACGTGTACGCCGATCCGGCGATGGGAATCAACGAGGCGAACTCGGCGTAGCACAGCCCCGCGAACGCGCTTCCGATCCCGCACAGGATGAACGAGAGGATGATGGCCGGGCCCGCGTACAGCGCGGCCGCCTGACCCGTCAGCACGAAGATGCCGGCGCCGATGATCGCACCGACTCCCAGCGTGACCAGGTGGACCGGTCCGAGCGCTCGTCTCAGGCCGACCTTCTCCTCCTTCACCTGCTCGAGGATCTGATCGATCGGCTTCGTCGTCAGTAGCTGACTGGGCATCTTCCCACCTCCTCGTTCCACACGTTGTCGCCCCGAGCGGCGTCCCCGAAGACCCCCGCCCGCCACACTTCTTCCACGCCTTCTCCTGCGATTGCGTCGACCGCCGCCAGCGGTCTTCGAGTCGACGACCGGGCACACCAAGGGCCTTCGATGCCGATCACGGGATCGGGCGGCTCTCCGGTGGTGGTCGCGTCGCTGCCGCGCTCGGGGCCGGCGGTGTCGACGAGCGCCCCGACTCCCGGTGGAGTCGGGCTCCAGGCACTGCGCGCGCGCGTGTGGCTGTGGTCGCGCTCCGCCTCGGTCTCGAGGGTGGCGACCGTCTCGCGCGTCGAAAGACCCATCCGTGCTCTCCCCGCCGGGGCGCGGCTGGTCTGTGAACGCCCACGGGGCCGGCGCCAGCACGCCGGCCCCGCGAACTCGGAACTGGCCAGACTACCGGAGCGCAGCGGGCGGTGTCAAGCCTTGCGTTGCCGTCCGCACGGCCGCGCGATAGCGTGAGCCCATCCGAACCCTTCGTCCCTCGCAGGCCGGTCCGCCGGCCGGGAGCTGCCAGCGCATGATCGTCGTGACATCGGAGTACGTGACGGGCCACAGGATCACGGATACCAAGGGTGAGGTGTTCGGGGTCGTGGTGCGCAGCCGTGGCCTCGGCGGCAACATCATGGCGGGCCTGCGGTCCCTGATCGGAGGGGAGATCAAAGAATACACGCAACTCCTGGAGGAGGCGCGCCGGCACGCCGTGGATCGCATGGTGGACAACGCCGCGGTGATGGGGGCCAACGCCGTCATCATGATGCGCTTCGACTCGTCCGAGATCGGCCAGACCATGAGCGAGATCGTGGCCTACGGCACGGGGGTCGTCGTGGAGCCGGAGCACTGACGTGCTGCGCCGCGTCCTGCTCGCGATCGGCGTCGCGGGGCTGCTGGCGGGCGTCGGGTGCCTCGCGGCGGGCCTGTCCGCGCCGGGGCTTCAACTGACGGTCGGCTTCGGCGTGCTCACCGCGGGCTTGGCCTTCGAGCGCTGGCGCTACGTGCGCTCCGGGGACCGATCGTGGGGCCCCTGGGAGGCGACGGGGGAGCGGTTCGTGGACCCCACCACCGACCGGCTCATCGAGGTCTACTACAACCCGGAGACCGGGGAGCGGGACTACCGCCCGGTCGACGCCGAGCGGCTGGACGCCGGGTCCGGGCGCGGGTCGTAGGGTCGGGGGCGCGCCGGGGTCGGTGCCGGCGGCGACGCCTGCTGCGCCCGCTCGCCGGCGCGCCCCCTCCTGCCTCAGTCCGTCAGCGGCGTCCCACGGACGTCGCGGTTCTGCCAGGAGACCATCCAGCCCGGGTACTCCTGCGGCAGCGCGCTCGCCTCGTCCAGGCGTCGGACCTGATCGTCCGACAGCTCGACGTCGGCGGCGCCCAGGTTGTCGACGAGCTGCTCCCGAGTCTTCGCGCCGATGATCACGCTGGTCACGAAGGGCCGGGTGAGCTGCCAGGCCAGCGCCAGGCGAGCGACGGAGATCCCGAGCTCTCCGGCCACCTCGCGCATCACCGGAAGGACGCGGCGCAGGCGGTCGGGATCGACGGGCGGAAAGTCGAACTCGGTCCGCCGGGCGCCGTCCGGACCGGGCCGGTCCGGATCGAACTTCCCCGAGAGCAGGCCGCCCGCGAGCGGGCTCCAGGGCAGGATCGCGAGCGCCTCGCTCTCGGCGAGCGGCACGATCTCGCGCTCGATGTCCCTTCCCGCGATCGAATAGTAGACCTGGGCGCTCCGGAACCGGGCGAGCCCGTTGGCCTCCGCGAAGCCGATCGCCTTCATCGCCGTCCAGGCGGGGAGGTTGCTGAACCCCACGTAGCGCGCCTTGCCGGAGCGCACCACGTCGTCGAGCGCCCGCACCGTCTCCTCGATGGGCGTGGCGGGGTCGACGCCGTGGATCTGGTACAGGTCGACGTAGTCCAGCCCGAGACGCTCCAGGCTCTGATCGATCCCCGACAGGATGCGTGCGCGGGACAGCCCGACCTGGTTCACGCCCGGCCCGACGCGCCCGCGCACCTTGGTCGCCACGACGACCTGGTCGCGCGGCCTCGCCAGCGCTTTGAGGGCGCTGCCGAGCAGACGCTCCGCCTCTCCCTCCGAGTACACGTCGGCAGTATCCATGAAGTTGACGCCGCCGTCGAGCGCCGTGCCGACGAGCTTCTCGGCCTCACTCTTGCCGAGGGTGCCGATCGCCTTCCAGAACCCCCTGCCTCCGAACGTCATCGTGCCGAAGCACAGCTCGGACACGAACAGCCCCGTGTCTCCCAGCGCGTTGTATCGCATCATGGTCTCGGCTCTCCGGTTGTCGCGGATCTCGTATCTGCCCCACCGGTCCCTACCTCACACCTCACCTCACACCTCGCGCGGACGCGCGTTCCCGATCGCCCTCCGCCATGCCCGACGCGATGCGCGCGATCCCGTCCAGCATCTCGCGCAGGTGCCGCTCCGTCGTGCGCACGTTCATGAGCGTGACGCGCAGCACGCGCACCCCGTCGAGCACGGTGGTCGTGATCCACCCGCGCTCGCGGTTCCACCGCTCCCGCGCCCGCAGGTTCACGTCGTCGAGGGCCTCGTCCGTGAGGCCGCGCGCGCCCACCCAGCGGAAGCACAGGATGTTGGATTCCGGCTCGTGCAGGGCGACGTAGTCCTCGCGCTCACCGACGAGCTCCCACAGCCGGTGCGCCGTGGCGCACAGGTGGTCGTAATGGAGCCCCAGCCGGCGCGCGCCGTAGCGCTGCAGGGCCGCCCACAGCTTGAGGGCGTCCGCGCGCCGCGAGCACAGGAAGCTCCGCTTCCCCTGGTCCCAGCTCCGCTCCGTTCCCTGCCCGTGGAAGAGGTAGGGAGCGCTCTGGGCGAAGGCGCGCTCCAGGTCGCGCTCGTCGCGCACCAGCACCATGCCCGTGCCCAGCGGGACGAGCAGCATCTTGTGCGGGTCCCACGCGACGGAGCGCGCGTGCTCGAGGCCGGAGAGGCGCCGGCGATGCTTCTCCGAGAGCAGGGCGGAGGCCCCGTGCGCTCCGTCCACGTGCAGCCACAGCCCGCGCTCGGTGCACAGGCGCCCGATGGCCTCGAGGTCGTCGAAGGAGCCCGTGGCGGTCGAGCCCGCCGTCGCCACCACGGCCATGACGGGCACGTCGTCCGCCCGCAGGCGGTCGAGCGTCTCGGCCAGCGCCCGGGGGTCCATGCGGTAGTCGCGCGACGGCACGGCGACCGCCCTGCGCGTGCCGATCCCGAGCTCGCCCGCCGCGCGGGTGATCGCGTAGTGCGCGTGCTCCCCGCACACGATGACCGGGGGGCGCGCCCCGATGCCGTTCTCCCACGCGTCCGGAAGGAGCGCGTTGCGCGCGGCGAGCAGGGCGGTGAACGTCGCCTCCGTGCCTCCGGTCGTGAGCGTGCCTCCCGCGCGCTCCCCGAAGCCCGCCATCTCGCACATCCACCGCACGAGGCGCGTCTCGACGGCCGTGGCAGCCGGAGACATCTCGGAGACGGCCGTGGACTGGTTGAGCGCCGCGATGAGCGGCTCCATCCAGATCGCGGCGGGGAGGGGAGGCGACATCTGATGGCCCATGTACATCGGATGGGCGAGTCGGATGCTGTTGGGGACGACGGCGGCGGCGACGCGGCGCGCCAGGTCCTCCATCGCCACGCCGTCGAGCGGGAGCGGCTCGTCGAAGAGCGCGTACAGCTGCTCGGCGGAGAGCGGTGTCGACACCGGGCCCTCGCCGAGGCGGGCGTCCTTCAGATAGGCGGCGGCGAGGGAGGTGAGGCGCTCGGCCTCGGCGGGAGAGAGGTCGTCGTCCAGGTAGGGGAACGGGAAGTCCACGGAGATCGTCGTCGGCGGTACGTGGGGTGGCGGCCGCGGGATCGCGGCACGCCGGCCTAGAACGAACAGCAAGTCGCGTCGGATCGACAAGGCCCGTCGCTCGCCGGTCGAGCCGTCACCGCCGCCGCCCGGCCTTGACCGTTCCCGGACATTACATACCATAGATGTCATATGTAAGCAGTGGTATGTGTCTTTCCCTCCCCGGAGGTCCGATGAACCCCGCCCAGCGAGAGGCCACGGCCAGGCTCGGCACCGTCCTGGCGCACCCCCTGCGTCTGGCGATCCTCGAGCGTCTCGCCCAGGGCCCGCAGATCGTCTCCGAGCTCATGGACGCGCTGGGGGAGAGCCAGCCGACGGTCTCCAAGCAGCTGGCCACGCTCCGGGCGGCCGGGCTGCTCCAGTGCGAGCCCGACGGCCGCTGCCGGATCTATCGACTGGCGAACGCGCGCACCGTGCGCCGCGTGCTCTCCGCACTGGGGGCGCTCACGGCCGCCGCGCGGGCCTGCGCGGACGGGCGCGTCGCAGCCGGGTGACACCCGATCCACACGACACACGGAGTGAACGAAACGTGGCAATCAAGGAAGTGGACGGTCTCGCCGGCCTGCGCGCGGCGCTCGGGGCGGGAGAGTCGGCCGTCATCGGCTTCTTCGGGGCGTTCTCCGAGCGCTCCGAGCGGCAACGCCCGGTCTTCGAAGAGCTGTCCGCGAAGCACCCGGACGTACCCCTCTACCTCGTCGACGTGGGCCGGGTCAAGGACGTGCACGGGCACTACGGCGTGAACTCGGTGCCTTCCGTGATCAGGGTCCGCGGCGACAAGGTAGTCCAGGTGATCGCCGGCGAGCGCCCGCTCACGGAGTACGAGGCGCTGGTCACCGGAACCCCGCTCGCCGCGGCCTCCGCGGAGGACGGCGCGGGCCGCCCGCGCCGCGTCACCGTCTACACCACCCCGACGTGTCCGTGGTGCACGCGGGTGAAGGACTACCTGCGGAAGAACCGCGTTCCGTTCCGCGAGGTGGACGTCGCCAGCGACTTCAAGGCCGGCCAGCAGCTCGAGGCGCGCACCGGCCAGGTGGGCGTGCCCCAGACCGACATCGACGGCCACTTCGTCGTCGGCTTCGACAAGCCGCGCCTCGACCAGCTCCTGGGACTGTCCCGGGGAGCAGCCTGAACCCACCCAACAGGGCCCGTGGCTTCCGGCCCGGGCAGGAGAGCCATCCATGAACGTGCAGCCCCTCGGTGATTTCATCCTGGTCCAGCCCGTCGAGGCGGAGGAGAAGACCGCCTCCGGCCTCTACGTCCCCGACGTCGCGCGCGAAGCGCCGGCCGAAGGCGATGTCCTGGCCGTCGCCGCCGGCGTCGACAACGGCATCGTGGTCGGGGACCGGGTAGTCTTCAAGCGCTTCGCCGGCGAGGAGCTGTCCGTCAACGGCGACGTGCTCAGGCTCGTCTCCGTCGCGGACGTGCTGGCCCGCTACGTCGAGGCCGACGCGATCGCGTAGCGTCGCTGCCCGTCGACGCACGGCAACGACCTCTCCAACTCAACCCACGAAAGGTACCGAGCGATGCTGGACACCAACCTGAAGCACGTCGAGTCGAAGCAGGAGTTCGACACCCTCCTCGCCGAGAACGAGAACGTCATGATCTGCTGCGGCCGCATGGGCCCGATGTGCCTGCCGGTCTACGACGTCATGGAGCAGCTCGAGCCCGTCTACACGCACGTCGCCTTCCGCGACATGAGCTTCGACAGCCCGGTGGCCATGGAGACGATCCGCGCGCTGCCCGAGACGCGGAACTTCGCGGGCCTGCCGTTCACCGTCTATTACAGGAAGGGCGAGCTGGTGGCCGCGACGAGCAGCGTCCAGAGCCGGCAGCAGGTCACGGCGATCCTCGACGGCAAGCTCGCCGTGCAGGCCGCCTGAGCGCGGGTCCGCGAGGGGGACTCGTGGCGACCGACTTCGACGTCATCGTGCTCGGCGGTGGCCCCGCCGGGCTCACCGCCGGCATCTATCTCGCCCGGGCGCGCCAGCGCACGCTCGTGGTGGACACGGGCACCGTCGGCGGGCAGATGATCCTCTCCTACGCCGTCGCCAACTACCCCGGCGCGCCGGACGTCTCGGGCCACCAGCTCGCGAAAGCGATGCGCGGACAGGCCGAGCGGTTCGGGTGCCGGGTGATCTCCCAGGCGGACGTCGAGGCGCTCGACATCGACGGGGTCGTCAAGTCGGTGACCCTCGCCGGCGAAGGCACGCTCACCGCGCGGGCCGTGATCCTGGCCCCCGGGGGCGTGCCTCGCAGGCTCGGCCTCCCCTCGGAGGCGGCGTTCGAAGGGAGGGGGATCTCGTACTGCGCGACGTGCGACGGCGACTTCTTCACGGGCCAGGACATCGTGGTGATCGGCGGGGGCAACTCCGCGCTGGAGGAGTCGGTGGCGCTCACGCGCTACGCCCGCACGGTCACGGTGATCCACGAATTCGACCACTTCCAGGCGCAGCCCTGGGCGGTCGACGAGGCCCGCGCGAACCCGAAGATCCGCTTCCTCATGGCCCGGGAGGTGCGGGAGTTCCGGGGCCGGGACCACCTGGAGGAGGTCGTCGTGGCCGCGAAGCACGACGGCTCGGAGGCCGTGATCCCCGCCACCGGCGCGTTCCTCTTCATCGGCTACGTCCCGGCGACGGAGTTCCTCGAGGGCGTGGTCGAGCTCACGGGGCGCGGCGAGATCGTCACGGACGAGTCGCTGCGCACCGACGTGCCGGGGGTCTTCGCGGCGGGCGACTGCCGCGCCAAGCGCTACCGCCAGATCACCACCGCGGTGGCGGACGGCACGGTGGCGGCGCTCGGGGCCGTCGAGTACCTGACCGCCGGCGATACGGCCGAATGGCGGCCGGACGCGGACGTCCTGGCCGCCTCCGTCGTGCACTGACCCCACGCGCCACGCGCCCCATCCGCCCTTCCCGGACGCATGGCACGCGCCCCGGGATCCGTGGCGCCGCGCGGGCCAGGCACGGGCTTCCGGAAACCCCGCGACGCACGCGGGTACTGCGGAGGCGTGGGGTCACCCTCCCTGCGCCGATCCAGGCGCCGCCCCGGCACCGGGTCCTTCACATCACGAGCGAGATCATGAACGCGCACGACCGTCAGAACGCGCACCAGCAGCAACTCTCCAAGATGAGGAACGCCGACGGCTTCATCGCCGCGCTCGACCAGAGCGGAGGCAGCACGCCGAAGGCCCTGAAGCTCTATGGCATCCCCGAGGACAGCTGGTCCGGGGAGGACCAGATGTTCGACCTCGTCCACCAGATGCGCACCCGCATCATCACGAGCTCCGCGTTCACGGGCGAGCGCATCCTGGCGGCCATCCTGTTCGAGAACACGATGGAGCGCGGGATCGAGGGGCGCTCGACGTCCGACTACCTGTGGAGCGTGAAGGGGATCGTGCCGATCCTGAAGGTGGACGAGGGGCTGGCCGCCGAGCGCGACGGCGTGCGGCTCATGAAGCCGATCACGGGGCTCGACCCTCGTCTGGACCGGGGAGAGGTGCACGGCATCTTCGGCACGAAGATGCGCTCGGTGATCAGCCAGGCGAACCAGAAGGGCATCGACGCCATCGCGGACCAGCAGTTCGAGATCGGACGCCACATCGTCTCGCGCGGCTTCGTCCCCATCCTCGAGCCCGAGGTGGACATCCACTGCCCCGACAAGGCCGAGGCGGAGCGGATGCTGGAAGCGGCGATCCGCTCGCGGCTCGACGGGCTCGCGGCGGACGAGCTGGTGATGCTCAAGCTCACCCTGCCCGAGGAGGACGACCTCTACCGGCGCTGCATCGCGCACCCGAACGTCGTGCGCGTCGTCGCGCTGTCGGGCGGCTACAGCCGGGCCGAGGCCAACGAGCGCCTGGCCCGCCAGCACGGGATGGTGGCGAGCTTCTCCAGGGCGTTGAGCGAGGGGCTCACCGCGCAGCAGTCCGACGAGGAATTCGACGCGATGCTCGACGAGGCGATCGCGAGCATCCTGGAGGCGTCGAAGACCTGACCGGGGCACCGCCTTGTGGGTGCGGACGGCGGGCCGCATGATGGCGGCTCGCCGATCCGCCCGCTCCCCACACCCGTCGGAGCCTCCATGCGTCGCAGCGTCTTCCTTCTCGCGGCCCTGGGCGTCACCGTGCTGCCGCTGCGCGGCGCGGCACAGGTCGCGCAGGCTCGTCCGTCCCGCGCGACGGCGGCCGGTCGGCATCCCGGCGGTCGGCATCCCGGCGCTCCATCCGCGGCGCCGCCCAACGCGCCGGCCGAGGCCCGCCTCGAGCACGGTCGCCTGACCCTGACCTACGCCGGGCACGTGATCCTGTCCGGCACCCTCACGAGCACGGGGCCCGTGCCCGAGGAGCGCACGCTCGTCGACACGGCCGGGGACGCCGTGACGCAGGTGCTCAAGTGGACGGTGCGCGGAGGGGCCCGCATGACCTTCGACGGCCGCGTGCACGCGGGCCCCCAGGCGTTCGCGTGCACCACCGCGCCGGCGCCCGAGGCTCCGACGATCGTGCGCAACGCCGTGGGGCCCGCAGACAGCCGCCTCAACCGGGCAGTCTACGACCGGGGCTCGGACTGGGTGCTCTCCGTGGACCAGCCCACCGCCGTGAGGATCCGTCCGGTCGACGTGGCCTGGCCGGCGCCGGCCACGCTCGCGAGCCCGCACGCCGTCCCGGACGACTCGACGACCTTCGAGCTCCGCGCCACCGGCTCGGAGATCATCCTCCGCTTCCGCCCGCGCTACTACCAGAAGCACCGGGGCCTGAGCGAGTACCGTCCCTGGACGTACGGCGTGTGGCGCCCCTCGGTGGCGGGCTGGAGCTCGTGGTTCGCGTTCGGGTCCGGGGTCACCGAGCGGGACGTGCGCCGCACCGCCCGGGTGATGCACGACGTGCTCGAGCCGTTCGGCTACGAGTACCTGCAGATCGACGACGGCTACGAGCGGGACCCGGTCGGCACGCCGGCCCACTGGCTGCACCCGAACGCGAAGTTCCCTTCGGGCCTCGGCGCGCTGGCGCGCTTCATCGCGGGCGAAGGGCTCCGTCCCGGCATCTGGACCAACGTCAGCTTCCAGGACAGCGCGTACGTGTTCTCCCACCCGAGCGAGTTCGTCCGCACGGCGAACGGGGCTCCGGCCTACGGCAACTGGGTGGGCTGGGTCATGGACGGCTCGAACCCCGCCACCCTCGACGACCTGGTGCGGCCCGTGTACGACTCCCTCGCCGCGATGGGGTGGACGTACTACAAGGTCGACGCGCTCAGGCACCTGCGGTACGAGGGCTACAACAGCCACGCGGACTACTTCCGCGCCCGGGGTCTCGACCGGGAGCAGGTGTACCGTCACGTCGTGCGGACCGTGCGCGACGCCATCGGTCCGGACGCGTTCCTGCTGGCGTGCTGGGGGATCCGACCCGAGCTCGTCGGGATCGTCGACGCGGTGCGCGTCGGCACGGACGGCTTCGGCTACGGGGGCTTCGCCGAGTACAACTCGTTCAACAACGTGGTGTGGCGCAACGACCCCGACCACATCCAGCTCACCGCGCCCGACGCCTACCGGGCGGCGACGCTGGCGTCGCTCACGGGCTCGCTCCTCATGCTCACGGACCGGCCGGAGGTCTACCGGACCGCGAGGGCGGACATCGCGAAGCGCACCGCGCCCGTGCTGTTCACCCAGCCCGAGCAGATCTACGACGTGGACCCGTCGCGCTCGGAGCGCATCGGGCGCGCCGCCACCGCGGTGAGCGGCTCGGGGCCGCGCGTCTTCGACGCCGACCAGCGGCTCGAGGCCTCCCTGTACCTGCTGGACGTCGATCGGCCCTTCGAGCGCTGGTCGGTCCTCGCGCGCACGGGCGGCCCCGACGCCGACTCCATCCGCTTCGCCGAGCTCGGCCTCTCGCCCGAGCCCGACTACCTCGTCTTCGAGTTCTGGGCCCACAGGCTGCTGGGGACGTTCCACCGCGGGTTCGTGCCCGGCCCCATCGATCCGGAGCGCAAGGTGCAGGTCTTCTGCATCCGCCGGCGCGTGCCGCATCCGCAGGTGGTGGCCACCAACCGGCACGTGACCTGCGGCGGCCCCGACCTCGTGAACGTCTCCTGGGCGGGCGACACGCTCTCGGGCGTGAGCGAAGTCGTGGGCGGAGATCCCTACCTCATCTACCTCACCCAGCCGGCCGGATATCGCTTCGAGGGCGTCCAGGTGCAGGGAGCGGAGCTCGTGAGCGCGGCCATGGAGGGGCCGATGCGCGTGGTCCGGCTGCGCTCCGCGACCCCGGCCAGGGTGTCCTGGAGCGTGCGTTACACGCGCGGCGGAGCGGCAGCTTCGACGCACCCCTGAGCTCCGGCGGCACCGACTCCGATCGCGTGCGTTCGCCGCCGGCGGGCCCTTCCGCCCTTGTGGCACAAGGGGTTGCGCTCGTCGGTGCCTGTCTCTACGATGCGGCTCGGGCAAGACGATTGATTCCGAGATTCAACGGCTGATCCTAGACGATGAAGGGATCGGGGCAGCCTGGCCCCGTCGCTCCGGCCGAACCCGGGGTGGACGAGGCCTCCGAGCGCACGCGGGCCTGCGTCATCCGAGAGACGGGGGACCTCGAGAACGTGCACCTGGCCAGCCTGTCGCGTCCCGGTGCGCTCGCCCCCGACCACGTGCGCCTGGCGATGCGGGCGGCGGCGCTCAACCACCTGGACCTGTTCGTGGTGCGCGGCCTCCCCATGCGCTACCGCTTCCCGCACGTCCTGGGCTCGGACGGCGCGGGCGTCGTGGTCGAGACGGGTCGCGACGTCGGGTCGGTGGCCATCGGCGACCGGGTCATGATCCATCCGGGCGTCTGGGACGGGACGTGCGAGTTCTGCCGTCGTGGCGAGCACTCCCTGTGCGTGGACCTGCACGTGCTGGGGGAGCACCTGCCGGGCACGATGGCCGAGTACGTGGACGTGCCCGCGCGCAACGTCGTCGCGATCCCCGACCTGGATCCGCCCCTGTCGTGGCCCGAGGCCGCCGCCTTCACGCTCGTCACGCTCACCGCCTGGCGCATGCTGACGACGCGCGCCCGGCTGCGGGCCGGGGAGACGGTCCTCGTGTGGGGGGTCGGGGGAGGGGTGGCGCTGGCCGCCATGCGCATCGCGCACTGGCTCGGCGCGCACACGATCGTGACGTCCTCGAGCGACGCGAAGCTCGAGCGCGCCCGCGAGCTCGGCGCCGACGTGACGCTCAACCACGCGCGCGAGGACGTGGCCGCCTCCGTCCGCAAGCTCACGGCCAAGCGGGGCGTCGACGTCGTGGTGGACAACGTGGGCGAGGCCACGTGGGAGGCGTCCCTGCGGGCCCTGGCCAAGGGGGGGCGTCTCGTGACGTGCGGCGGCACGACGGGCCCCCACGTCGTGAGCGACGTCCGTCGCCTGTTCTGGAACCAGTACGACGTCCTCGGATCCACGCTGGGCAGCGCCTCGGAGTACGGGGCGCTGGTGGACGTCCTCGCGCGGGGCGAGCTGCGCCCCGTGGTGGACCGGACCTTTCCGCTGGAGCGGGGGCGCGAGGCCCTCGAGTACCTGCGGAAGGGGGACCATTTCGGGAAGGTGGTGCTCACGATCGACGCGTGAGGTCGCCTTCTCGACGTCTCCGTGACCTTCGACCGGAGGAAGGACGATATGAGCGTTACCGAGAGGGATGTTGCTCTCGCCAGGGAGCGGACGGCTCCCCGACTGCACGAGGTGTCGAGCCCCGGGGACACCGAGGCGGTCCACTACGACCGGCACGACGGCGTGGCCATCATCGAGCTCGACAACCCGCCCGCCAACGTCTTCGACTACGACATCATCTGGGACTTCGACCAGGCGATCCTGCGTGCCCGCCTCGATCCGGAGGTCCACGTGGTCCTGATCGTGGCCGCCGGGGAGCGCTTCTTCTCGGCGGGGGCCGACATCAAGATGCTCCAGGCCGTGGACCTGCGCGCGTTCTACTCGTTCGTCCTGTTCGCGAGCGAGACGCTGCACCGTCTCGAGCTCACCCCGCAGCTCACGATCGCGGCCTTGAACGGGCACGCGGTCGGCGGAGGGCTGGAGATCGCGCTCTCGTGCGACCTGCGCATCGCCCGCGAGGGAGCCGGGACGGTGGGCTTCCCGGAGACCAGGCTGGGCCTCATCCCGGGGCTCGGTGGCGGCCAGCGCCTCAGTCGCGTGATCGGGAAGCCCCAGGCCATGGAGCTCATGGCGCGGGGCAGGAACGTCGCGTTCGAGCGCGCGGTGGAGATCGGTCTCGTCAACGAGATCATCCCGGGCGAGGACTTCCGGGAGCAGGCGATCGAGTACGCGCTCCAGTTCACGCCCCCGCACGGGCCCAGCAAGACGCTGGGCAGGATCAAGCGCTCCGTGCAGCTCGGCACCGAGATCCCCCTCGAGGCGGCGCTGGCTCTGGACGCTGAGCTCCAGCAGGAGCTCTTCCAGAGCGAGGACGCGCGCGAGGGCATCACCGCGTTCAACGCCAAGCGGGAGCCGCGCTTCGTCGGACGGTGAGCGGATCCCAGTCGCCCCGCGGCGCGCCGCGTCGCGAGGCGACGAGCCTCACCTCCAGAGCTTCACGCCGCCGGTGAGCCCGTCCTCGTTCGACACGAGGTGCACGTCGTCGGGCAGCTCCAGGGTGACGTGGCGCGCGTTGCCGCCGCCCACGTACATCGCGTCGAAGTCGAGCAGCGTGCGGAACGCGGCGATCACCTTCTCGACGCGTCGGTTCCACCTGCGCTTGCCGGCCTTCTTGCGGGCGGCGTCGCCCACGTAGTCGTTGAACGTGGGATGCTTGCCGAACGGGAACTGGGCGAACTCCATGTGGGGCATGAGATCGCCGTCGCGGAAGAGCGCCGTGCCCAGCCCGGTGCCGAGCGTGATGACGAACTCGAGGCCGCGCCCGCGCACCGCGCCGTAGCCCTGCACGTCGGCGTCGTTGAGGACCCGCGCGGGCTTTCCCAGGCGACGCGAGAGCTCGCCGGCGAGCGGAAAGCCCTCCCACACGTCGTTGCCGAAATGGGGCGCGGTGATCACCCGCCCCTCGCGCACCACGCCGGGGAAGCCCGCCGACACGCGGTCGTACGCCGGCAGCGGCTTCACGAGGTCCACCAGCGCCGCCACCATCTTCGCGGGCGGTGCGGGGTGCGGGGTGTCCACGCGCACGCGCTCGACGAGCATGGCCCCAGCGGCGTCCAGCACGGTCGCCTTGAGGCCGGTGCCCCCGATGTCGATGGCGAGCGTGCGCGGACGCCGCCGGATCGCGGACTTCTGCCTGGATGTCTTGGCAGTGGTCATGGAGCCGTCGGGGCTCTGCTCCGCTCCTTGCCCGCGGCCGTCGTCTTCGCGGGTGCGGGGGGCTGTCCGTCCTGCGCTTCGCTCGCCGCCCGTGCGCCCATCCCCTGGCCGGTGATCACCTGCGCCGCCATGAGCGTCTGCACCACGCGCAGGATGTCGTCGGAGCCGGAAGCCGCCGCGCTGTTCGCGCCCGACCCGAAGTTGATGAACTGACCCGTCCGCAGGGCCGTCGCGACCTCCTGGGCCAGCTGCGGGGCGAGCTCGAGCTTACGCAGCTCGAGGTACATCTGGCCCGCGTCCGCGAGCGCCTGGGCCTTCTCGCGGATCGCCTCGGCCTCGGCCTCGGCCACCAGACGGATGCGCGACGCCTCCGCGCGGCCCTCCGCCTCGAGCGCGATCACGTTCTGGTCGGCGTCGGCCTGGGCCTGGGTGATCTGCGTGGCGTTGAGCTCGGCCTGGCGCTGCTCGCGGATGGCGGCCTGGCGCTCGGCTTCGGCGCGGGCGATGGCGGCGCCGTTGGAGGCGATCTGGGTCTTCAGGTCGCGCTCCTGGTCGTTGATCTTCTGCTCGGCCTCGAGCTGGGCGATCTTCGCGCGCTGCTCCTCCTGGGCCTGCACGACGTCCGCGCTCGCCTGCGCGCGGGCGGCGGACTCGCGCCGGCGCGCGTCCGCGACCTCGCTGAGCACCGCCTTGATGTTCAGGCTGTTGAAGGAGAGCCCCAGATCGAGCAGCTCGCGGGAGCAGGCCTCCTTGATGATGACGGCCAGCTCGTCGTCCTCGCCCCGGTCCGGCGCCACCGCGCCCCCGGACATCGGGACCACGTCGGTCCCGTCCGGCGGCTGGCCGGCCTGGGCTCTCGGGAGCGACCGTGCCGGACTGGTCTTCGCGCTGAAGAGCTGATCGTGGCGCAGCAGGTTCACCGCGCGCCTGCCCGCCGACGAGAGCACGTCGGTGAGCGTCGAGAGCTGCTCCTTGGGCGGCTTGGAGAAAAACTTGTTGGCGGCGGTGTTCACCATCGCGTCGTCCTCGCCGACGCTCACGATGGCCGACGCCTTCACCGTGACCTTCACCGGGGCCGGAAAGCCGTTCGGGTCGAGGTCGGCCGTCTGGTCCGTGATCTCGATGTCGACGTTGATGGCCTGGGCGGGGATCACGCGGCTCACCGTGAGGAGGGGCACGACGATCGCCTTGCACGGGCCCCGGAAGATCCGGAGCTTGCCGTTGAGCCAGCTCACGAGGCGGATCTCGCCGGCCTCGACGTCCTTCAGGAACGCGTTCACGACGATGAGGGGCATCAGCACGACGACGGCGACGATGACTGCGATCGGGATGATGATGTTCGTGGGCAAGGGTGCCTCCTTGGGTGATGTCCGTCACCCCGTCAGATGCGGGTGACCGTGACCCTCTCGTTCTCGGGATCCACCTCCAGGATCCGGAGCCGGTCTCCGGTGTGGACCGGCTGGTCCGCCTGGTCGGACTCGAGGTGTGCCACGAGCTGCACCGAGCGGCCGTCCTTGACCGCGCGAACCATGCCCTTCCCGTTGTGGAAGAGCGTCACCGCTTCGACCTCGTCGAACAACAGCGCGTCCAGGGTCGACGCGGGCTGCCCCTGGAACTGCAGCGCGAGACGCCAGAGGCGTCCCACGACCGCCCACTCGAGTCCGATGGCGGCCGGCACCGCCACGACCGCCGACCAGCCGGGGCCGAGCCCCGCGGCGACGCCGATCTGACCCGCCGCGCCGAACAGCGCCATCAGGCTGCACAGGAGGCGCGGGTCGAGGACCTCCAGGATCGAGTGCGACCCGAGCGCGCCGTGTCGGGCGCCCGCGTGCGCGGAGGGGGCCGCGGCGTGGGTCTGCGCTGCGGGCACCTGAGAGGCGGCGTGGCCCGGCGTAGCGCGAGCGGTGCCTGCATGAGCGGCCCCTGCGTGACCCGGCGCAGCGTGCCCCGTCCCGGCGTGCCCCGTCCCGGCATGCCCGGCGTGCCCTGCGTGCCCGGCGTGGCCGTGCATCCCGCCGTGGTGCGAGAGCCCGGGGAGGGCCATCGCGGCCAGCCCCAGCAGGCCTGCCACCATCGGCACGATGAATACGGGCATGCACCCCTCCGTCGGCACTCGACCGGATCGAGAAGCCGCGCCGACCGCACGAGCGGCGGGCGGCCGGTCGACGTGACATCGAATGATAGCCGATCCAGCCGTGCCGTGGCGCACGGTAGGGCCGAGGTGGGGAGCGGGCAAGGGAAGCGGGAAACCACCACGTGACGCGATCGCAACGGTCCGCGGTCCCGAGTCCATCGTGGTGCCCTTCGGCGCGGGGCGACCTCGTGGACGCGCCGGCCTCCGGGGACGTCCCGCGTCGCCGCGATCTCAGCGACCTGCGCCCGCCGCCTCTCGTGTCGGGCGTGCCACCCGCTCGCGGAGCCGCTCCATGGCGGCCACGCGCGGCTGCAGCACGGCATCCGCCTGGCTCCAGATCTCGGCGACACGCAGGGCGTGACGGCCGGCGGCGGCGGGATGGCCCGTCCGCTCGTACAGCTCCGCCAGGCGCTCGTGGATGGGGACGAGGAGCATGGGGTCGGTGAGGATCATGTCGTAGTTGCCGGCGCGCAGAGACCAGGGCGTGCCCAGGTAGCGCTCGAACGCGGCAGCGGCGGAGTCCGGGCGGTCGAGCCGGTCGTAGGCGATCCCCAGGAGGGCGTCCATGGGGGCCGTGAAGGGCGTGGCGTCGCGTGCCCGGTAGAGTGCGGCGATCGCCTGCTCGTTCCTGGCCGCGGAGAGGTGCACGAACGCGTCGAGCGCATCGAGCAGATGGGCGTCCCGCCAGCGGATCTCCGGGGGAACGCGGGCCTCGTAGGTCGAGCGCGCCACCCGTGCGGCGTCCGTCCGTCCTGCGACCGCCAGCGCCACGCCCATCTCGATGAGGAGATGGTCGTTCCATTCGGGCACTTCGACCTTGCGGACGAAGGCCTCCACCGTGCCCAGGCGCGACGAATCACCCAGAACGAGGTAGTGGCCGAGCGCGACGTAGGCCTCCGCGAGCGCGTCGGCGCCGGCGCCGGCGGATCGGCGGAGCAGCGCGGCGTCGGCTTCCTGCACCCGCCCGAGGACCAGCTGCGAGCGGAACTCGTCCCATGGCGTGCCCACGACGCGCGCGGCGGCGTCGCGGTACCGGCCCTCGACGAAGTCCACGTAGAAGAGCAGGCGAGCCCCGACGGGCGTGCCCGCGAACGGAGAGCCCTTCACGGCGCTCCGGGCCTCGGCGGTGCGCCCCTGGTCGAGCAGCGCCACGACCAGATTGAAGTACTGCACCCACTGTGGCGGGCTGCCGCTCTCCTGGCTGTCCCGGATGCTGCGGCGCGCGTACTCCTCGGCGTTCGCCCAATCCCCCCGGTTCCAGGCGAGGTCGCTGAGGTTCGTCCACTTGCCGGGCCCGGGGAGACCGAGCACCTCGGCTTCCGCCGTCTGCAGATCTCCGATCAGGGTAGCGTGGATCCAACGCACGGCGGTGCGCTCCGACTCCGTCAGCCGCTGCTCGAGCGCCAGGGCATGACGCGTCGCACCCAGGGCCGCCGCTCTCCGGTCGTCGTTGTAGTGGATGATGGCCAGCGTCTGCCAGGCCATCGCGAAGCCGGAATCCAGCTCGATGGCCTCGTCGAGCAGCTCGACGGGGTGGCGGTCGTCATCGCCGGACTGGTACAGGCGGCGTGCCTCCGTCCACTTCCGGAGCGCCGGGAGGGACGACGTGGTGACCTGGGTCAACGGCGGCGAGGCGCGCACGGTGCGGAGCGACTCGCCGATCCGGGAGCGCATCGCGTGGGCGAGCTTCTCGATGGCCCGCACGAGCTTCGTCGAGTCCTGGGCGGCCTCGTGGAACGACGCCAGCGTGCGGCCGGAGTCCGCCGTCACCACGTGCGCGGTCAGAAGGTACGACCGACCCGCACGCCCGACGTCCCCCGTGACCACGCCCTTCAGGCCGAGCCTCTGCGCCGCTTCGCGAGCCGTCTCCGGATCCAGCGGCGCCCCCGGAGGCCGGCGCATGAGATCGAGCGTCGGGCGAAGGCCGGCGCGGTCCGCGAGCCTGAAGGCCTTCGACTCCTGCAGCTCGACGCGCAGGGCCTCCGTCACGACGGTCGCCAGGACGGAGTCCGCGCCGAGCGGGCGGAAGTCGGCCAGAACCAGCGGATCGCCGGCGCTGAGCGCTCTCCTCGACAACAGGGAGGCGGCGGGGCCGACGCCGAGTGCGCGCATCCCGAGGTAGGCGCTGGAAGCGCCCGTGAGGATCACGAAGCCCAGCCCGCCGGCGGCCCCCGCGCGGCTCCAGGTGAGGTGGCGTGCGAGACCTCCGGGCTCCGGGGCCACGGCGGCCACGCCGTCCGGGCCCGGGAGGTCCATGTCCTCCTGGGGCTGGACGGCCGCGCGCCGCGTGGCGAGCCTGCTCTGGACGGCGGCGGTGGCCGTGACCAGGGGGAGCCCGGCGAGCAGGAGCATGGCAGCGAGAAACGGCACCCAGTCGGGGAGACCGATGCCTTGCGTCAGGTCGAGGACGACCTCGTACGCCACCCACGCGCCCACCAGGTAGGTGCCCAGCACCTGCGAGATCGAGCGGCGGGGCAGCTCGAGAAGCAGCCGGCGGAGCGCGGACATACTGAATAATGATGGTGCGCCCGCTCCGGGGGTGAAAGGGGAGGGGGCGGAAGCGTGGCGCGCAGGTTGCGGAGCCGCGACCGGCGACGGCCTGCGCGAGCGGCTCCGGCGGCCTGCGCCGGAGGTGCGATGCACGTGGGACGGACCCGAACCCCGGCTCGACGGTATCCGTAGTGCCAGTCGGGGGAGGGTGAGCGACGGGGACCTGCACACAGACCGGAGAGAGGCCGTTGGCGAGCTCGGGTGGCGGGCGGAAACGGAAGACCCGTCGGATCGCGGGTGGCGACAAGGCGGCGCGGCCGAAGGAGGGCCGGCGCTCGAACGTCGTGCTGGAGTGGACCCGGTCCATTCTCATCATCCTGGCCGTGTTCTTCGTGCTCCGGACGTTCGTCGTGCAGACGTTCGTCATCACGTCCGGGTCGATGGAGAACACGCTGCTGGTCGGCGACTTCGTGGTCGTGAACCGTCTCGCGATCGGCTCCACGATCCCGTTCACCCACATCCACATCCCCGGGTACTCGTCGCCCGAGCGCGGAGACGTGCTGGTCTTCACGCCTCCGCCCTCGGATCCGATCGGGATGGATCTGGTCAAGCGGCTCATCGGCATGCCGGGCGACACCATCCAGATGAAGGACCGCGTGGTCTACATCGACGGCAAGCCGCTCCCGGAGCCCTACACGCTCCAGAACGACATGCCGAACGTCAGCAGCCCCGAGATGAACTGGCAGAAGGCCTATCTCGCGCCGTGGGTCGATCCGAAGACGTACAGCCCCAGCCGCGACGACTGGGGTCCGCTCATCATCCCCCGCAACCGCTACTTCATGATGGGGGACAACCGCGAGAACAGCCTCGACTCGCGCTACTGGGGGTTCGTGACCGGCCAGGAGCTGCAGGGTCGCGCTGAGTTCCTGTACTTCTCGTACAGACGGAACTCGTTCCGCCCCTTCCCGTGGATCACCCAGATCCGCTGGGGAAGGATCGGGCGCGTCATCCACTGAGAGGCGGGCGCGTGCTCCCTCGCGAGGACTTCATGCGCCAGCTCGAGCGCCTGGCCGCCCAGACGGGCCGGACGCTCGGCGACGTGATGGCCGAGGCTCGGCGCACGGGGCGCGTGCCGGAGAGACTCCCCGTCGAGCGGCCTCTCGCGGAGCCGCCCGCGGACGGCGAGGGCGGAGTTCCGTCGGGTGCGGATTCCGGGGATACGGCCTCCCCGGAGGGCACGGTCTCCTCGTGACCGGGCCACGCTCCGCCCGTCCCGTCGCGATACAGCGGCCTTCCCCTCCCGGTGGCCGGACGTATAACATGGTGTCTCCATGAACCCTCCCGACTCCGAACGCCCGACGAAGCGCAGCCCATGGCGGCGGGCCGCCAAATGGCTCGGCATCCTCGTCCTCGCCTTCATTCTGGTGGTGGGCACGTACGCGGGCGTGCTCCGCTTGACGGGCAACGTCCATACCGTGGTGCCCGGGCAGTTCTATCGCTCGGCCGAGCTCGACTCCGCGCAATGGGCCCACGTGATCAAGCAGCACGGGCTCAAGTCGATCCTGAACCTGCGCGGCCCGGCTCCGAGGGCGCGCTGGTACCAGCACGAGATCGAGGTGTCGAAGGAGCTGGGCGTCACCCACTACGACTTCGGGATCTCGGCCAACCACTTCGTGTCGCGGGCGCGCATCGACAGCATCCTGGCGATCGTGCGCGAGGCGCCCAAGCCGATGCTCGTCCACTGCGAGGGCGGTGCCGACCGCGCGGGGCTCGTTTCCGCGCTGTACGAGCGGGTCATTCGCGGAGAGAGCAAGAAGGCCGCCGACGGGCAGCTCACCATCTGGTACGGCCACGTCCCGGGGCTCTTCAACCACACGTACGAGATGGACCGGAGCTACTGGGCGTACGTGGACAGCTCTTCGGCGGACCCGCAGCGCTGAGATCCAGGGCGCAGCGCGAGCCGCCGCGTCTCACTCCTGGCAGGCCACCACGCCCGACGAGGTGGCCGGAGACGCGTCGGACGCGGGCGCCGACCCGATGAAGATGCCGCACTGCTTGCCGGCCAGCGCCGAATGATAGGCCGTCGCGGCCCATCCGGTCCCGCTGGCGTCGGTGATCGTGATGTTGACGCCCTGGCTCGGGTGGAAGTCGCTGAGCTCGGCGATGTTGCTCGCGTACGACTGGTAGTCCGACTCGTAGACCTCCTGCTGGGTCGCCAGGTTCGTGAGGTCGGACTGCACGGAGGCGAGGTACGCCTTCTGCCGCGCGCTCGAGTACTTGGGGATCGCGATCGCCGCCAGGATCCCGATCACGACCACGACGATGAGAAGCTCGATGAGCGTGAAGCCCGCTCGCTGGGGTGTGTGCATCGGAGCTCCTTTCTGCTCGAGCATGCGGGTTCCCATCTGGTGAAGCCGCAACATCCTACGGCCCCCGGCGCTTTTCCGGCAAGTCCAAGGCCGCCACGACGGCGCCCGGCTCCCCGGAGGCATGTGCGCCACCGCGGAGTCCGCCATCTCGACGAGCCGCTCGGGCGTCGACGCCGTGCCGCGTAGCTCGATCGCCGGATCGGCGGGCATGGGTTGCCACTCCCGCGCGGATTCCGGTTCCCTCGAGGATCACGGCGGAAAGCCTGCGTTCAGCATACGCTTTCCTCCCGTCGCTCGGCAACGCAGCTTGTGGAGGCTGCCACGTGACGTGAACCCGGGTCGGCCCCGCCTCCCCGAAGGCTGATCCTCCTGAGGAGGTCTCGGTCATGGTCCGGACGGTACGTGCAGGGCTGGCATTCGCCGCCCTGCTGGCTCTTCCCCTCCAGGGGCGGGCGCAGCAGAGGCGGGCGGTCACCTTCGAGGACTTCATCGGCTTCCACGTGCCGGCCGATCCCCGGATCGCGCCGAGCGGCAGGGAGGTGGCGTTCACCGTCACCGACTACTCGCTCGACACGAACCGCGGGACTACCCGCATCTGGATCGCGTCGCTGGACGGAAGCGCCGCCCGGCCGCTCACGGGCGGGCCGGGCTCGGACAGCGATCCCCGCTGGTCGCCCGACGGCTCCGAGCTGGCGTTCGTCTCCACCCGCTCCGGCACGCCCGAGATCTGGATCCTGCCCATGAAGGACGGCGGCGAGGCGCGGCGGGTGACCGACCTGAAGAGCGGCGCCTCGAGCATCGTGTGGTCTCCCGACGGTCGTACGCTCTACTTCACGAGCGACGTGAAGTGGCCCGCGGAGTCCACGCTGGACCGGCTGCAGGCCGGCTACCCGACCGAGGCGCGCATGTGGAGCCATCTCCTGTACCGGCACTGGAACGAGTGGCGGGCCGGGACCCGGCAGCACCTCTTCTCGGTCCCGGCCACGGGCGGCGAGGCGAAGGATCTGACACCCTGGGACGAGGACGCGCCGACCACGACGCTTCCGGGCTACGGCGACGTGAGCGTGGCGCCCGACGGCTCCGAGATCGCCTTCGTGATGAACCCGGACTCCGTCGTCACGACCGGCACCAACAACGACATCTTCGTGATGCGCCCGGACGGCACGGGCCGCCACGCGATCACGACCGACCAGGGTGACCAGAACACGCCCACCTACTCGCCGGACGGGCGCTGGATCGCCTACCGGTCCCAGCCGACGCCGGGCTTCGAGTCCGACCGCGCGCACCTGATGCTCTACGACCGCGGCTCGGGCGAGACGCGCGACGTCACCCGGACCTGGCCGCTGTCCGTCGGCGAGATCGTGTGGGCCCCGGACTCCCGGGCGATCTACGCGACGGTGGAGGAGCGGGGCCGGGTGGGCGTCTACAGGATCGACGTGCCGGGCGGCGCCCGCGCGCGCGTCGTCTACGACGGGACCGTCGGCTCGCTCTCGGTCGGCCCGCGGGGCCGCACGCTCGCGTTCGTCCGCTCGACGGCGAACCGTCCCCAGGAGGTCTTCACCGCCGGCGCGGGCGGTGCGGACCTGCGGGCGCTCACCCACCTCAACGACGCCGTCGTGGACGGGCTGGACATGAGGCCCGCCCGGGACTTCGCGTTCGTGGGCGCCATGGGCGACTCGGTGCACGGCTTCCTGGTCGAGCCGCCGGGATTCGACCCTGCGAAGAAGTACCCGATGATCTACTTGATCCACGGCGGCCCGCAGGGCGCTTGGCTGGACGAGTGGCACCCGCGCTGGAACTACGAGATGTTCGCGGCGCCCGGCTACGTGGTGGTCGCGGTCAACTTCCACGGCTCGACCGGCTACGGTCAGGCGTTCACGAACTCGATCTCCGAGCACTGGGGCGACCGGCCGTACGAGGACCTGATGAAGGGCCTCGACCACGTGCTGGAGCGCTACGCGTTCATCGACAGCGCCCGGGTCGGTGCGGCGGGTGCCTCGTACGGCGGCTACATGGTCTACTGGATGGAAGGCCACACGAGACGGTTCAAGGTCATGGTCGACCACGACGGGGTGTTCAACACGGTGAGCATGTTCGGCTCGACGGACGAGCTCTGGTTCCCCCTGCACGAGTTCGGCGGCACCCCGTACGGGAGCCGGCGCGAGCTCTACGAGAAATGGTCGCCCCTGAACTCGGTGAAGAACTGGAAGACGCCGATGCTGATCGTGCACTCCCAGGAGGACTACCGGCTGGATCTCTCGCAGGGCCTGCAGGCGTTCACGGCCCTGCAGCTCATGGGCGTGCCGTCGCGATTCCTCTACTTTCCCGACGAGTTCCACTTCGTGACGAAGCCGAGGGACCGGAGGCTCTGGTGGGCGGCCGTGATGGGCTGGTTGGGCGACTACCTGCATCCAGTAACCGCGAGCCGTTCCGGCTCGTAGATCATATGAGTCACGCATTCCGCGTCTCCAACGGGGATCCAGCCGTGCATCGCTCGCCTTCGGCCGCGTCCGCCCTCCTCGCGCTCGCGGTGGTCCTGTCCTCCGCGCCCCGTCCCGCCGTCGCGCAGGGGCTCGAGCTCGCCGTCCACCACGTGGGGATCGGCATCGGCGACGTGCCGCGCCTCGACGGGCTACGCTTCAACTACCGGGACCGCGCCCTCGATCTCGTCCGCGGCGTGAACGTCACCGTCTGGACCCCCAACCGGAGGGACCGCGGAGCCGTGGACGGGCTCGCGATCGGGCTCCCCATCACGGGCGCGGCCCAGTTGCACGGCGCCGCGGTGGGCGTCGGCGTCTCCACCGCGGGCACCCTCTCGGGCATGGGCGTGGGTGCGATCGGGATGGCGGCGGGGGGCAGCATCCGGGGGATCGCGATCGGGGGGGTGGGCGTCGGCAGTGGAGGCGATCTCGACGGGTTGACGGTGGGCGGGATAGGGGCGGGCTCCGAGCACGACGTCCACGGCGTGGTGGTCGGTGGCATCGGCGCCGGCGCGGGCGGGAACCTGAGCGGGATCGCGGTGGCCGGGATCGGGGTGGGGGTCAAGGGCAACCTGACGGGCGTGGCGATCGGGGGCGGCGGCGTGGGGGCCGAGGGGATCGTGCGGGGGATCATCTACGGGGGCCTCGGCGGGGGCGCAGGGGGGGACC
>JBJKSF010000214.1:0-3173 GCA_046704285.1 Longimicrobiales bacterium | reverse complement strand
CGCGAAGAGTCCCTCCGGACCTCCTGCGGGCGCCGAGCCCGCACGGGGCGACGCCGCGAGCTCCGGATCGCCCGCTCCCGGAGTCCGGGTCCTCGACGCGTACGCGCCGAAGCCCGCCGCGGGGAGCATGGCGGCCATGTACCTGACCCTGCTCGACACGTCGTCCGTCCCCGACACGCTGCTCTCCGTCTCGACCCACATCGCGCGCAGGGCGACGCTCCACGAGACCCGCGCGGTGAACGGCATGGAGCGGATGGTGCCGATCCCCTCGGTCCCGCTTCCGCCCGGCGACACGGTTCGCCTGAAGCCCGGGGCGCGGCACGTGATGCTCGAAGGCCTGGTCGGCGAGCTGAGGCCTGGAACCACGTTCCCGGCGACGCTCAGGTTCGCGCACGCCGGAGCGGTCCGCGCCACGGTACGGGTCGTCACGTACGCCCAGATCGCCGGAGGCTGACCGGAGGGGCGGGACGACGCCGGCGCCTTCCCGGAGCCGCGCGTCACCCCGCTCACCGCGACCCGCCCCCCATTGATCCACCTCCGCGCCGCGTCTAGCTTTACAGGCTTGTCCGTTCGGAACCGATCACCGAGGAGCGCATGCCGAACATCAGGAGCGCGAAGAAGCGCATGGAGCTGAGCCAGGCCGCCCGGCTCAAGAACCGCTCCGCGCGCGGGCGCCTGCGCACCGCCGTCAAGCGTGTGCGCGCCGCCACCGCCGCCGAAGAGGCGCAGGCCCGACTCCGCGAGGCCGTGGCCCTGCTCGACCGCGCGGCCGACCGCCGCCTCTTCCACCCCAACCGGGTGGCCCGCATCAAGAGCCAGCTCGCGCGCTACGTGAGCGGGCTGTCGGCCTGAGCCGGGGCGACACGCTTCGCGGGTCCGCGAAGCGTCCCTACCCCTCCCACACCACCGCGCCACCCACCACGGTGTAGCGCGCGCGCCCCTTCAGGCTCCACCCGCCGAAGGGTGTGTTGCGGCTGCGCGACCGGAAGCTCGTGGCGTCGACGGTCCAGGCAGCATCCAGATCCAGCACGGTCACGTCGGCGATCGAGCCCTCGGCGAGCGTTCCTCCGGGGAGGTGGAACGCCCGCGCCGGAGCGCAGCTCATCCGGTCGACCAGCCCGGCGAGATCGAGCACTCCCTTGCCCACGATGTGCGTGAGCATCAGACCCACGGCGGTCTCCAGCCCCACGATGCCGCAGGGTGCGTCCTGGAAGGCCGTCTCCTTCTCGTCGTAGTGGTGCGGCGCGTGATCGGTGGCGACCACGTCGAGGGTGCCGTCGGCCAGCCCGGCCCTGACCGCGTCCCGGTCGGCCGCGGTGCGCAGCGGCGGGTTCATCTTCGCCTCGGTCCGGTACCCCTCCACCGCGTCCTCCGTGAGCGTCAGGTGGTGAGGCGTGGCCTCCGCGGTCACGTGCACGCCCCGCGCCTTGGCCTGGCGGATCGACTCCACGCCGAACGCCGTGGAGACGTGCTGGAGGTGGATGTGCGCGCCGGTGAGCTCGGCGAGCAGGAGGTCGCGCACGATGTGCACCTCCTCCGCGACGCCGGGCTTGCCCGGCAGGCCCAGGCGCGCCGAGACCAGCCCCTCGTTCATGGCTCCCGCCCCGGACAACGTCAGGTCCTCGGGATGATCGACCACCGGGATGCCGAACGCGCTCGCGTACTCGAGTGCCAGGCGCATCAGCCCGGAGTGCATGACGGGGTTCCCGTCGTCGCTGATGGCCACCGCGCCCGCGTCCACCATCTCGCCGACGAGCGCGAGCCGCTCCCCCTGCCGTCCCGCCGAGATGCATCCCACCGGATAGACACGCGTCGCTCCCGCCCGTCGTCCCTCCGCGGCGACGAACGCCACGGCTGCGGGATCGTCGATGGGCGGGTCGGTGTTCGCCATCGCGCACACGGCCGTGAAGCCTCCCGCAGCCGCGGCGCGCACCCCCGACGCGATCGTCTCCTTGTGCTCCCCGCCGGGCTCGCGGAAATGGACGTGCAGGTCGATGAGTCCGGGCGTGACGACGAGCCCGGAGCAGTCGAGCGTCCGTGCGCCGTCCGGTGCGGCCAGCCCCTTCCCGATCGCCGCCACCTTCCCGTCCACGAGCAGGACGTCGCGCTCCCCGTCGAGCTTCTGCGACGGATCGACGACCCGCCCGCCGGCCAGCAGCAGCGGCGCGCTCACGCCTCACCTCCCCGCTTCGCGGCCTCGGCCGTCTCGGGGTTCCCGCCGGCCAGCAGGTAGAGCACCGCCATGCGCACGGCCACGCCGTTCGTCACCTGGTTGAGGATCACGGAATGCGGCCCGTCCGCCACGTCGGAGTCGATCTCCACGCCGCGGTTCATGGGGCCGGGGTGGAGGACGAGGAGGTCCTTCGGCGCGCGCTCGAGGCGCTCCACGCTCACGCCCCAGACACGGTTGTACTCCCGTAGGCTGGGGATGTAGCCGGCCTGCATGCGTTCGAGCTGCAGACGCAGCACGTTCAGCACGTCCGCCCACTCGATCGCCTCCTCCACCCGGCTCAACACGGTCACGCCCAGCTCCTCGATGCCCCGAGGCACGAGGGTCGGCGGGCCGCACACCGCCACCTCAGCCCCCAGCTTCAGGAGCCCGTAGATGTTCGAGCGCGCGACCCGGGAGTGGATGACGTCACCGACGATACACACCTTGAGCCCCTCGACCCGACCGAGGTGATCCCGCATGGTGAGCATGTCCAGGAGACCCTGGGTCGGGTGCTCGTGCCAGCCGTCGCCCGCGTTGATCACGGTCGAGGGGATGCGCTCCGCCAGGAAGCGCGCGGCGCCCGAGGCGCCGTGGCGTATCACCACCATGTCGATGCGCATCGCCTCGAGGTTGCGGGCGGTGTCGACGAGCGTCTCGCCCTTGACGACCGACGAGCTCGAGGCGGCGATGTTCACCGTATCCGCGGACAGGCGCTTCTCCGCGAACTCGAAGGAGACCCGCGTCCGCGTGGAGGCCTCGAAGAACAGGTTCACGATCGTCTTGCCGCGCAGCACGGGGACCTTCTTGATGCGGCGCTCCGAGATCTCCTTGAACGGCTCGGCGGTGTCGAGGATGGAGACGATCTGTTCGCGGGAGAGGGGTTCGAGGCCGACGAGGTCCTTGCCGATCACTCCGCCTCCGGGTGCTTGCGTACGAGGTCGACGCCGAGACGCCCGTCCAG
>JBJKSF010000213.1:0-6230 GCA_046704285.1 Longimicrobiales bacterium | reverse complement strand
GCGGTGGCGGGTGCGGCGGGCCTGGGGGTCGTCGCGGCCTTCCCGGCCTCACTTCGGCGCTCGATCGCGTTCGCCCGGAGGGCGAGGGAGGACCGCCGCGCCCACGCGGAGCTCGAGGAGGCGCACCGACTGCTGGACGGGGCGTACCGCGGGCTCCAGGAGGTGGAACGCCGCAAGTCGGAGCTCTTCACGAACGTCAGCAACGACCTGCGCACGCCCCTCACGCTCATCCTGGGCCCGGCGGAGAGGATGTTGGAGAGCGGCACGCTCCTCCCGCTCCACCGCCGGCAGGCGGAGGCAGTGTACCGCAACGCGCTCCAGCTCCTGGAGGACGTCGACGATCTGTCGGAGGCGGCGACCCTCGGCCCGGCGGCTTCCGGCTCCCGGCACACGGAGATCGACCTCGCGCATCTCGTGCGAGAGGCGACGGGGCGATATCGCGGCCTCGCGGCCGATCGGGGAGTCGGTCTCGAGATGGACGTGCCCGACGAGCTGACGGCGTGCCTGGACCGCTCGCAGACGGAGCGCATCCTGCTCAACCTGCTGTCGAACGCGACGAAATCCACCGAGCCGGGAGGGCGCGTCCGGGTCACCCTGCGCAGCGGGCCGGAGGGCACCGGAGAGGAGCGCGCCGTCCTGATCGTCGAAGCCGACGGCCCGAGCGGGCCGGAGCGCCTGCCGGAGGGGGTGCTCGAGCCATTCGGGCGTGCTTCGAGCGCGGCGGCCGGGAAGGCGGGCGGCCCGGGGCTGTCCGTCGCGCGTCGCCTCGCCCGCAGACAAGGCGGATCGATCACCCTGGACGCCTCGCCGCTCGGGGGAGCGCGGGTCGAGGTGCGCCTGCCTCTGGCGCCGGGGGCGCACCACGCGTCGGACGGGCCGGCGGCGCCCCCTGGTCTCTCGAGCGCGGAGGAGCCCGTCGGTGGATCGATCTCCCCTCCGGCGGGGGAGATCGCGGGCGACTGGCACGAGATGGACCCCCGGCCCAAGGTGCTCGTGGTGGAGCCCCATCCCGACGTGCGCGCGTATCTCCAGGAGGTCCTCGAGACGGAGTTCGACTGCGCGGGCGTCGCCGGTGGCCTCACCGCGCTGGCACGCGTCCGGTGGACGGTACCCGCCCTGGTGGTGACGGGGCTGATGCTTCCGGACCTCGACGGAGAGGCGTTGATCGGCGAGCTGCGACACCTTCCCGGACACGAGGACGTGCCGATCCTGGTCATCACCGCGAGGGCCGATCCGGACCTCGCGGCCCGACTCCTCGAAAGCGGTGCGCAGGACTACATGGTCAAGCCGGTGCACGGCGGGGAGCTCCTGGCGCGTGCCAGGAACCTCGTCTCCGCATCCTCGGCTCGATGCGTGCTGAAGCAGGCCCTGGGCGAGGACCGGGGCGACCTGTCGGCTCTGTCGCTCGAGCTGGCTGCGCGCAAGAACGAGCTCGAGCGAGCGGTTCACGCCCGTGAGGTCCTCCTCCAGGAGCTGCACCATCGAGTGGAGGGAAACCTCCGTACGGTGGTGAGCCTGCTCGACATGCAGTTGCGCTCGGTTCAGGACGGTGCCGCTCGGGAGGCGTTGCGGGGCAGCCAATCGCGGGTGCGGACGATCGCCCTGCTGCACGAGGGGCTCTACGAGGGCGGAAGTCCGACCGAGGTGAGGCTCGACGAATACCTGCGAGGGCTCGCCGCCGAGCTGACGCGTGCTTTCGGGGGACGGGGGACGGGGGCGCGGATCACGGTCAGGCTGGAGCCCGTGACGCTGGACGTCGAGCGGGCCGTGGCCTGCGGCCTCGCGGCGCACGAGCTCGTGCTGAATGCCCTGGAGCACGGAGGCGACGCGAGCGGGCGGGGAGAGGTCG
The DNA here is from genome assembly GCA_046704285.1 of Longimicrobiales bacterium. Taxonomy (GTDB): domain Bacteria; phylum Gemmatimonadota; class Gemmatimonadetes; order Longimicrobiales; family Gaopeijiaceae; genus SZUA-318. The sequence goes on along the minus strand of JBJKSF010000213.1, from coordinate 4,381 downwards.
CGCTCGCGCTCGTACGGGAGGGCTCCGACGCCGTGGTCTCCGTGCGTGACGGGGGGCCGGGACGCGCCGATGCCGTCGAGCGCAGGAGGCTGGGGCTGGAGCTGGTCGAGGCTCTGGCACGCCAGCTGCGGGGCACCTTCGAGGTGTCGGCTCGCGGCGGGCTCCGGTGCGAGGTCCGCTTCCCGTTGGCCGACGCCCGCGCGGAGACCTGAGCGCAAGAATCGCGAAGCGATCCGGCCGGTGGATGACCGTCCACAGGTTGCGCGATCGGACCGGTGCGCACCTCGGCCTGCATCGGCTCCGACGGGCGGCTCGGCCCCGGACCTGGCCGTAGCCAGGCGGGTAGAGGGGCACGGACGGATCGGTACGCCCGGAGAGCCGGCGCTCACGACCAATCGGGGAATGGAGATGGGTGGCACGCGACCCGTGGACGGCATTCTCGCACAGGTCGGCAGGACGCCGATGGTGCGCCTGGAGCGGGTCGTCGAGCCGGGCATGGCCCAGGTGTGGGTCAAGCTGGAGGGGACGAACCCGGGGGGCTCCATCAAGGACCGCACCGCGCTGGGCATGATCCTGGACGCGGAGGAGCGGGGCGTGCTGCGGCCGGGCGGGGCCATCGTCGAGCCGACCTCGGGCAACACCGGGATCGGGCTGGCGCAGGCGGCGGCGGCCCGTGGGTACCGGCTCACGCTCACGATGCCGTCGTCCATGAGCGCCGAGCGGATCCGGACGCTGCGGGCGTACGGAGCCGAGCTGGTGCTCACCGATCCGGACCGGCGCATGCTCGCGGCCATCGAGGAGGCACAGGCGATCCGCGAGCGTACCGGGGCCTTCATGCCCGACCAGTTCTCGAACCCGGCCAACCCCGAGGTGCACTACCGCACGACCGGGCCCGAGATCTGGGAGGGGATGGGTGGGCGGCTCGACGCGTTCGTCTACGGGAGCGGCACGGGTGGGACGATCTCCGGGGTGGGGCGATTCCTCAAGGAGACGAGGGCCGACATCGCGGTCGTCGCGGTGGAGCCGGCCCGCAGCGCCGTGCTCTCGGGGGGGGAGCGGGGACCCCATCGCTTCCAGGGGATGGGCCCCGGATTCGTCCCGGCCAACTTCGACCGCTCGGTGGTCGACCGCGTGATCCCGGCCTGGGAGGAGGACGCGTTTCCGCTGGTGCGGCGGCTCGCACGCGAGGAAGGGCTGTTCGTCGGCATGAGCAGCGGGGCCATCGTGTGGGCCGCGCTGCGCGTGGCCGCGGAGCTCGGAGCCTCCGGGCGGGTCGCCTGCATCGCGCCGGACTCCGGGGCGCGCTACCTGAGCACCGAGCTGTTCGAAGGCGAACCCACGGAAGGGGACGCCGCAGGCTCCGCCTCCAGCCACACGAAGCCGTAGGGGCCGAGCCGTAGCGGCTCGCTCGCTCCGTGGCTCCGCCCGGTGAGCAGGTCGCGCAGGCGGGTGCTGTGCGCCGACAGGCGCAGTCGGTTGGCGTCCATCTCCTGTGGGGACTCGGAGAAGTTGGCCACCACGAGGACGCGCTGCCCCGCGGCGCCGCGGGCATAGGCGAGCAGACGGTCGTTGCCGGTGTCCTCGAACTCCGTCCGCGACCCACGGAACGCCTGCGTGTCCCGGCGCAGCGCGACCAGGCGCACGAGCTCCGTGTAGATGCGCTTCGAGAGGCTCTCCGGAGCGTCGAGGCTCTCCATGCGCTCCCAGTGCATCCGGGTCCGGTGCACCCAGCGACTGTCGCCCTGCTTGGCCGGATCGGCGATGTAGCTGTAGTCGTTCAGCTGGCCCCACTCCTCCCCGAGGTAGATGAGGGGAAAGCCGCCGATGCTCATGATCACCCCGCGCAGCAGGAGGATGCGCCGCACGGCCATTTCCGTGAGCTCGGAGTCCTCGCGCTCGAGCGCCTGCTCGAGCCCGGCCAGCGAGGCGAGGGTGCCGCTGATCCTCATGTCGTTGGTTTCGGGGTCGTGCTGGAAGGGCACGCCGCGCGCGAAGGAGCCCTCGAAGCGACCGGTGTAGAAGTCGTTCAGGAAGCGGCGGTGATCGTACGCGTTGATGCCGACCGCCGCCGCGTCCCCGTCGTCGAAGGTCCACCCGATGTCGTCGTGGCAGCGCAGGTAGTTGGCCCACGTGCAGCCCGCCGGGAGGTTGAAGCGCCTCTTCAGGGAGTGCGCCAGAAGCCGCACGTCGCGCGTCGCGAGCGCCTCCCACAGCAGCGCCATCAGGAGGGGGTTGTAGGAGACGGGGCACTCCCGCGGATCGACGTACTTCACCACGTCGTCGGGGGCCACGATCGCCTCGGACTTGAACGTGAGCGCGGGCGCGGCGATGCGTGCCGCCGCGTTGAACGCCCGGATGAGGAGGTGCGCCTCGGGGAGGTTCTCGCAGCTCGTGCCCAGCCGCTTCCACAGGAACGCGACCGCGTCCAGGCGCATCACCTCCACGCCGGCGTTGGCCAGGAAGAGCATCTCCTCCGCCATGACGCGGAAGACCTCCGGGTTGGCGTAGTTGAGGTCCCACTGGAAGGAGTTGAAGGTGGTCCACACCCACCGGCCCATCTCCTCGGACCAGGTGAAGCTGCCGTCGTGGACGGTCGGGAAGATCTCCCGGAGCGTGCGCTCGTACTGGTCCGGCAGCGTGCGATCGGGAAAGGTGAGGTAGTAGGCCTGGTAGGCCGGGTCGCCGTCCCGTGCCTTGCACGCCCATTCGTGGTCGTCGGAGGTGTGGTTGAAGACGAAGTCGAGGACGAGGCTGATGCCCTTGGCGCGGAGACGCGCGGCCAGCTCCGTGAGGTCGTCGAGGTCGCCGAGGCTCGGGTTGACGGACCTGTAGTTGCTGATGGCGTACCCGCCGTCGCTGTCTCCCGGGCGGACGGCGAACAGCGGCATCAGGTGCAGGTAGGTGATACCGATCTTCTCGAAGTAGGGCACGAGTTCGCGGAGCCTCGCCAGGTTCTCGCTGAAGAGATCCACGTACAGGGCACCGCCCACCGTGCGCGGGCTCTCCAGCCAGCCGCCCTCCCGTTCGCGGCGCTCGTCGAGGGCCACGAGCTCGTCGGGGCGGGCGAGCCAGCTCCGCGCCAGCGTGTGCGCCAACTCCTCCAGGTGGTAGAAGAAGTCCCAGCGGCCGCCGTACAGCGCGAGGAGCGGCTGGAAGAGATGGGACCAGTGGCGCTCGAAGCGCCGCTCGAGCACGTTCCAGCGTGCGGCTCCGTCGTCGTCGCCGGCGGCCGCGCCGGCGCGGGAGCGCAGACGTGGGAGGAGCCGCTCGAGCGCGAGGTGGGCCGCGGGGTCCGGTTGGCTTGCTGGCGTCATGCGGGGGTCGCTCTCTCTCCTCCGGTGGTGGACGCGCTGCGCGGGGCCGGCCTCCGGCCGGCCCGCCTGGCGGCAAGAGTAGCCTACCACGCGAGCGCTCCGAGGATCCGGGACGGGGGCAATCGGCGAGGGTGGGCGACGAGCGGGGGCTGCGACAAATTGCCACGTTGAGCGTCCCGGCGGGGGCGGGCTAACGTCGGGCGCACGATCTCGTTGACCCAGGTGCTTTTCCGGCGAGCCACGATGAACCCAGGCTCACGCTACAGCGCGCCGCTGACCGTCCGTCTCCTCCTGCTGCCGGTGCTGCTCGCACCGGCGGGCCTGGCCGCCCAACAGGCCGACACCGCCGGCCAGCGCACCGACACCCTCACGCGGACCCCGTTCCATCTGAAGCCCATCACGGTCACGGCCGCGCCGACGCGGCGCCAGGAGCCCACGGCCACGCTGCGCGTCACGCCGGCGGTGATCGAGCAGACGCCGGCGATCAACGTGTACGACCTGCTCCGACAGTCCGCCGGCATCGAGGTGCACGAGCAGGGGCAGGGGCCGGGCTTCGCCTCCGACGCCTCGATCCGGGGCTTCAGCTCGGACCACTCGACCGACATCGCGCTCTGGATCGACGGAGTGCCGAACAACGAGCCGGTGAACGGACATGCCGAGGGCTACAACGACTGGAACGTCGTCTTTCCCGAGGCCATCAAGTCCATCGACGTGATCGCGGGTCCCACGAGCGCGGTCTACGGCAACTTCGCGCTGGCCGGCGCCGTCAACGTGCAGACGCTCGACCGCATGAAGGGAACGACGGTCTGGTTCGACCCGGCATCCTACGGGCACGTGGAGGGCGCCGTGCTCAGCGGCTACGAGCACGGCAACGACGGCGGCGTGTTCGGCCTGCGCGCCGTACGCAACGGAGGCTGGCGGCCCAACAGCTCCTACGACATCTACCAGGGTCACGCGCGCGTGGTGCGGCAGGTGTCCCACTCCACGACGATCGACGCGGGCACGGAGCTGTACCACACCAACTGGAGATCCCCCGGCTTCCTGAGCTCGAGCCAGTTCGAGCGGGG
>JBJKSF010000212.1:0-7985 GCA_046704285.1 Longimicrobiales bacterium | reverse complement strand
GCTCGGAGCTCGCGCAGTCGCAGTTCAACCGCAACAGCGCCGTGAGCCTGGCGGAGTCCTGGTCACAGGCGTTGGCCTGGCAGGGCCTCTCCTCGCCGGCGGAGGCCGATCAGCGGATCCGCGACGTCACGGTGGCCGACGTCGACCGCGTGGCGCACGAGTACCTGGAGCCCGAGGCGCGCGTCACGGTGGTGCTCACGCCCAGCGAGAGCGGCAAGCGCCCGCCCGACAGCGGCGGCTTCGGCGGCACGGAGTCCTTCGCCGGCAACGACAAGCTGGACGTGCCGCTGCCGGCGTGGGCGGACTCGGCGCTGAGCCGGCTGGAGATGCCGCACTGGACGCTGGATCCAGTGAGCATGACCCTGGCCAACGGCATCACGCTCATCGTGCAGCCCGAGCACGTCAGCAAGACCGTGGTCGTGATGGGCCACGTGGACCACGACGACCACCTGGAGGAGCCGAAGGGTCAGAGCGGCGTGGGCCAGCTGCTCGGGTCGCTGTTCGACTACGGCACCACCACGCTGGACCGGAACGCGTTCCACAAGGCACTGGATTCCATCGCGGCCACGGAGAGCGGCGGCACGGACTTCAACCTGTCGGTGCTCAGCGCGCACTTCGAGCGGGGCATGCAGCTGCTCGCGGACAACGAGCTGCACCCGGCGCTGCCGCAGCAGGGCTTCGACGTGCAGCGCGAGACTCTGGCGCGTACGCTCCAGGGGGAGTTGCTGTCTCCGCGTTACAAGCTGATCCGGGCCCTCTACGAAGGGCTGCTGCCGGCGGGCGACCCGGCGCTGCGCCAGGCGACGCCCGCCACCGTGAGCGGGCTCACGCTGGAGGACGCGCGCCGGTACTTCGAGCGGACGTACCGCCCCGACCTGACCACCATGGTCGTGGTGGGCGACGTGACGCCCGAGCAGGCCAGGGAGACGGTGGAGCGCTGGTTCGGCGCCTGGAAGGCGGTCGGCCCGAAGCCCGACGTGGTGCCGAAGCCGGTGCCGCTCAATCCGGCGAGCTACGCGCACGTGCCCAACGCCTTCGCCTCGCAGGACGAGGTGCTCATGGGGCAGATGATGGACCTGAACCTGCAGAACCCGGATCGCTACGCGCTGCAGCTCGGCAACGACGTGCTCGGCGGCAACGGCTTCGCGTCGCGGCTGATGGTCGACATCCGCGTGCGCCACGGCTACGCCTACGGCGCCTACTCCTTCCCCGAAATCCAGCGCTCGCGCGCGATGTTCATCGTGGAGTACGGGAGTGACCCGTCGAAGGTCGCGCCCGTGGACGCGCTCGTGCGCAAGGACATCGGCGAGATGCAGACGGCGCCCGTCAAGCCCGACGAGCTCACGAACGCGCGCCAGTACGAGATCCGCTCGATCCCGGTGGGCGTCTCCAGCGTGAACGCCATCGCGCGCTCCCTGCTGAGCTGGAGCTACAACGGCGAGCCGTTGGACGAGCCCATGGTCGCCGCGAGCCGGTATCTGCACCTCACCGCGGCCGAGGTCCAGACCGTCTTCAAGAGGTACGTGAACCTGAAGCATCTGGTGCAGGTGGTGGAGGGGCCCGCTCCGACCGGACACTGAGGCGGGGCGCGGCGGCGGACACCGGGCCGCGCCGTCCTGCTCGCCCCCGATCCCGGGTAGCCGTCTGGAGGAATCGATGAGGCGAGATGCGCTTTGGCTCGCGGCCATGCTGACGATCGGCGCCGCGCCCTCCGCGCTGCGGGCGCAGGCCGGCGGAGCCGGACCCGCCGGGGGCGCGCGGCCGATCGTGCTCCACGCCGCGCGGCTCTTCGAGGTGCTGCCGGGCAGGGTCGTCAGCCCGGGCGAGGTGCTGGTGCGGGGGGACCGCATCGTGGCGGCCGGCACGAAGGTGCCGCATCCGGCCGGCGCGCGGGTGATCGACCTGGGCGACCGGACGCTGATGCCGGGCCTGATCGACGCGCACGTGCACCTCTTCCTGCACCCGGCCCCGCCCTCGGAAGGCATGCAGACCGTGGAGGAGTCGGTGCCCGAGCGCACGATCGAGGCGACGCTGGCGGCCAGGGCGGACCTGATGGCGGGCTTCACCTCCGAGCGCGACATGGGGACGGAGGGGGCGGGTCCGGCGGACGCGGCGGTGCGCGACGCCATCGACCGGGGGCTGATCCCCGGGCCGCGGCTGCGCATCAGCGGCATGGCCATCTCGATCCTGGGCGGACACGAGGACGCGATCGGCTTCAACCCGGCGCAGCACGTGCTGGGCAACGCCGACTACGCCAACGACACCGAGCAGCTCGTGGAGACGATCCGGGAGCAGCACAAGGAGGGCTCCAGCTTCGTGAAGATCTACGAGACGGGGCGCGACGAGATGGTGCCGCACGGGTCGGCTCCGTGCCTGGGCGATCCGGCCTGCGCCCGGCTCGGGATCGGCGAGCAGGCGGGCGACCCGGAGTTCTGGGACTTCCACACGCCGTATCAGTACACGGAGGCGCAGCTCGCGGCGGCGGTGGCCGAGGCGGCCCGGCTGGACACGAACGTGGGCGTGCACTGCCAGGGAGAGCCGGCCGCCAGGTTCGCCGTGGAGGCGGGCGTGGCCTCCATCGACCACGCGACGCAGCTGAGCGACGGGACGATGGCGCTGATGAAGGAGAAGGACATCCCCGCGATCCCGACGTTCGTCGTCTTCGAGTACTTCGCGGACCACGCGCCGAACGCGGCCGCGGCGGCACGCGAGCACGCGATGCTGGACTACAAGATCCACGAGTTCAAGCGGCAGGTCGCGGCCGGGGTCCCGATGGCGGTGGGCTCGGACGTGGGGCCGTTCCCGCACGGGACGCAGGCCGAGGAGCTCGTGCTGATGGTGAAGTACGGCATGAGCCCGCTGGCGGTGCTCCGGGCCGACTACCTCAACGGGGCGCGCGTCCTGACCTGGCAGAACGAGGTGGGACGCCTCGAGCCCGGGTACTTCGCCGACGTGGTCGCGGTGCCGGGAAATCCCCTCCAGGACATCTCGGCCGTGGAGCACGTGCAGTTCGTGATGAAGGGCGGCGTCGTGTACAGGGGCGCGGGGGCTGCGAGCGGCGATTAGCGGACGGACGCCGTGCGGGCGGGCGCGCCCGCCGCCCGCCGCGCCGACCTCCCTCGCGTGCCGCCTCCGTCCGGCCGTCGCTCCGCGCTTCCCGCAGGCGCGCACCCCGCGGACAGGGGCCGCGGGTCGGAGCCGGCGGCGTCCCACCACGCGTGGCACCCGAGCGCGCCCGCGCAGAAGGCGAGAACCCGCGCACCCTCGGCGTGGAAGCGCGTCACCTCCAGGACACGGTCGTTCCCGCAGAACGGGCAGTTGGCAGGGCGGACGTTCGACATGACGTAGTACCGGGTCGGGGTGGGAGGCTGCATCCTGGGCACGCTCCAAGCTCCCGCCGCGCCCTCACGGGCGGGTCACGGGAAGGCGCCAGACGTGTAGCGGTCGGGGCGGGCCTTCTCCTCGGGGCACCGTACCCGCGGTGCCACTCCTCGTCATCTCACGCTTGCTCGCCCGCCGGCCATCGCCTACGTTCCGGTTCATTAAAGGTTCATGAATTCGACCGTCGAAGGAGGCTGCAATGCCGGGTCGGATACGGTTCGTGTTCAGCGCCGGCGTGCTGCTCGCGGCGCTGGTCCTGGGTTCGCGGCCTGCGGCGGCGCAGGTGGTCACCGGTGTCGTGCGCAGCGACGGCCAACCGGTGGTTGGCGCGAGCGTGCGTCTGCTCGGCCTCGACCGGCTGCAGGTGACGGGTGCCCATGGGATCTTCCGCTTCACCGACGTCCCCAGGGGGACCTACCAGCTGTTCGTCTCGTCGATGGGCTACCGGTCGGCGACGGACACCGTCCGGGTCGAGAGCGGCACGACGAGGGCCACGTTCGATCTGACGGTGTCGGCGATTCCCCTGGAGCGGGTGACGGTGACGGGATCGCCGACGGCGCGGCGGGCGGGGGAGCAGTACACGCCGGCCGATGCGGTCTCGGAGGTCTCGTTCCACAACGCGCCAGGGATGAACTTCGCGCAGAAGCTCTCCGACCTGCCGGGTGTGGCGGTCCAGAGCAACGGCTCGGCTCCGGACCGCCCGGTCATCCGAGGCCTGGGCGGCAACGAGGTCTCGGTGCTGGAGAACGGCCTGCGCATGGGCGACATCGCGACGTACGATCCGGCGCACGCGACACCGATCGACGCCATGGCCGTCCAGGAGGCCGATGTCGTGCGAGGGCCGGCGTCGGTCCTGTACGGGCCCAACACGATCGGCGGCCTGGTGAACCTCATCACGAACCTGGTGCCCACCGCGTCGGACCGGCCCGTGTCGGGGAACGCCGACCTGGAGGCCAACTCGGTGAGCAACGAGGTCTCCGCCTACGCGAACACGATCTACACCGTGGGCGGCTCGGCGCTGCGCGTGTCGGCGGGCGGCGTGCACTCGGACAACATCGGCATCCCGTCGGGCACGTACCATGATCCGGCCTCCGGGCTGCCGTTCCACCTGAGCCAGATCCCGCAGTCCTGGCAGCACTCGGCGGCGGGCGGTCTGGGCTACTCCTACCAGGGCGGCTTCGGCATGGTCGGGCTCGGCGGCAACTACTACTGGTCGAACTACGGCATCCCCGGCGTCCCGCCGAACCCCAACTGGGAGGTCGCCCCACCCAGCACGTCGAGGATCCTGCAGACGCGCAAGACGCTCGAGCTCCGCAGCATGTTCAACACGAGCAGCTCCTGGCTGAAGCGCGCGCGACTGGACGTCGCCTACAACGACTACAACCACTCGGAGTTCCCGACCGCCCAGGACTCCTCGGGCGTGTCGTCCCCGCAGGCCAACCACTTCCACATGCAGGAGGTGAACGGCGTGCTGCGGCTCCAGCAGCAACGGATGGGCCGCCTCACCGGCACCCTGGGGCTGTGGGGGGACGTGCAGGTCCTGGACATCGGCGGCGATCAGCCGCTCGGCCCCAACTCCACGACCTCGGACCTGGCTGCGTACGCCTACGAGGAGTATGCCCTCTCCCCGCGGACGCACGTGCAGGCGGGCCTCCGCTTCGACTACAACTGGATCCAGACGCACCCCGCGCCCAACTCCGAGCAGCCGCTGTTCCGCACCTTGGACGTGGCGCGCTACCACCCCGCCGTCACGGCCTCGCTCGGGGTGAACCACAGGCTGTCGGGCCACCTGACGGGCTCGCTCAGCGTGGGGCGCTCGTTCCGGGCGCCGACCCCGCAGGAGCTGTTCGCCATCGGTGCGGACGCGTCCAGCAACACGTACACGCTCGGCGATGCGAACCTCGGCGCGGAGACCGGCCTGGGGCTCGACGGCTCGCTCCGCGGGAACTACCAGCGGCTCACGTTCGACTTCTCGCCCTACGCGAACTTCATCAGCCACTACATCTACGGGTTCCTGACCGGCGCGGTCCAGGACGGGCTCCAGGTCCGGCAGTTCGACGCGACGAGCGCGCGCCTGTGGGGTTGGGACGGGAGCCTCGACTACGAGCTCCTGCCGTCGCTGGTCCTGCGGGGCACCACGAGCTACGTCCGCGCCACGGACACCCAGCTCCACGAGCCGCTGCCGTTCATCCCGCCCATGTCCGGCACGCTCAGCGCCACGTACCAGGGGCCGAGGTACATGGCGACGATGGGGTGGCGTCTCGCCGCGGCGCAGCACCGGCTGGGCGAGGGTGACACGCCCACCCCGGGCTACGCGGTCATGGACCTGGGCGTGGGCATGCGGCTGGTGAGCGACGGGGGAGCGGTGTCGGACATCAACCTGCGCCTCAACAACGTGTTCAACACGCGGTACGAGAACGCGCTGTCGGTGATCAAGACGTTCGTGCCGCAGCCCGGGCGGGGGATCCAGCTGGACTACCAGCTGCTGTTCTGAGGAGGCTCGGGACCGTCGGGCGCGCCTCGCGCCGCACTTGACCGGGCGCCCGCGGCGCCGTATCTCCTTACAGACTCTGTATGGAGGCCGCCGTGCCGGCTCGTGACACGCTCCCGATCATGAAGGGCACGCTCGACGCGCTCGTGCTCAAGGCGCTCAGCGGCGCGCCCATGCACGGCTTCGAGATCGTCACCTGGCTCGAGGCCCGCTCGGGCGGAGCCCTCGGGATCGCCGACTCCGCACTGTACCAGGCGCTCTACCGCATGGAGCGACGCGGGCTCGTGGCGGCGGAGTGGGGCGTGACGGACCACAACCGGCGCGCCCGCTACTACAGCCTGACGCGCGAGGGCCGCCGGCACCTCGAGGCGGAGACGAAGCGCTGGCTGGGCTACGCCGACCTCGTGACGGGGATCCTGTCGCCACCGGCGGAGCCCGCAGGGGACGCGTGATCCGGCCCGGTGTCAGGCGACTCTTCCGCCTGGTGCTCCGGCGGCCCGAGGCCGTCGAGGAGCGCGTGGACGAGGAGATCGCCCTCCACCTGGAGCTGCGCGCGCGCCAGCTCGAGGCCGAGGGGCTCGCGCCAGAGGAGGCGCGCAGGGAGGCGCTCCGACGTTTCGGGGCCGTGCCCGAGGCGCGCCGCGCGCTCGTCGCGGGGGCCCGCAGGAGGGAGGAGTGGGCGCGCGCGCGCGAGTGGGTCGAGGGCCTCCGGCAGGACACACGCCTCGGCATGCGCAGCCTCTGGCGCCACCGCGTGGCGTCCGCTTTCGTGATCCTCACGCTCGCGCTCGGGATCGGCGCGAACGCCACGATGTTCGGCGTCGTCGACACGCTCATGTTCCAGCCGCCGGCCGACGTGAAGCGGCCGGAGCAGGTGGTGCGGATCGAGTTCCAGTGGCCCGGGCGGGGCGGTGGGGGAATCACGTACAGCCCGGCCAGCAACTATGCCACCTACGAGGCGCTGGCGGAGCACGTCCGCGGGTTCCGGGACGTCGCGGCGTACTTCCCCGAGAACACCTCCATCGGGCGGGGCGAGAGCGCCCGGGCCCTGAAGGCGGTGCTCGTCACGGCGAGCTTCTTCCGCACGCTGGGCGTCCGTCCGGCGCTGGGGCGGTTCTTCCAGGCGGACGAGGAGCGCGCGGAGGGGACGAAGACCGTCGTGCTCGGCTACGGCCTGTGGGAGGGACGCTTCGACGGGGCTCCGTCCGTGCTCGGGCGCACCGTCTACGTCGCGGGGCAGCCGTGCACGGTGATCGGCGTGGCGCCCCCGCACTTCACCGGCGTCGACCTCCGGCACGTCGACGCGTGGCTGCCGATCGGCATGGCGACCACGCTGGTCACGCCCGGGGCCCTCAGCGTCGGACCGCACGACAGGTCCTACTGGCTGAGTATGATCGCCCGCGTGCGCCCGGACGTCCGCAGAGAGGTCACTACGGAGCAGGCCACGGCCGCATATCTCGGCTACCATGCGAACGATGCGGACTTCCAGGGAGCCCGCGTGGTCCTGGCACCCCTGCCCGGCGGCCGTGGCCCCGACGTCCCGGCGGCCGCGAGAGTCTCGCTCTGGCTGGGGCTCGTCTCAGTGCTCGTGCTGCTCGTGGCCTGCGCCAACGTGGCGAACCTCTTGCTCGCGCGCGCGGCGGCCCGCTCGCACGAGGTCGCGGTGCGCCTCTCGCTCGGCGCCGGACGCTGGCGCATCTCCCGGCAGCTCCTCGTGGAGAGCGTGATGCTCGCGCTCTTTGGCGCCGCCGCAGCGGTGCTGCTGATGGTGTGGACCTCGTCTTTCGTGCGGAGCGTGTTGATGCCCGACGTTGCGAGCGTGAGCCGGGCGGTGTCGCTCCGCGTGCTCCTGTTCGCCGGCGTGGCGGCGCTGGGCACCGGCGTGCTCTGCGGCCTGGCGCCCGCGCTCCTGGGCGCCCGTTGGAACCTGGACGCGGTCCTCAAGGGACGGAGTCAGGGACCGGCCGGACGGCTCCGCACGCAGCGGGTCCTGGTCGCGGGGCAGGTGACGTTCACGGTCGTGCTGCTGGCGGGCGCGGGGCTGTTCGTGCGCAGCCTCCTGAACGTGCGTGGCAAGGACCTCGGCATGGACGTCCGCCACGTGCTGTACGCG
>JBJKSF010000211.1:0-13959 GCA_046704285.1 Longimicrobiales bacterium | reverse complement strand
CCGCGGTCGCGAGCGCCGCGGCGAGGCCGAGGGCGGTGAGCGCGCGCCGCGTCACGGCGCGCCCCCGAGCCGACCCTGGATCTTCCGCCAGCGCTCGAGCAGGCCGTCGAGCTGCCTGCGGTACTCGGCGAGGACCCCTTCCTCGCCCTGCGTCGGGGCAGCGTCCGCCTCCACCACCGCGGTCGCCAGGCTCGCCAGCACCCCGTCCACGGAGGAGAGACTCGGCGAGCCCGAGTCGGCGATCTCGCGGAGCGAGTCCACAGTCGCTGGGGGCAGGCCGGCTCCTCGCGTGCGGAGGAGCTTCGTGATCGCCTGATGGGCGGCGGTCGCGCGGTCGAGCGTCGAGTCCACCGCCATCGCGAGCGCGAGCTGGTCGGGCAGCGCGGTGGGGCTCACGCGCACCCTGGGGTCGAGCTTCACCACGAGGGGCCGCGTGTACGTCCTGCCGTCGACGCTCAGGGTCACCGTATAGCGTCCCGGCAGCACCAGCGGCCCGCGCGGATCGAGCGGGGTGTGCCGGTGCCAGACCGCCGCGATCGAGTACGTGTAGTCGAGCGCGTTGGGGCGCGGGTAGCGCAGGTTCCACACGAAACGATGCATGCCGGCGGCCGTGGAGATCTTCGGCGCCGGCCCGATCCAGCCCTCCTGGAAGTAGCGGTCCGCAGGAAGGTGCTCGGCCGTGTCGGCGCTGGAGAACGTGCGCACGATCGCGCCGGCCCGGTCTCGCACGGTCAGCGTCACGGGGCCGCTGCTCGGCGAGCCGAGATCGTAGTCGATGACGGCTCCGGTCGGCGGGTTCTGGCCGACCGGGGTGGACGGAGGCCACGGCGTATCGCGGTTCTCGTCGGCCCGCATGCGGATGGCCGTGAGCGGCGTGAACAGGTAGGCCGGGGAGCCGGCGGCCGCGGTGGCCTCGCGCAGGGGCTCCACGTCGTCCAGGATCCAGATGCCTCGCCCCTGGGTCGCCGCGATCAGGTCGCCGTCGTGCACGGTCAGGTCCCGGTACCACGTCGTCGGGAGGTTGAGCGACAGCGGCTGCCAGTTCGCCCCGTCGTCGAAGGAGACGTACACCCCGTGGCTGGTGCCGGCGTACAGGAGGCCGGGCCTGACCGGATCGGCCTTCACCACCATCACGAACTGGTCGGAGGGGATGCCGTTGGTGATCTCCTGCCAGGTCTTGCCGCCATCCGTCGTCTTGAGGATCATCGGCGTGTAGCGGTCGAGCCGGTGCATGTCCACCGAGGCGTACGCCGTCAGTCGGTCGAACGGGGACGGCGAGATGTTGTCGATGCGCGCCCACTCCGGGACGATCCTGGGCGTCACGTTCCGCCAGTGCGCGCCGCCGTCGTCCGTCACCTGGATGAGGCCGTCGTCCGTTCCGACCCAGATGAGGCCCTTCTCGACGGGGGAGGGTGCGATCGAGTAGATGACGCCGAAGCCGCAGGCGCGCGCCTCCTCGAGGTCGGCGTCGTGGCAGTCCTTCGCGCCCGCCCCCGATCCCTTCCCGCTCAGATCCGGGCTGATCACGCGCCAGTGGTTCCCGTCGTCGTTCGAGGCGAACAGCACCTGCGAGCCCATGTACATGGTGTGCGGGGGCAGGGGCGAGAACGCCATCGGGGTGATCCACGTGTAGCGGTACTTCGCCGACGGCGGATAGGCTCCGTACGTGGACACCGGCCAGGGGGAGACCTCCGCCGACTGCCGCGTGATCTCGTTGAATCGCGACATGTGCCCGCCGAGGCCGGTGCCGAACACGATGTCCGGGTCGCCCGGCTTCGGCACGTCGTAGTCGCGCTCGTCTCCGCCCACCGGATGCCAGTCGCGCTCGTCGACCACGCCGTACGGGCCGCGGCTCCACAGCTCGACCGTGCCGTTGTCCTGCTGGCCGCTGTAGATGCGGTACGGGAACCGGTTGTCGACGGCGACGTGGTAGAACTGGCCGGTGGGCTGGTTGTACCAGCTCGACCAGCTCCGGCCGCCGTTCAGCGTGACGGCCGCGCCCTGGTCGGCTCCCGAGATCATGTGCGACGGATCGCCCGGATCGATCCACAGGAAGTGGTAGTCGTCACCCCCGGGGGAGCCCTTGAACGGCTCGAACGTCCTGCCTCCGTTCGTGGAGCGCCGGATCGACTGGCCCATCACGTAGACGGTCTCGGCGTCTTTCGGGTCGACGGTCAGCCGCCCGAAGTAGCTGCTGGCCAGGACGGGGTCGGGATTGACCACCCGCCAGTGCGCGCCGCCGTCGTCGCTGCGATACAGGCCGCTCGCGTCGTGCGGCTGCGCCGCCGTCGTGAGGGCGGAGCCCTCCAGCGCGATCGACGCGTACACGATCCGTCCGCCGCTGCCGCGCGCCACGGCCAACCCGATCCGGCCCAGGTTCGTCGACGGCAGCCCGTCGGTGAGCTTGCGCCAGTGCAGCCCGCCGTCCGTGCTCTTGTAGATGCCCGACCCCGGGCCGGACTGGGGCATGAAGTAGTCGAGCCACGGGTGCAGGCGCATCTGCCACATGGCCGCGTACACGACGGACGGATTGCCCGGATCCCAGGCCAGGTCGACCGCGCCCGTGGCGTCGTTCAGGTACAGCACCTTCTGCCAGTGCTCACCGCCGTCGGTGGTGAGGAAGACGCCGCGCTCCGGGTTCGGCCCGAACACGTGGCCGAGCGCCGCCACCAGGACGCGGTTCGGATCGTGCGGGTCCACGAGGATGCGCCCGATGTGCTGTGTCGCGTCGAGGCCCACGTGGGTCCAGGTGCGCCCGCCGTCCGTGGAGCGGTACACGCCGTCACCGTCCGCGATGTCGTAACGGGCCGCGACCTGGCCGGTGCCGGCGTAGATCACGTCGGGGTCGGACGGCGCGACGGCGAGTGCCCCGATCGCGGATGCCGCCCGGTGCTGCAGGAGCCCGTGCCACGTGCGGCCGGCATCGGTGGTCTTCCAGACCCCGCCGCCCGCCGCGCCGAAGTAGAACGTCTCGGGCTCGCTCGGCACGCCGGTCGCCACCGTGGCCCATCCGCCCCGGAACGGACCGACGAAGCGCCAGTGGAGTCCCTGATAGACGGCCGGCGGGACGCTCGGCGGCGGTGGAGTCTGGTGGGGTGGAGCGCCCGCGTGCGGGACGAGGAGGGAGAGCAGGGTCGCGGCAGCCAGGGCTTTCGTCATGGCGGGAAGCCTCCGTCGGGCGGAGTGCGGAAGGCGGGTGTGCCTGAACGGTACAGAACCGGGCCCCTCCCGCAACTCGGGGGGGACCCGCGGTGACGAGGACCCGTGGCGACGGACCTCACGCGTCGAGCTGCACTAACGCTTCCTCGCCAGCGTGAGACCGTCGCCGATCGGCACGAGGCTGAGCGTGACCCGCTCGTCCGCGCGCAGCTTCGCGTTGAAGGCCCGGATGGCGCGCGTGTCGTCGTCGGTCACGGAGGGATCGGCGACCCTGCCGTACCACAGGGTGTTGTCCGCCGCCAGGAGCCCGCCGGGTCGGAGCAGGAGGAGCGCGCGCTCGTAGTAGTCCTCGTACGAGGACTTGTCCGCGTCGATGAACGCGAAGTCGAACGACCCGGCCGCTCCCGAAGCGAGCAGCTCGTCGAGGGTCTCCAGCGCCGGCCCGATGCGGAGCTCGATCTTGTGGGCCACGCCCGCCTCCTCCCAGTAGCGGCGGGCGACGGCGGTCCACTCCTCGCTCAGGTCGCAGGCCACGAGCGTCCCGTCGTCCGGGAGCGCGAGCGCCACCGCCAACGAGCTGTAGCCGGTGAACGTTCCGACCTCGAGGGTCCGCCGGGCCCCGATCAGCTCGACGAGGAGCGCGAGGAGCTGACCCTGCTCGGGGGCGAGCTGCATGCTCGCCCGCTCCATGCCGGCCGTCTCCTCCTGGAGGCGGCGCAGCAGGGGCGGCTCGCGCAGCGACGCCGCCAGGAGGTAGGCGTGCAGCGCCTCCGACATGTCCGGGATGCTCCGGGTCACGGGATGGCTATCTAACGCGACGGCGGCCCCGGGTGCAATCCCCGTCGGGCCCTCGCGTCGGGCAGTCTCCCCCGGATGCTGCGCTCCCGTTCACCCGGCGCGCAGGTCGCGGTACTCCGCCCACACGAGTGCCAGGATCACCACGTCCAAGCCGGTCAGGAACGCGAGGTCCGCGGAGAACCGGCCCACGAGCCGGTAGCCCTGGTACAGGATGAAGAGCCCCAGGAACGCGACCGCCCACGGGAACACGCCGAGCCGCTCGCGGAGCAGCCCCGCGGAGAGCGCGAGCTTGACGATGCCGTGCACGAACAGATAGGCGATCGCGAAGTCGACCGTGCCGGGGCCCAGCGCGTGCGTGCGGCGGACGAGCCAGCCGGCGATCAGGTCGTGGGGATCTTCCGAGAGCTCGTGCTGGGTGAGGAAGCGCACGGCACTGTCCACCCCGGCCGCCCCGAAGATCGCCAGCAGCACGCCGCCGGCCACTTCGAGCGCTCCGTCGAGGGCCTTGAGCGCCACGCCCACCAGAAACAGGCGGTGGCGGAGCGTGGTGCTCAGCGGGGCCGGGCCCTCAGGTACTGGGCGGGCCACGAGCCCTCCTGGCCGAGCGCGTGCGCCGCCAGTGCCGCCCAGTGCGGCTGGCGCAGCATCTCGCGCGCGAGCAGCACGAGATCGGCGTGTCCCTCGCGGATGATCGCGTCGGCCTGCGCGGGCTCCGTGATCATGCCCACCGCCGCGGTGGCGATCCCGGCATCGCGCCGTATCCGGGATGCGAACGGGACCTGATAGCCGGGTCCGGCCGTGATCTTCTGCGACGTGGCCAGACCGCCCGAGGAGGCGTCCACGATGTCCGCCCCCCGCGCGCGCAGCGCACGCGCGAGCTCGACGGACTGATCGAGATCCCAGCCGCCCTCGACCCAGTCCGTGGCGGAGATGCGCACGGAGAGCGGCAGGCGCTCGGGCCACACCTCGCGTACCCGGTCGAGGACCTCCAGCACGAGCCGCATCCGGTTCTCGAGGGACCCGCCGTACGCGTCGTCGCGCCGGTTGGAGAGCGGTGACAGGAACTCGTGCAGCAGGTAGCCGTGCGCCGCGTGCAGCTCGACGATGCGGAACCCCGCGTCGAGCGCGCGGCCCGCCGCCTCGCCGAACGCCCGCACGACGCTCCGGATCCCGTCGGCGTCGAGCGCGTGCGGGTGGGGGTAGTCGTCGGCGAAGGGCACGGCGCTGGGCGCCCACACGTCGTCGGGCCAGCCTCCCTCGCCCGCGGGGACCGTGGTCGGCCCGCCGTCCCAGGGGCGGCGCGTGCTGGCCTTGCGCCCGGCGTGCGCCAGCTGGATCCCGGGCACGGCGCCCTGGCCCGCCACGAACGCGGCGATGCGCGAGAGCGTCTCCGTGTGGGCGTCCTGCCAGATGCCGAGGTCCTGCGGGCTGATGCGCCCGTTCGCGGCGACCGCGGTCGCCTCGGTGAAGACGATCCCGGCCCCTCCGGCCGCGAAGGAGCCGAGGTGCACGAGATGCCAGTCGCGCGCGAAGCCGTCCTCGCTCGAGTACTGGCACATGGGGGAGACGCCGATCCGGTTGCGGACTTCGACGTCGCGGAGCTGCAGGGGAGAGAAGAGACTTGGCATGGCGCGGGCTACCCCGCTCCCGGAACGACGTTCGCCGGGAACGTGACCTCCACGACGGTCCCGGTGCCGGGACCGGAATCGATCGCGATCTTCGCGTCGTGGACGCCGGCGATCCACTTCGCGATCGAGAGCCCCAGGCCCGCTCCGGGGGCGCGGGCGTGCGCGGCGTCCGCCCGATAGAAGCGGTCGAAGACGTGCGGCAGCCGCGCCGCCTCGATGCCACAGCCGCGATCGGTGATCGAAGCGGACACCCGGTCGCCGCGGCGGCGCACCGACACGTCGACCGTGCCGCCCTCCGGTGAGAACTTCACCGCGTTGTCGAGCAGGATCATGAGGAGCTGGCGCAGCAGATCCGGGTCTCCCCGCACCGGAGCCTCGTCGAGCTCCCTCACCTCCAGGCCCACCCCCCTGCCCGACCCGAGCACGCGCGCGTTCTCGGTCACGTCGAGGACGACGTCGTCGAGGTAGAGCGACTCCAGGTGTACCGGCCAGGTGCCCGCGTCCGCGCGCGCGATCGTGAGCAGGTTCTCCAGGATGCCGCCCAGGCGCGCGGCCTCCTGGTGGATCGCGCCCAGGATCTCCACGTACTCCTCCGGCGTGCGCGGCTGCCTGAGGGCGACTTCAGCGTGGCCACCCACCACGGCGACCGGCGTGCGCAACTCGTGAGCCGCGTCCGCCATGAAGCCACGCATCCTCAGGAAGGCGTCGCGCACCGGCTCCGTGGAGCGCCGGGCGAGCATCCAGCCGCCCAGCCCCACGAGTGCCAGGGCCAGCACGGCCGCGAGCCCGAACGTCAGGAGGAGGCCCGGATACTGACGGTCGATCTCCATCTCGTCGGCAACCGCGATCCCCACGTACTCCTTGCCGTCGGGCAGGCGGAACCGGCGCCCGAAGGCGCGCCACGTGACGGCCTCGGAGACGTCGTGCTCGGACAGGATCTGCCCCTGCCGGAAGGCGGTGTCCGCGAGCTGGTACAGCCAGCGGGGGGCGGAGTCGGGGTGGACGAGCCGCCCGTCCTGGCGGAAGAGGTAGAGCCGGCGATCCGGGATGCGCAGCTCGTCCAGGGCGTCCACGTGATGGGGGCCGGGCGGCCCCTCGCGCACGCGGATCTCGGCCGCGTGCTGGAGCTCCTGCGTCGCGTCGACGAGCGACTCGTCCAGGCTCGAGGAGATCTGGCGGGTGAGCTCGTAGAACAGAGCGGCCGCGAACACGACGAGCACGAGGGCGAACACGCCCACGTACCACGCCGTGAGGCGGACCCGCAGCCGGTTGAGCTCCTCGATCACGACCCGAACCTGTAGCCCGCGCCACGCACGGTGTGGATGAGCCTCTCCGCGAAGCCGTCGTCGATCTTGCGGCGGAGCCGGCCGATGAGCACCTCCAGCACGTTGGAGAAGGGATCGTGGTTCTCGTCCCAGACGTACGCGGAGATGCTCGCCCGGTCCACGACCGCGTCCACGTGGCGGACGAAGAACTCGAGGAGCTCCCACTCCTTGGTGGTGAGCCGGATCGGGCGACCCGCACGCGACACCCGCCGGCTGCGCAGGTCGACGCACAGGTCCCCGAGCTCGAACGCGTCCTCCGCCAGCGCCGGCGGCCGCCGCGCCAGCGCGCGGACGCGCGCCAGCAGCTCGCGGAACGCGAACGGCTTCGTCAGATAGTCGTCCGCCCCTCCCTCGAGGCCGCGCACGCGGTCGTCGACGGCC
Organism: Longimicrobiales bacterium; assembly: GCA_046704285.1. Classification (GTDB taxonomy): domain Bacteria; phylum Gemmatimonadota; class Gemmatimonadetes; order Longimicrobiales; family Gaopeijiaceae; genus SZUA-318. The sequence goes on along the minus strand of JBJKSF010000211.1, from coordinate 6,668 downwards.
GCGCGGGCGGTGAGCATGAGCACGGGCGTGGTCACGCCCCGCTCGCGGAGCTGGCGGCACAGGTCGAACCCGCTGCCCCCGGGAAGCATGACGTCGAGAACGATCACGTCGAACGCACCCACCTCCGCCTGCAGGCGCCCTTCGCCGAAGCTGGTCGCCGCGGTGACGCCGACGTGCTCGTCCTCGAAGCCCCGGCGGAGGATGCTCACCAGCTCGCTGTCGTCCTCGATGACCAGGAGGTGCATGGGGAGAAGGATAACTTGCCGCGGCGCGGGCGGGCCACGTCCTTTGTACCGGTGTAGGAGCGGGGCCGACCACCCGCATTGGGAGAGGAGACGAGACGTGCCACAGCCGATCCTGACAGGGCCTTCCGGCGAGTCCGGGGGCGTTGCGGGAGGTGCGCGGAGCGGGAGCCGGGACGGCACCGCACGGCCGCCGGGGCAGCGTCGGGGCGTGAGCGATCCGCGGCGCGCCCTGCTTCTGCTGATCGTGGTGAGCGCGGCGCTCCGGCTCGTCCTGGCGGGCGTGCTCGGGCTCGGCGTGGACGAGTCCTACGAGGTCGCCGTGTCGCGGGGCCTGAGCCTCAGCTACTTCGACCACCCGCCGATCTCCTTCTGGATCCCGGGCATCCTGGCCAGGATCGCGCACAGCGAGAACCGGATCCTCATGCGGTTCCCGTTCATCCTGCTGTTCGCGGGAACCACGTGGCTCATGTACCGCCTGACCGCCCGCCTGTGGGGCGAGCGCGCGGGGTTCTACGCGGCCCTGCTGCTGAACGTGTCGGCCGTGTTCAGCGTGAGCACGGGCGGGTGGGTGCTCCCGGACGGGCCGCTCATGTTCTTCATGGTGGCCGCGGCGCTCTGCCTGGAGAGGGTACTCGTCGCGGAGCGGGAGCCGCCCCACGCGACCGCCTGGTGGCTCGCGGCGGGAGCGCTCACGGGCCTCGCGCTGCTGTCGAAGTACCACGGGATCTTCGTCGCCGGCGGGGCGTTCCTCTTCGTGCTCACCCGGAGGGAGAGCCGCGGCTGGCTCAAGCGGCCGGCCCCCTATCTCGCGACGCTCGTCGTCTTCCTCCTGTTCACGCCCGTGATCTGGTGGAACGCGCACCACGGGTGGGCCTCGTTCCGGTTCCAGGGGGACCGGGGCGTGCCCGTCGGCTTCCATCCGCTCTCGTTCCTGCAGTCCGTCGGCGGGCAGGCGGGCTACCTGCTTCCGTGGATCTGGGTACCGATCGTCTGGCTCCTCGTGCGGGGCTTCGTGGCCGGCCCGCGCGACGCGGCGCGCTGGTTCCTGTGCTGCCTGGCCGTCGGGCCGATCGTGTTCTTCACGCTCCCTTCGTTCGGCGGCCGTCCGGGCCTGCCGCACTGGGAGGCGCCCGGCTACCTGTTCCTGTTCCCCTTGCTGGGCGAGGCGGTCGACCGCTGGCTGCGGGAGGGGCGGCGGTGGGTGAGAGGGTGGCTCCGGTTCTCCGTGGCTTCGTTCCTGGTGCTGGTCGCGTTCGCGGCCTCGGACATCGCCACGGGCTGGGTCGCCAAGGAGATGCCTGCGGCGTTCCCGCACGGCGATCCGTCCGTGGAGGACATGGACTGGAACGGCCTCGCCTCGACGTTGTCGGCGCGCGGGCTGCTGGCGGACACGTCGCGCTTCGTGGGGGTCACGAGCTGGATCGACGCGGGCAAGGTGGCCTACGCACTCGGCCCCCACGTGCCCGTGGTGTGCCTGTGCGCGCGACCCCACCAGTTCGGCTATCTCTATCCGCAGACGAGCTTCCTGGGACGCGACGCGGTCATCGTCATACGCACGCCGGCCCGGGACGCGGACCCCGCGGCGAGGTTCCGGCCCTACTTCCGCTCGGTGGCGCCGGCGGGCACCCTGACCCTCGAGCGCGCGGGCAACCCCGCGATCGAGCTGACGCTGCTCGTGGGTCACGACTTCACGCGTCCGGTCGGGGAGACCGCCGATCCGCCCGCCCCCGCGATCGGAGTCGCGCGGGCCCGAGCGCACGGCGGCTACACCTACCGCCGCGCCTATCGCCCCGGCGCCCGCTTCGACTACGTGCTCACCACCGACGCCTGGCACGACGGCCGCTTCGCGTCCGAGACCCTCGCGCGCTCGCACCACGAGGTGGTCCTCCGAGACGGCGCGCCGTGGGAGCGGGTCACGTTCACATCACTCGAAGTGGCCACCGACTCCCTGCACCGCCACTACATCAGCTACGACGCGGACGCAGGGCGCGTCGCGCCGTTCTACCTCTCGCTCGCGCCGGACGCGAAGCTCCACATGCCGAAGCTGACCGTGCCCAGGATGACCGCTGCGGTGACCGACCTCGTCACGTACTGGGTAGCCATGAGCGGCCGGGTGGGCGTGGACTCGCTGCACGCTCCCGGAGACCGCTACGCGTCACCCTCGCCGCTCGTCGGAAGGTGGGCGCACGGAGCGACGATGCCCGTGGGGGAGGACGTCCTCTCCGTGACGGACGAGCTCGTCGCGGAGAGCGACTCGACCGTGACGTTCCGTACGAGCTTCGAGCCGCCCGCGCGGCAGGCGATGAAGACGGCCTATGCCTGGATGATCCACCCGATCTCCACCGACGGCCCGAACAACTTCCAGCAGGTGATGGCGGCGGGACCGGGAACGTTCAACGCCATGTGGGGCCGGGAGCGCTTCACGATCACGACCACGGTGGCCCGCGAGTCGGGGATCATCCTCCACGCGACGATGACGAACGAGCTCCGCCTGCGCTTGCGGGTGGGGTGCGACGCTGCGCTGGCGCGGTGCGCCCACGAGCTGCCCTACGCGATCACCCGCCGGGAGAGGCTGGAGCTGCTTCCCGCGAGGTGAGCGGCGCGAGGGGCGGGGGCCCCGAGTTGGGCCCCCGCCGGCCTCACCGGGTCCTCTACCGCGTGCAGCTGCCCGCCGCCTTGAAGTCGGCGCCCCCGACCAGGACGACCGTGGGCGGGATCGGCTGCGGTCCGCCGCCCGCCGACGCACCGCCCGCGGACGGACGCGATTCGGTCCACACGCCGTAGACGCATCCGTCGAGCGCCGTGAGGCCGGTGTAGTCGCCCAGCACCACGTTCTCGGTGCTGAACGCGTCCGTTCCCCAGATGTAGTTCCGGAACGTGCGACCGCCGTCCGTCGAGCGCGCGAGCACCATCCGTGCGGTGCGCGCCGTGGGATCGAAGCGGCGGTCGTAGAACGAGACGTACACGTCGCCGGTCTTCGGATCGGCCGCGAGCCACTGGAAGAAGTGGTCGGCCCCGTCGTGCGCGGGATCGGAGTTGACCTTCACCGGCTTCGACCAGGTCACGCCCTCGTCGTCGGAGTGGATGGCGAAGACGTCGATCTCGCCGTTCGTGTAGTCGCTCCAGGTTACGTACAGGTGCGGCGCACCTCCGTCCCTGCCCGGTACCTCGGCGATCTCCGGGTAGCCGTTACCGCCGTTGCGGCCGGGGAACCCGGAGATCTGGAAGCGGGGCGGGCCGGTGTGGACGATGGTGCGGCTGGGCGTGAACGTCTTGCCGCCGTCGCTCGAGGAGGCGTAGCGGATCTCGTCGTACCGGCCCGACCACACGACGTGCAGGACGCCGTCGGGCGTGACGGCGCCCGTGAAGCCCTCGGCCATGCCGTTGTCGTCGCGGGGCAGGCTGTTGTGGCTGATCTGGATCGGCTTCGACCAGGTCAGCCCGTCGTCCGTCGAGCGCGAGAACACGATGGCCGCGTCCGCGAGGCGGTCGTGCGTCCAGCCGATGTAGAGGTTGCCGTAGAACGGGCTCTGCGGGTTGTCGTCGGCGACGACGTAGGGCTTGTCCTCGAAGGGGATCTGGACGCCGGGCTCCGTCTCGTGCTCGATCACGGGGATGTCGGGGCTCTGCCACGTCCTGCCGCCGTCCAGCGAGCGGCGCACGAAGATGCCGTTGCCGGTCGCGTCGTGGCCCCAGTACTGGGACGTGCCGAGCGAGTCGAACGCGATGTAGCACAGGATCGCGTGCCCGTGGTTGTCGTACGTGATCGACACGTCGCCTGAGACCCTGAAGCGCGTCGACTTCGTGCCCTCGGCCCGCTCGAACGTCCTGCCTCCGTCCGTGGAGTACGCGACGGACGCCTGCCCCTGGTAGGCCGCGACGACGTGTAGCGGATCGTGGGGGTCCACGGCGATCGAGGGCTCGGTGTTGTGCGACACCGGGCTGACGGGCACGACCCAGCGGCCCGGAGCGGTCGGGAGCGGGGTCGGCGTCTGGGCGGACGCGGCGAGGGGCGTGAGCGCGACGATCAGCGCGCACAGACAGGACAGACAGGACGGGCAGCGGAGCTGCATGATGGGTCTCCCGGGTTCAGTGATCCTGCGGGTCGTCACCGCGTGCACGACGCCTTCGACCCGAAGCTCGCGCCGCCCACCACGACGACCGTGGGCACGATCCGGAGCGTCTCGCTGCCGTAGGCCGTCGTCCCGCGCCCGCTCGGGGACGGGCGCGTCTCGGTCCACACGCCGTAGACGCATCCGTCGAGCGCCGTGAGGCCGGTGTAGTCGCCCAGCACCACGTTCTCGGTGCTGAACGCGTCCGTTCCCCAGATGTAGTTCCGGAACGTGCGGCCGCCGTCCGTCGAGCGCGCGAGCACCATCCGTGCGGTGCGCGCCGTGGGATCGAAGCGGCGGTCGTAGAACGAGACGTACACGTCGCCGGTCTTCGGGTCGGCCGCGAGCCACTGATAGAAGTGATCGACGCCGTCGTGCGCGGGATCGGAGTTGACCTTCACCGGCTTCGACCAGGTCACGCCCTCGTCGTCGGAGTGGATGGCGAAGACGTCGATCTCGCCGTTCGTGTAGTCGCTCCAGGTCACGTACAGGTGCGGCGCACCTCCGTCCCTGCCCGGAGCTTCCGCGATCTCGGGGTAGCCGTTGCCGCCCCGGAAGCCGGAGATCCGGAAGCGGGGCGGGCCGGTGTGGACGATGGTGCGGCTGGGCGTGAACGTCTTGCCGCCGTCGCTCGAGGAGGCGTAGCGGATCTCGTCGTACCGGCCCGACCACACGACGTGCAGCACGCCGTCGGGCGTGACGGCGCCCGTGAAGCCCTCGGTCATGCCGTTGTCGTCGCGGGGCAGGCTGTTGTGGCTGATCTGGATCGGCCTGGACCAGGTCAGCCCGTCGTCCGTCGAGCGCGAGAACACGATGGCCGCGTCCGCGAGGCGGTCGTGCGTCCAGCCGATGTAGAGGTTGCCGTAGAACGGGCTCTGCGGGTTGTCGTCGGCGACGATGTAGGGCTTGTCCTCGAAGGGGATCTGGACGCCGGGCTCCGTCTCGTGCTCGATCACGGGGATGTCGGGGCTCTGCCACGTCCTGCCGCCGTCCAGGGAGCGGCGCACGAAGATGCCGTTGCCCGTCGCGTCGTGGCCCCAGTACTGGAACGTGCCGAGCGAGTCGAACGCGATGTAGCACAGGATCGCGTGGCCCTGGTCGTCGTACGTGACGGAGACGTCGCCGGAGATCTTGAAGCGCGTCGACTTCGTGCCCTCGGCCCGCTCGAACGTCCTGCCGCCGTCCGTGGAGTACGCGACCGACGCCGGGCCCTGGTAGGCCGCGACGACGTGCAGCGGGTCGTGGGGGTCGACCGCGATCGACGGCTCGTTGAAGTTCTCGACCGGGCTGACGGGCACGACCCAGCGGCCGGGGGCCGTCGGAAGCCGCGCGGCCGTCTGCCGCGCGGTGGCCTGCGCGGACGCCGCGAGGGGCGCGAGCGCGACGATCAGCGCCGCCATCGTCGAGCGCATGGCCGTCATCGTGGGCACGAGCCCGTGGCGCGGAAGCTCGCGCCGCCCACCAGGACGACGGTGGGCGGGACCGGCTCCGCCTCGGCGCTGCGGGTCGCCGGAGACGAGCCGCCGGCGCGGGGGCGTGGCTCGGTCCACACGCCGTAGACGCATCCGTCGAGCGCCGTGAGGCCGGTGTAGTCGCCGACCACCGAGTTCACCGTCGGGAACGCGTCCGTGCCCCACACGTAGTTCCGGAACGTGCGGCCGCCGTCCGTCGAGCGCGCGAGGAACATCCGGGCGCTGTGGCCGGTGGGGTCGAGGCGGCGGTCGTAGAAGGAGACGTACACGTCGCCGGTCTTCGGATCGGCGGCGAGCCACTGGTAGAAGTGGTCGACGCCGTCGTGCGCCGGGTCCGAGTTCACCTTCACCGGCTCGGACCAGGTCATGCCCTCGTCGTCGGAGTGGACGGCGAAGACGTCCACCTCGCCGTTGGTGTCGCCGCTCCAGGTCACGTACAGGTGCGGCGCACGTCCGTCCCGTCCCGGCACCTCCGCGATCTGGGGGTAGCCGTTCAGGTGGCGGCTGGGGGGAAAGCCGGGGATGGTGAAGCGCGACGGCCCGGTGTAGACGACGGTGCGGCTGGGGGTGAACGTCCTGCCGCCGTCGCTCGACGAGGCGTAGCGGATCTCGTCGTACTGGCCGGCCCACACCACGTGCAGCTCGCCGTCGGGGGTCACGGTGCCGTCGAAGCCCTCGGTCATTCCGTTGTCGTCGCGGGGCAGGCTCGAGCGGCTGATCTGGATCGGCTTGGACCAGGTGAGCCCGTCGTCCGTGGAGCGCGAGAACATGATCGCCGCGTCCGTGAGGCGGTCCTGTGTCCATCCGACGTAGAGGTTGCCGTAGAAGGGGCTCTGCGG
>JBJKSF010000210.1:0-7077 GCA_046704285.1 Longimicrobiales bacterium | reverse complement strand
GTGTTACGTATTTTAGCTTAGAATAAATACCTTTTTAAATCACCCGGGTGTGTTTCGGGGGGGTGGGGGGGCTTTGTTGCGCGGCGGGGCGGGAGGCGGGGGGGGGGGGGCGGCCGACTCTCGGGCGGATGATCACCGACAACCCAGGAGCACGGCAATGGCTGTCCGAAGCGCACGAGCCGAATGGCGGGGTGACCTGCGCACCGGAGGGGGAAGGCTGAAGACCGAGACCGGCACGGTGGATGCCGACTACTCGTTCGCCTCGCGCTTCGAGGAGGGCGAGGGCACGAACCCCGAGGAGCTGATCGCCGCGGCCCACGCCGGCTGCTACTCGATGGCGCTCTCGAACATCCTGGCCGGGGCGGGACACAAGCCGACGAGCGTGCGCACGACGGCTCGGGTCCACCTCGAGGTGCTCGAGGGAGGCGCCGCGATCACGAAGATCGACCTGGTCTGCCGGGCCACCGTGCCGGGCCTCGACGGGCCCACCTTCCTGAAGCATGCCGGAGAGGCCAAGGTGGGCTGCCCGGTCTCGAAGGCGTTGTCGGCGACCGAGATCACGCTGGACGCGGCGCTGGAGGGCTGACCGACCGGAGCTCCGGCCTCCGGGCCTGCGCCGAACCCGCGCCCTCATGACGACCCTGCTGTGGATCCTCGTCGCGACGCTGGTCACGTCGTTCCTCTGCTCGATCCTCGAGGCCGTCTTCCTTTCGGTCAGCCACTCCTACATCGCGTTGCTGCGGGAGAGGGGGGAGTGGGCGGGTGAGTGGTTGGCGACCGCTCAGAAGCAGATCGACAAGCCCATCGCCGCCATCCTCACGCTCAACACCATCGCGAACACGATGGGGGCGGCCCTGGGGGGGGCGGTCGCCGGAGAGGTCTTCGGCTCGGCGTGGATCGGAGTCTTCTCGGCCGCGCTGGCCTTCGCGGTTCTCACCATCTCCGAGATCGTCCCCAAGACGCTCGGGGCCACGTACTGGAAGGCGCTGGCCAAGCCGTCCGCCTACGTGCTGCGCGCGCTCGTCCTCGTCATGACCCCGTTCGTGGTGCCCCTGGGGGCGTTGGCCCGTCTCATCAGCCCCCGGTCCGACGAGCCGACCGTGAGCCGAGCGGAGCTGGCGGTGCTCGCGGAGATCGGACGCAGGGAGGGCACGATCGACGAGGACGAGTGGCAGGTCGTGACGAACGTCATCCGCTTGGACGAGGTCTCGGTGGGCGAGGTCATGACGCCGCGCACCGACATGGTGGCCGTTCCCGTGGACGGGACGATCCAGAGGGCCAAGGAGATCATGATCGACCATGGTCATCTCAGGCTCCCCGTGTACGAGGAGACGCTCGACCGCATCGTCGGCGTCGTCGTGGCCCGGGACCTGTGGAAGGCGGACCGCGACGGCGTCACCTGGGTCCGGGAGATCGTGCGGCCCGTCCCCTTCGCTCCCGCGTCGAAGCCGGTCGAGGACCTCATCCCCGAGATGCGCAGGCAGCGCACGAAGATGGCCATCGTCGTCGACGAGTTCGGGGGCACGGCGGGCCTCGTGACCCTCGAGGACCTCATCGAGGAGATCATCGGGGAGATCCAGGACGAGCACGAGGCCGACGAGCCGCAGGACTTCCAGGAGCTGCCGGGTGGCCGCCTGCGCGTGTGGGGTGGCGTGCCGCTGCGAGAGGCCGCCGAGCGGCTCGCCATGACGCCGACCGAGGAGGAGGAGGAGGGCTACGACAGCCTGGGGGGCTTCGTGTTCGGACGGCTCAACCGTCTGCCGGTCCCCGGGGACGAGATCGACGTGGGCACCGGGACCCTGCGGGTCGCCCGCATGCGCGGCCGGCGCATCGAGTACCTGCTCTTCTCACCCTCGGTCGACCGCTGACGCGGCCGAACCGTCCGAGGTCGGATGGTCGGAGATCTGCTCCTCCATCCAGAAGGAGAGTGCCAGCAGGATCGCTCCGCCCGTGATGGCGGCGTCGGCCATGTTGAAGATCGGGAAATTCCAGAAGCCCAGGTTGATCGGCCCGATGAAGTCCACGACGCCGTGGCTCCAGCGCAGGCGGTCCCAGAGGTTGCCGGCAGCCCCGGCCACCACCAGGGAGATCGCGAGGATCCGGAGATGGTCGCGCGGGGAAGTCTGCTTGAGGAGCATCGCGAGCAGGGTCAGGGCGAGGATCGTCACCGGGACGAAGAACCACCGCGAGTCGGCCCCCACGTCCAGCCCGAACGCAGCTCCCTTGTTGAACGCGAGCGTGACCGGAACGAGCCCGCCCAACAGGTGCTCGCTCCCCCCTGCGCCGAGCGCGCTCATGGCCCATCGCTTCGTGAGGAAGTCGAGCGTCATCACGAGCGAGAACGTGACACCGAAGATGCTCAGCTTGGAGCGCACGCGGCCGGCCCTGCCTGTGGATGTGGTTTCGAGAGCATAAAAGGAACGTGCAGGCCCGTCTACGCGTGCCCGCCCCGATCGCTCGGGGGCCCCTCGAAGAGCGACTCGGCCTTCGGCTCTCCCGCCCTCGGCCCGGGCAGCACGCGCCGGAACCAGACCTCACGGGATGTCGTGCGGAACCCCGCCTGGAGCCTTTCCATTGCGTCCGGTGCGAACTGGGAGCGGTACACGCCGATCGCCTGGACGGCCCGCTGCACGTCTTCGTCCGGTACGCGGATGCGCGTGTTCAGGTACGGCTCGGCCACGCCCAGCAGAGTCCGTCCGGTGCGGCGCTCCACGGCGGCGACGTGCTCGAGGCTCAACGCGAAGTAGAAGAGACTCGGACCCGGCGCGGGCGTCGCCTGCAGGATCTCGGTGACGAAGCAGCTCACGGCCCGGTGATCGACGTGCCCGGTGACTCCGTCCGGGCCGAACGTGACGACCACGTCGGGCCGGAGCCCGGTGAGCTCCTCCTTCACACGCCGGCGCACGCGTTCCTGGGCCGGGCCCAGGAGCTCCTGGTCGACGAACTCCAGGACGATCGGAGGCTCGAGCCCCAGGATGCGGCTGGAGTCGCGCAGCTCCCTCTCGCGAACGCGGGCGAGCTCGTCGCCGTCGTCGATGCCCGTGTGGCTGCGGAAGCCCTTCTGCCCCAGCGTGAGGCAGAGCAGCCGCACCGTCGCGCCCGAGCGCGCATAGTGGGTGAGCACGGACCCGAATCCCATCTCGTCGTCCGGGTGGGCCGTGACGACGACGATCCTCCTCCCCTTCTCCTGCCCCGCGTTCCGAGCCAACCGAGCCTCCCCTGTGTCCTTGCCTGATGACGCGCCCCTTGCTTATGTCGCGTCCGCGCCGCGTGTTCCGTGACGACGAGGCCGCGACGTCCCGAGCTCGTCAGGGTACGACACCCCTCGTGCGGGCCCCCGCGTGGGGCGCGGTGTCCGATCCATCTCCATCCGTGGGCCGATGTCAGGCACGTTGCTCATCTGTCTCATGCTGCCTCTCCAAGCGGCACTCGGCCCCGGTGACTCGACCTATGCGAGCGCGCGCGTGCAGCGGCTGGTGACGCGCGCTGCGGCAGCGGAGGCGCAGCCTCCCGAGGGCCTGACCTCCTTCACCGGGCACATGGAGTCGGAGATCGCCGTGCTCGTCCGTGACTCGATGGGCACGGAGACTGCGACCCAGGTCGAGCAGTTCGCGGGACGGGTGTCCTGGCGGCGTGACGGAGCCCTGCTGCAGCGGGTGACGGGGTACCGGGCGCGTCTCCTCGGGTTCACGCTGTCGGCGCTCACCTATCTGCGCTCTCCCTGGATCGTCGCGCCGATCTACGGCGACCGGGTCGTCGTTCCGCTGCTGAGCGACTCGGTCGAGCCGGCACGCAGCCGGGCCGGGCCCCGCGCACGCCACGGCTCCGGTGCGCGGCGGAGGCGCCGCGTCCTCCGGCGCCTGGTCGCCCCGTTCGCCTCGGATCGCGCGGAGTACTATCGCTTCTCGGGCGGAGACACGGCGCTCGTGCTCCGTCTCCCCGACCGAACGGTTCCCCTGGTGCGCGTGACGGTCGAGCCGAAGAAGGTGCCCGCGGACGCTCTGGTGTTCCGTGGCGACATCGATCTGGACGCGAACACCGACCAGATCGTGCGTATGCGGGGGCAGCTCCTGGGAGCGGCCTCTCGCAAGAAGTCGATCCTGAGCCGGCTTCTGGACGCGGCCGTGAAGGGCTACGTCTTCGTGGACCTGGAGAACTCGGAGTGGAACGGCTCGTTCTGGCTGCCCTACCGCCAGCGCATCGAGGTCGTCGCCAAGCCCGGCTTCACGGATCAGCGCGCGATCCTGCGGATCGTGACGAGCTTCTGGAACGTGCGCGTCGACGCGCCGACGCCGGAGCTGTCCTCGGCCGGCTCGAGGGAGCCCATTCGCAGGCTGAGCGTGGCGCCGGGCGATGCCCTGCGGGCCTTCACCGCGTGGCGGCAGGAGCTGGGAGCGGCGACGGCCCCGTCCGCGGTGGATGACCTGGAAGGCCTCGAGGATCTCACGCAGGACGAACGCCGAGCCCACTCCGGCCCCCGGATCCAGGTGGGGACCGGGAACCTCTCTCAGGACCTCCACTACGACCGTGTGGAAGGGCTGTTCACCGGGGTGGGCGCCCGGGTGGACCTGGGGGACGTCGCTCCCGGGCTGTTCGCCGGACTGCAGGGGGGGTACGCCTGGTCCGAGCGGACCGTGCGCGGCGCAGCCCTGTTGGGCCTCCGCCGGGCCGGCTGGGACGCGGGCCTCGTGGCGGAGCGCAGGCTCGTTCCCACGAACGACTTCCTCCTGCCCTTCGCGAACGGTCCGACGATCCTGGGCGTGCTCGGCGCGGACCCCTTCGACTACGTGGACCGGTACTCGGCCCAGGCGTATGTCGGTCTCTTCCGGCGAAGCGGTGCGTCGCTCGAGGTCAAGGCGGGCATGGTGCGGGACCGCCAGCCGACGATCCACGTCACGACGCCGCCGCTGGGCAAGAGCTTCAGACCGCTCAGGCCGGTGGAGGGCGGCAGCTACGCCCACGTGCTGGTGCGTGGCTCCTTCGGGCGCCGAACGGGCGGGATGTACCTCACCCCCGGGGTAGGAGGCGGCTTCTCGTGGGAGCTCGCCCAGGGGGGCCTGAACTGGCAAAGGGTCGAGGCCTACCTACGAGCCCGGCGTCAGTGGAGCCGCTGGACGCTCGCCGGGGAGATCTACGGAGGCGTCGTGTTCGCAGACCCACCACCCCCGCAGACGCTGTTCTCGCTCGGGGGCCGGGGAGGGCGCCTTCCTGGTTACCCGTACAAGGCGTTCACGGGCGACAAGGCCATGGTGGGGGCCCTCCAGGTGATGTACGGGCTGCCGGTCCTGGCCGCTCCGGTCCGGCTGGGCCCGGTCGTCCTTCCGGCGCTGGCGCCGTCGCCGTCCGTCGAGGTGCGCTCCGGCTGGACCGACGCGGCGCCCTCGACGGCGGCCCTGATGCAGCGCTACGGCTGGCAGACGAGCGAAGGCGTCCGCGGCACCCTGTTCCTTGGGATGCGATTCTTCGGCGGCGCGTTCGCGGTGGGCGTCGCGCGGCCGCTGGCCGGAGGAGGTGGCTGGACCATCGACTGGGGGCTGGGCCCCGGCGTGTAGGGAGAGGTGCGGGTCGGCGACCCCTGCCCTACTTGTGTTGCAGGTCCTCCACGGCGTCCCAGGCCGCCGGCGGAGGATCGGCGAGGTATCGGGCGCAGCGCTCCGCGAGGCTCGCGGCCGCCTCGTCCCGGGCGACGCGCGCGAGGTAGTCCGTGGCGGCCGCCCGCGCTCCGGCGAAGTCGCGCGCGCGATACCGATCGAGCGCCTCCGTCCAGCGCGCGGCGAGCTCGCGCTTGGCACTGCGGACCGGCTCCGGAGCCGCGTCGAGCACCTCGTAGAGCGTCACCGGCGTCGTGCGCCCGACCACCCGGACCCGGTCCAGGGGCCGCAGCGCGAAGTCCCCGGGCTCCACCAGAGCCTCCACCAGCTCGCCGCCGACCAGGAGCGGCACGCCGTAGACCCTGGTGAGCGACTCGATCCGCGCGGACAGGTTGACGATGTCGCCGACGACTCCTGCCTTCAGGTGCGTCGCTCCCCCGATGGTCCCCAGGATCAGGCGCCCCGTGTTGATCCCGATCCCGATGTGGATCGGCCTCTCACCTCGTTCGCGCCGCCCGGCGTTCGACGCCTCCAGCCCCGCGATCATCTCGAGCGCCGCGCGGACCGCGTCGTCGGGTCGGGCGTCGAACAACGCCAGCATGCCGTCACCCTGATACTCGTCGACGAACCCGTGGTGGCGAGTGATGCTCGGCTCCATCTCACCGAGGTAGGAGTTGATGAAGCGGATGCTCTCGGCGGGCGTCATGCCCTCCACCAGGGCGCTGAAGCCACGCATGTCGGCGAACAGCACGGACATCGTCTTCTCCACCGCGTCGCCCAGCTCCACCTGGGCGAAGTCGGCGCGGTCGAGGCTGCGCAGGAACTCGTACGGCACGAAGCGCTTCTGCGCGTCGAAGAGACGCGCGTTCTCCAGGGCGATGGCCGCCTCGCCGCCGAGCACCGTGAGGACCTCGACACGATCCGGCGTGAAGAACCCCGCCGCCGCGTTCTCGAGGTAGAGCACGCCTCCGAGCCGGTCGCGCAGGACGATGGGCACGCACAGGAGCGCGCGCGCGGCACCGGCGGAGATCCATGGGTGATCGCGCAGGCGCGGGTCGGCGCGCGCGTCGTCGACCACGAGCGCGTGCCGGGTGCGTGCGGCCAGTCGGACGGCCGCATCGCAGAGCGGTGCGTCCGCATCCAGGGGGCGTTGCACCAGCTCGCCGTGTCCACCCGCGGTCCCGTTCCCGGCGGCGGCCGTATGCACGGCGGCGATCGTCAGATGCTCTCCGCGTGCCGTGACGAGTGCTCCGCGCGTGGCGCCGGCGCTCTCCACCGCCACCCCGACCAGGCGCTCGAGCAGATGCTCGCCGACGCCGCTGATCGCGCCCGCGGCCTTGCTCATGGCCGCGAGATCGAGGACGCTCGCCGCCGCCCGTCTCGCGTGCAGCGCGCTCCCCGCGGGGTCGGCCCGCTCCCGCGCGACGAGCCCCGGGTAGGCGCGCTCGAGGTGCTCGACCTTGGCGTGTGCCCCCCAGTGCCGCCA
>JBJKSF010000209.1:0-26569 GCA_046704285.1 Longimicrobiales bacterium | reverse complement strand
ACGGGAGAATGTTCATCGTGCGATTCCGCCCGCTGTGGAAGGTGGGATATAAATACCCATACTGCGCTTTATTCGATCGCTAGCGGCTCCCGCAGAGCGTGTGGTTATCCGGGGCGCGGCGGGGGGGCGGGCGAGCGCCGCCCCCGCTTCCGCGCTCATCGCCTCTTGAACGTCGCGCTCATCAGCGTCCACACGTCCGGGTCCAGCGCCACCGAGTCGGGTCGCTCGGGCGCCGCGAGCCGGAACGTCTGCTTCGCGGTCGAGAAGTCCACGGTGTCGACCCGCATCGCCGCCCCGCCCGGCTCCTGGATGCCGATCTCCAGGATCGGGAGACGGTAGGGGCCGCCCGGCTGCGTCTGCGCGAGGTCGACGACGACCTCCTTCGCACGCCCGTCCCAGCGCCACGTGCCGCGCACCTCCGGCGACCGGGAGCGATGCAGCCACTGCTGGAAGAACCAGTGGAGGTCCTGCCCGGAAGCATGCTCCATGGCCCGCTCGAAGCGCTCCGTGGAGGTATTGCCGTTCCGATACTCCTTGTAGTAGGCGCGGATCCCCTTCCACCAGGTGTCCGTCCCGACCTGGTGGCGAAGCATGTTCAGCACCCAGGAGCCCTTCTGGTAGATGATCGGGCTCGGCCACAGCACGCGCCGCATGTCGGGCAGGCTGTCGTGCACGACCGTGGCTCCCGGAAAGCGCTGCTCGGCCGCCAGCACGATGTCCCGGTCGTGGCGCATGCGCCGCACGAACGCGTCGCGTCCGTACACGTGCTCGTAGTAGAGGTTCGTGAAGTAGGTGGCGAACCCCTCGCTCAGCCACACGTCGTCCCAGTCGCTCTCGGTCACCGCGTCGCCGAACCACTGGTGCGCGGTCTCGTGCACGACCACGGCTTCCGTGGGCAGGCCGTCCCCGCCGCGCTCGCCGTAGAAGATCGCGCTGGCGTGCTCGGTTCCTCCCCCTCCGAACGCCGCCTGCACGTGCGCGAGCTTCTCGTAGTCGAACGGGCCGATGTTCTCGCTGAAGTACTCGAAGGCGCGCTTCGCCGCGTCGTCGATGGCGGCGATCCCCTGGTCGCGCACGTCGTGCGAGACCCACGTCTCGAGCGGGGTGCCGTACACCCGCGCGAAGTAGCGCACGTCGAAGTTCGCGACGCCGATCGCGTTGAGCCACGAGGCGATCGGCTCGTCCTCCCTCCAGTGGGTCAGCTTCATCCCGTGACCGAGCTCCTCCACCTCCACGAGCCGCCCGTTGGCGACCACCTGATAGTGATCCGGCGCCGTCACGATGAACTCGCTCGTGGCCTTGTCCGAGGGGTGGTCGATCGTGGGAAGCCACTGTCGAGCCTCGTCGGGCCAGTTCCAGCTGTAGAACGCGCGCTCGCCGTAGCGATCCGGACCCATCATGAGGCCCCCGGCGGGAATCCCGTGGTACGTCACGGTGAACGAGCGCACGTCGCCGGCGGCCGGCGCCGAGGGGAGCGTGATCGTCAGGCGGTCGTCCTGGTGGGTGTAGCTGACGGGCTCGCCCCCCGAGGTGACGCTCACGACGGTCATGCCCTTGCCGCCCTCGGTGGGCGAGGCGAAGTCGAGCCAGAAGGTCCGCACGCCGTCCGTGACGAAGCGCAGCTCGACCGTGGCCTTCCCGAAGATCTCGTCGGTGGTGTCCGAGAGGGTCAGCCGGAAGACGTAATGCTGCGCGTCGATGCCGTGCTGCCGCGGATAGGAGTCGGGAAGCGGGAGGGCAGCCACCGCCCGGGGGGCCGCCGCGGCACCAGCCATTGCGAGGAGGAGCCCGATCGTAGCCAGGCGTCTCGACACGTGCATGGGGTCATCGTCCGCGTGAGGGTGAGAGGAAGCGGATATAACTGCGGGTCCCGGGCGGCTCCGTCAATGGCTTCATCTGGCGTGGCCCGGGTCCCGGCCCCTAGACTCATTCGATTCCGACGGTGCGGTAACCGCAAAGACGGAGGCTCCGCCATGATGTCGAGATCGACCTCAACTCCCGCCCTGATAGCGCTGTGCCTGGCGGTCTCCGCGCCGCTCGCCGGCCAGGCCCAACCCCCGCTCCCCCTCGCACCCCACGCGCACGTCGTGACGATCACGCCGCAGGGGGCCGTCGGTAGCGAGCCGTGCATCGCCGTCAACCCGGAGAACCCCGAGCAAGTCGTGGCCGCCGCGGGGGGGCCCTGGGCGGCCTATTCCACGGACGGGGGCATGACGTTCACGGCGGTCAGGCCGGCAGGGGCGAACGGCCGATCGGGCGGTGACTGCTCCCTGGCGTTCGACGACCAGGGCCACGCGTTCCTCTCCTTCCTGTGGATCCAGCGTCTCGGTCTGCCCGGCTACTGGGGACACGGGCCGGGAGCCAACGGGGTCTTCGTGCGCCGCTCGCCGGACGGGGGCAGGACCTGGGACGCCCAGGAGACGTCGGAGAAGCACTGGACGGGCGACGAGCCGCGCATCTGGCTCGAGGACATGCCCCGCATCTGGTCGGACACGCAGCCGCACAGCCCCTACGAGGGCAACCTGTACACTGCCTGGATCGAGTGGCAGCTCACGCAGTCGATCGTGCTCTTCAGCCGCTCCACGGATCACGGGAAGACCTGGTCGAGCCCGATCCGGATCAGCACGATCCCCGGATGGCCGCGCGACGACAACGGCTCCGTCGTCGGCATCATCGGGACGGTGGGGTCCGACGGCACCCAGTACGTCGTCTGGAACCAGGGCCTCAACGTGACCATGGCGGTCTCGCACGACGGCGGGAAGACGTTCGCGCCCTCCCGGCCCATCTTCGAGGTCGGTCCGCCCTACTTCGGAGGTGCCGTGTCGATCCCGGGGCTCTCGCGCGCGATGGGCTTCCCGCAGGTCGGCGTGGACAGCCAGAACGGAACGCTCTACGTGTGCTGGAGCGACTTCCGCAACGGTGACGTGGACGTCTTCCTCAGGCGGTCGACCGATCACGGCAGGACCTGGTCACCCAGGGTGCGCGTGAACGACGACCCCGTGCACGACGGAGCGGACCAGTTCCTGCAATGGATGGCGGTCGACCCGGTGGACGGATCCGTGTACGTGCAGTTCTACGACCGTCGCGAGAACCCGGGGAGCCTGGACACGCGCGTCACGCTCGCCCGCTCCACGGACGGAGGCAGGACGTTCCAGAACTACGCGTGGACCGAACGGCCGTTCTCGGGCCACGACATGTTCCTGGGCGACTACGTGTGGATGACGGCCTACGACGGCCACGTGTACGGCGCCTGGGCCGAGGCAGCTCCCGAGGGCTATCAGGTGGAGAGCACGGGAGGGCGCGCGTTCCCGACGGACCGCACGCCCACGATCATCAAGGTGGGAACGGCACGGTTCCCGCTCCGGCAGCACTGAGCGGACCGATCACGCTTCACGCCGCGATGCCCCACTCCTGGGAGCGCTTCTACGCAGTCGTGCGCCGGATCCCGCGGGGGCGCGTCGCCACGTACGGCCAGATCGCCACGCTGGCCGGCGCGGACGGACGGGCCCGCCAGGTCGGCTACGCCATGGCGGCGCTGCCCGAGGGCGCGGACGTGCCGTGGCACCGGGTCGTGAACGCACGCGGGGAGGTCAGCCGGCGCTCGGGCGGCTCCGCGCGGTCGGGCCCCGGTGGCCATTGGGCCGAGCGCGTCCAGCGAGCCCTCCTGGAGGCCGAGGGCGTCGCATTCGACGAGCGCGGCCGGATCGACCTCGAGCGCTACGGCTGGGAGTAGGGGAAGGCGCGCCACGGTCCTCGCAGGCTTGCAGCGGTCCGAGGACATTCCGCCGGAGCTCCGTTGCGCCAGCCTGGGAGCGGAGGCGGAAGCCCGCAGGACCGCCATCCGTGCCCCTGAGCGCCCGCTGGCCGGAGCCCACGCCCTCTACCGCTTCGCGATCGCCCGAATGCCGGCCAGCGTGAACTCGGTGATGTGCGCGACCGCCGCGTCGATCTCGGCCACGCTCGGCTCGTGCCAGTCGGGAAAGACCACCTTCCGGAAGTTGTTCGGCATGTAGAAGACGCACTGCGCCTGCAGGCTGATCGCGCAGCGCCGGACGCGGGGGTCCTCGGGCGTGCACCCGATGAGCTCCGCGATCGCCTTCGACAGGAAGCGCACCCGCGGCAGGATCACCTGCTCGGCGATCCAGGACGCGAGCGGCGTCGGCTCCTCCATCTCGTGGCGCATGAGCTTCATCACCCACACGTCGGGTCCCTTCGGTGCGGCCATGTGCGGCACGAAGCTCGCGACATACTGCCGCAGCCTCTCCTCCGCCGTGGCCCCCTCGGTGATGTGCGTCGTCGGATCCTCGCGCACCCGGGAGATCGCGCTGGTCATCACCTCGCGGTAGAGGCCCAGCTTGTCCCCGAAGTGGTAGTTCACCGCGCTCACGTTGGCGCCCGCCTTCCGGCAGATGTCACGCACGGTCACGCGGCGGAAGCCCCGCGCCGAGAAGAGGCGGATGGCGACGGACAGGAGTCGCTTCCGGGTCGCCTCGTCGGGGCCGGCTCGGGTCGGCATCACAGCTCCCTCTGGAAGAGGAGTGTCGCGCCCCCCATCGTCACGACGGTGAACGCGATCAGGATGAGCAGATCGGGGCCGATCGCCCCGAACGAGGTGTTCTTGAGAACCACGTTCTTGAAGGCGTCGACCGCGTAGGTGAACGGGTCGGCCACCGCGATCGCCCTCATCCACGCGGGAAAGGCCTGCTGCGGGTAGATCGCCCCGCTCGGGAACCAGAGCAGCATGTTCAGCACGCCGAACAGCGCGCGTGGCAGCAGCGGGTCGCTCACGCGCACCATGAAGAGGAACATCATGCTCACCAGGGCCACCGCCGTCACGGCGACGACGATCAGCAGCTTGAGCATGCGCACGGGGGCGAAGGGATCGGGCGCCCCCGCGACGAACGAGCCCAGCACGACGAGCAGGATGCCGGCGAGCATGGCCTTGATGGCACCCGAGAGGTTGAAGCCGGCGATCAGCTCGAGGCGGGTCACCGGCGTCACCAAGTAGCCCTCGTGCAGGCCGCGCGCCTTGTCGTCGATGAAGATGATCCCGCCTCCGATCATCACCATCATGTAGATGGACATGACGGCGATGCCCGGAAGCAGGTACTCGATGTAGGGCACGTACGGGTAGAGCTCCACCACGTCCAGCCTGGGCTGGTCGGGCGGGGGACCGCTCGTCACCCGGGAGTCGTTCCCGGGGTACGCCTGCAGCATGCCCTGGAAGGTGGAGGCCAGCGTGGCGGATACGAAGCCGTCGGTGTTGTCCTCCACGAGCGCGACCCTGGGATCGTTGCCGTCCAGGGTGCGCCGCGAGAACCCGGCGGGGATCGTGAGCACTCCGTTCACCTTCCCGTCGCGCAGGGCCTGCAGCGCCTTGCCGGGGTCGTTGTAGCGCACCCACTGGAACGTGCGGGCGTTGGCTCCCACGGCCAGACCCAGCTCGCGGATCTTCAGCGCAGGCACGTGATGATCCTGGTCGACGAGGGCGACCTTCAGGTTCTTCAACTGGCCACCGAACGCGTTGCCCAGGATCACGAGCTGGACCAGCGGCATGAACAGCGACATGACGATCAGCATCGGGCTGCGCCGGAAGCGGCGCAGGTCACGCTCGACGATCGCCCACATGCGCTCCACCGCTATCTCCTCCCCCGGAACATCCTGACGCGCTCCATCGGATCGGGATCCTGGAGGGCGTCCCGCAGATCGTGGCCGGTGTAGTGCACGAAGACGTCATCGAGCGTGGTGCTCTGCACCGACAGGGAGCGCACGCCCACGCCCTCGGAGGCGGCCATCGCCATGAGCGCGGTCGTCGTCCGGGGTCCGTCGGTGGAGGCTATGCGGAAGAAGACGCCGTCCCCGCCCACATCCTCCACATCGGGCAGCCCCTCCAGCCGGCTCTGCCAGTCGGTGGGAGGATCGGTGAAGCTCACCTCCAGGGTGTTCTCTCCGGGGATCGCGGCCTTCAGCCTGAGCGGCGAGTCCAGCGCCATCAGGTGTCCGTGGTCCACGATCGCCACCCGGTCGCACAGCCGGTCGGCCTCGTCCATGTAGTGCGTCGTGAGCAGCACGGTGAGGTCGCGGCCCTTCTTCAGCTTGGTGATCATCTCCCAGACCGCCGTGCGCGACACCGGATCGAGGCCGGTGGTCGGCTCGTCGAGGAAGAGGATGCTGGGCTCGTGCACGAGCCCGCGCGCGATCTCCACGCGGCGCCGCATGCCGCCCGAGAGATGCTTCACGGGATGGTCCGCCCACTTCGCGAGCTCCACCGCCTCCAGCAGCTCGTCGATGAGCTGCCCGCGCCGCTGGCGGGGCACGTTGTAGAGCTTGGCGAAGATCAGCAGGTTCTCCCGTGCGCTCAGCTCGAGGTCGGACGTCATGGCCTGGGGGATCACCCCGATCGTGCGGCGCACCCGCTCGGCGTGCGCGACCACGTCGAAGCCGCCCACGACGCCGCGCCCCTCGGTCGGCTTGAGCAGGGTGGTGAGCATGCGGATCAGCGTGGACTTGCCGGCTCCGTTGGGGCCCAGCAGGCCGAAGATCTCGCCCTCCTCGACGTCGAAGGAGATGGAGTCGACGGCCGTGAAGTCCCCGAAGCGCTTGGTCAGCGCCTGCACCTCGACCGCGCTCACGAGCCCTTCTTGCCCAGGGGGAGGATCACGTAGGCGGTCATGCCCAGAGCCAGGCGGCGGTCGCTGTTGTTCACGTGCAGGCGGATCTCGAACGTCTTGATGTCACGCCTCGTGCGGCTGACGTCGTGCTGGGTCGCGTACTCCGCGTCCACGCCGCGATAGAACACCACGCCCTTGCGCTCCACCCCCGACGGCAGGCGCACGGTGAGCGTGTCCCCCAACCGCACCCGGTCGATGTAGGACTCCTCCACGTCGGCCCGCACCCAGAGGTCGTTCGGGTTCACGATCGTCACGATGGGCTGGCCCGCGTTGACGACCTCCCCCTGGGTGACCGCGCGCACGTCGACGATGCCCGAGATGGGCGAGCGGACCTCCGTGTAGCCGAGACGGACGTCGGCCCCCCTCACCTGAGCCGAGGCGGCGTCACGGCTCTGGCGCGCGGCGGCCAGCGCGCTGCGTGCCGCCGCCACCTGCCTCCCGGCCGCGTCCACGCGCGCCCGATCCACGTCGACCTGAGCACGGGCCTGATCGAGCTCCTCGCGGGTGATGCCGCCCGAACCGACCACGGCTTCGTCCCGCCGGAGCGTGCTGGAGTCCCTGACGAGGTTCGCCCTCGCCTCCACGCCCTGCGCCACCGCGGATGCGAGATCCGCCCGGCGGGCCGCGACCTGGGCGGCCGCCGCGTCGGCGCTGTGGGCGTAGAAGGCCTGATCGGCCGCCAGCTCACCCGGCGCGATGATCGCGATGAGCTGGCCCTTGCGGACCGGGTCGCCCGCGTCCACGGCGAGGCTGTCGATCTGGCCCCCGACCTGCGGGCTCACGATCACGTCGTCGGTGGTGACCATGCCGGTCATCGTCAGGTCGTCGGATCCGGAAGGCCATGCGATCCACGCCACGAGGAGCGTGGCCGCCGCGAGCGCGGAGACCAGGAAGACGGTGCGGGACTTCAAGGCGATGCGCTCCGGTCCGGCGCGCGCGCCGGAAGAGACGTGAAGGAAGAGATCGGCAGGTGGCCTGATGTTTGAAACGGATGTATAAAACGCTTGTTTGAGATGTCAACGGGGGGCACGGCAGGGGCGCACGACGGCGCACGCGCGCGGGGAGACGCCGGGGACCTGTCCGGGCGCAGGCGCGGCGACGCCACGAACGGGGGAGGCGGAGCCCTCACGCAGGGCCGCCTCCCCGCGGCGTCAGCCATTCACCTCACTGAAGGCTGTCGAGATAGGTTCTGAGAGCCTTCACCTGCTCGGGCGTGAAGGTGAAGTGCGGCATCCCGCCTTTGTCCATCGCGGGCAACGGGTGCTTGAAGAGGTTCTCCATCTCGGCGGCCGAGAACTTCGTGCCGATTCCGATCAGTCTCGGAGCGATGGCGGTTCCAACCGCGCCGGCGCCGTGGCACGCGAAGCACCCGTGCGATTGGAAGATCGACTTCCCTTCCGCCACGAGCGGACTCGACGGCCCCTTGGACTGGGCCTCCTGCCCGGGCTGGGGCCCGACCATCTGCGGCTTGAACGGCTCCTTCATGAAGTCCGCCTCGCTCTGCTGCTGCAGGACCAGCTGTGCCGCGACGAGCTTGTCGTGCGCATCCTGGTAGTAGCTGTAGGCTCCCAGGCTGACCACACCGAGAAGGATGAGAGAGAAGGTGCCGACGGCGATGGGCCGGCGCCACGGCCTGCGCTCCCGCCGACGGTCGATGAAGGGGAGCCCCACGAAGAGGAAGACGAGGACTGCCGGAATGACCAGGACCCGGAGCAGCTCGGCCGCTCCGTGCCAGAGCTTCAGCCATTCGAACAGCGGACGGAAGTACCACTCGGGGCGAGGCAGGTATTGGGTGTCCGCCGGATTCGCCAGGGGGCCGAGGTCGGCCGGAGCGAAGTAGGCAGCGAATCCCAGGGCGGCGACGAGCAGCAGGGCGAAGCCCAGGTCCATCAGCAGCTGGCGGGGATAGAAGCTCTCGGTCTTCCGCTTGGAGCCCTCCGGGCTCTCACTCACGGGACCGGCCGCGCCGGCCTTTCGGAACAAGTAGACGTGAATGGCTACGAACAGGAAGATGACCGCCGGAATGTAGAGGATGTGCAAGGCATAGAAGCGCGACAAGGTCAGCGTGCCCAGGTGCGAGCCGCCCCGCAGCATCCGCTCGAGGAACCCGCCGACGAACGGGATCTCGCTCGCCACGCTCGTACCCACCGCCGTCGCGAAGTACGACTTCTGGTCCCACGGCAAGAGATAGCCGGTAAACGCCATGCCCATCACCAGCGTGAACAGGATGGTGCCGGAAACCCACAGCAGCTCACGTCTGCCCTTGTAGGAGCCGTAGAGGAAGGTCTGACCCAGGTGCACGATCACGATGATCACCATCGCGCTCGCGCCGTAGACATGAAGGCTGCGCAGGAAGGACCCGGCGGCCACCACTTTGGTGATATACGCAACCGTGACGTGCGCGTGATCGACTGACGGGACGTAGTAGAGCGCCAGGAAGATCCCCGTGATGACCTGCGACAGGAGAATGAAGAGCAGCCCGGAGCCGAAGATGTAGGCGTAGCGCGCACCGCCTGGGATGGGCTCGTCCAGCGCTTCGTGCAACAGCTTGTCCAGGCCCGTGCGCCGGTCGATCCAGTGGAACAACCGGCTGCCCACACCTCGTCGCGCGGCCTGGGGTGCATCTCCCGATGACGGCTGGTTCGGCATGGTGACGGTCTCCCTCATCCGACTTGCTTCTTGAAGGGCAGGAGCGCCTGGAAGTACTCGTAGAGCGTCGCCAGATTGCCCTTCTCCACCTTGATGGGCAGCGTGTCCATCCCACGCCGCGCCGGTCCGCGAAGGAGCGAGCCGTCCGCAGCGAACTCGCTACCGTGGCACGGGCAGTGGAACCTGTTCGTGGACGGGACCCATGGAACGTCGCAGCCCAGGTGGGGGCAGACGGCGGTCAGCACCTCGGTACCGCCGACCGAGCCCTGTCGCTTCCCCTTGGTGACGTAGACCGCGTTCTTCGAGAACGACTCACGCCACCCGTCGACTTGTTTGATATCCACATCCTTGCGCTGAGGCGCCGTCATCGACGCGTAGTCGCTCGCCTGGCCCAGGCTCGACCAGGACTGCCTGGTCGTCGTGGCGAGAACGGGATAGAGCACGTAGCGCACCAGGGGAACGGCGAGCAGCGCGCCCATCGCTGCCGTTCCAACGGCAATCAGCCACAGGAAGAAGGACCTTCGTCCTTCGAGGATTCGCTTGTCGGTCTCAGCCCCGGGTGCTGACTGTGACGGTTCAGTCTCTCTGCGATCCGAGTTCGTTTCCATCTGTCGGCTCCGGGAACTTCAGTCGATACGGGTCGCACGCATTCCGCGCATGCCCTCACCCACGGCGATGAGATTCGGATTGGCGGTGATTCTTTTAAAGTGTGAAAGAAATCTCTGTCGGACTTCCCTTGAAATGCGCGTGGGGAGAACCCCTACGGACGACACACGAACGCGCACAAGGCTCGGCGGGTTGGAGCCCTGTCGGTCAGCGGCGAGAACGCGAAACGTTATCGAAGCCGCGCGCCGGAGAGGCGGCGGCGGAAGCGACGACGGGTCCGCACCGACGTCGCGCCGGGCAGGCCCGACCGCAGGACGTCAGGGTCGAGCCGGAGGGCCCCACAGGGGCGCGAACCACTTGTGTGCGAAGTGAAGCACGACGATCACGGCGGGCGTCGCGACCCAGAGCGTGGCGGCAAGAGCCAGCAGCAGGGCGCCGAAGTCGGTGAGGTGGAAGAGGGGGGCACGGTGGAGGACGATCAGCAGGGCGAGGGTCGCCAGGGTGCCCGAGATCAGGAGGGAGCCGGGGCGGCTCTCGGGCCAGCGGGCGAAGGCTCGCGCCAGAGCGCGCCATCCCTCGAGCGCCGCCCAGCAACAGGCGCCGATCCCCGCGATCCATCCGATCAGGGTCAGCACCGTGGTGCCCGGGGAGCGCAGCGTGAGCACGGCGGCCGTGAGCGAGATCCAGGCAGTCGCAACCCAGGCGACCAGAAGGACGGGAATCGCGAGCGCGACGCCGACTCCGGTCTGCGCCATAGCCGCACGCCCCGTCATCGTAGGCGGACGCCCCACGTACGCCAGGATGCCGCCGTGCACCAGCCCGGCTCCTGCGCCCAGAACGAAGAGCACGGGTGCCAGAGGCAGCAGGTCCTGCACCCTCGCCGGGTCCGCCAGCGCGGTGACGCCCAGGGAGAGTCCCCCCGCCGCCACACTGCCGGCCACGGCCCACGAGACGACGATGCGCGCGCACGGCATGGCCCCGCTGCCGTCCGAGGATCGACGCAGGGTGGGTGCTGCGCGGGTTCCCGGCATGCTGTCCATGGCTCGATCCCCTGCTCCGGGTGGACGCGGCCTCGGGACCATATTCTTCAAATATGAACGAATTCGCCGTAGGACATCCGTGGAAACGTGTGTAGGGAAGATCCCGACACAGACTTGCGCAGGGCTCGCCAACCCGTGGAGCGGCCGCGGCTCCGGTCCCGGCGCTCAGTGTCCGGCCGGCGCCTTCTCTCCCGCGTCGACCCGGAGGGCCAGGCGGTTCGCCGCTGGAGGGAGCGGACAGGTCGCGAAGGCCGTGTAGGCGCACGGGGGGTTGTACGCGTAGTTGAAGTCCACCACCACGCGTCCCTGGGCGTCGGGGGGGGCCACCCAGAGGAAGCGCCCTCCCCCGTACGTCGTCGACCCGTTCGTCTGGTCGCCGAAGACGATCATGTAGCGTCCGTCGTCCTCGCCTCCCGTGACGGTCAGGCTGCGCCGTGCTCCCTTCAGGAAGAACTCGAGCGTCGCCGGGGTGGGCTGCATGACCACCGTGCCGATCTCGTCGGTCACCGCCACGGAGTCGTGCCTGGGCACCCACTTCGCCGTGACCCGCCACGCGAGGGAGACGGGGAACATGGCGATCCCGTGGAAGGTGCGGTACGCCGGCGCGTCGTCGTCGCGTATCCGGAGGGCCCAGCGGTCCGCGCGGTGCAGGAGCAGCCAATCGACGGGGCCGTTGCGGAGCACCGTGTACCGACCCGGAGAGACCTGTCCGAGGACGGCGTCGGTCACCCGGGGCTCGTCGGTCCGGCCCCTGGGGACCACCCACGACCCTTCCGGCAGCGCCATCGTCGAGTCCACGCCCCGCGTCACCACCACGCCGGGATCGGCGACGAAGCGCACGAGCGTGTCCGCCACGATCACGCGCCCCACGTGCGCGTCGGCGTGCCGGTCCGGAAGCACGACGTCGTTGGTCGAGTCCGAGCCGATCGTGTTCACGCCCGTGTGCAGCCAGGCGAGACCGACGAGGGAGAGCCACGAGTCCGGCGCCTCCAGCTCGGCGACGCGGCGCTGGTGCCAGGCCTGCACCTCCGCCCGTTCGCGCGCCGGGTCGATCGGGATGGGCTGCACGCGGCCCCCGCACCCGGCGAGCGCGACGCACAGGCCGCAGGCGAGCGCCGCACCGCTGCGCCGGACGTGTCTCGGGAGAGCCCTGTTCATGGCGCGCGAACATGCGTCGCCCGGGGTGGGCAGGGCAAGGGCGCGGCGTCGGGAGGGCGGGAGCGGAGTCCGGAGCGGGCGCCCGGGAGGCGCGGGAGGGGGCCGGCGGGGCTAGCCTTGGCCGCCCAGGGCTTCCCGCACACTCCGCCGGTCCAGCTTCCCGTTCGCGTTGCGCGGGAGCTCCCGCAGGACCGTCCAGCGTCGGGGACGCTTGGCCGGGGCGAGCCGCCCGCGGATCCACGCGTCGAGCGCGTCGACATCGACCGACACGCCGGCGGGCACGAGGGCGGCGGCTACGACCTCGCCCCACTCCGAGTCGGGCAGCCCCACGACACATGCGTCCGCGACGGAGGGGTGCGCACGCAGCGTGTCCTCGACCTCGACGGGGTCCACGGTGACGCCGCCCGAGACGATCCGCTCGGAGCGTCGTCCCGTCACCCACAGACGGCCACCGCCGTCCACCCGTCCGAGATCCCCGGTACGGTACCACCCTTCCCCGTCCGCCAGAGCCTCCGCCGCTCCGACGTAGCCGAGCGCCCGCATGGGCCCGCGCACGAGGATCTCGCCTCCGTCGTCGATGCGGAGAGCGACGCCGTCGAGCGGCGGGCCGACCGTGCCGGGCGCGGCGCGCACGAGATCCGGAGGGGCGGTGGCGACCTGGGACGTCATCTCGGTCATCCCGTAGGTGAGCGCGATCGGCCACCCCCCTGCGAGCGCCCGCGCCACCAGATCGTCCGGTGCGTGGGCTCCGCCCAGCAGCACGCATCGGAACGTGGGGGGAGGCGGCCGCTCTCCCCGACGGTCGAGCACCCGCAGGAGCTGCGTCGGCACGAAGGAGACGTGCGTGAGCGGCGGGAGCGCGCTCCAGGGCCGGGCCCGCTCCGCGCCGGCCCCGGCGGCCCGAGTCGAGGACGAAGCGCGGCGCACGGCTTCGCCGGCCGCGCCCCCTTCCCCGTCGATGAGCGCCGAGACCAGTGCCGCGTCGAAGCCACCGACGGCCACCATGTGTCCGCCGAGCAGGAGCGAGCGCGTCACCAGCGCCAGCCCGCCGACGTGCGCCAGAGAGAGCGACGCCAGCCAGGTGTCGCCCGGGCCGAGGTCGAGCCGCGCGGCCGCCGACCTCGCGCTGCTGCGCAGGTTGTCCGCGGATATCGCCACCCCTCGCGGCCTTCCCTCCGTGCCCGACGTCCAGAGGACGGCCTGGGCGTCCGCGAGCACCCCCTCCGGCCCGGTCGCTCCGCCGGTGCCGGAGCGCCCACCCCCCTCCGGGGGCACGGAGCGGCCCGGAGCGAGGAGCACGCGCTCGGCAGCGGAGCGCTCGGCGGAGGTCAGCCGCGGGTTCAGCGGCGCGGGCACGGCGCCCACGCGCCAGAGGGCGAGCAAGGTGACGATGTCGTCCGCGGTCGCCTCGAGCACCCTCGGGACGACCGAGCCCGCGCGCACCCCCTGAGCGCGCAGCACCTCGGCACGCTCGTGCACCCGGACGTCCAGGTCGCGGTAGCTCCACGTGCGCTCCAGCGAGGAGAGCGCGGGGGCGTGGGGCCGCGCCGCGGTCGCCTCCGCCAGGAAGTCCGCTACGCGGACCCCGGCGTCCGTCCCGCCCGCTCGGCCGCTCATCCCAGGGCGAGGCCAAGCCCCAGGAGGACGCCGTACACCGCGACGAACCGGGCTGTCTCGGCCAGCGCGGGCACGATCTCCCCGCTCTCGCGGTAGCGCCACATCCTGCGCACGGGCGAGACGACGAGGGGAGCCGCGAGCAGCGCCGCCAGCGACGCCACCGGCCATCCGAATCCCACGACGCCCACCACCGGCATCGCGAGTCCCACGACCAGCAGCACGAGATACTCGACGAGCGTGCCGCGCCCGCCCAGGCGCACGGCCATCGTCCTCTTGCCCGACCGCTTGTCCGTCTCGAGATCCCGGAGGTTGTTCGCGACCAGGATGTTGGTCACCAGCGCCCCGAACGCCACGCCCACCAGCCACGTGTCGCTCGGCAGCGTGAGCGCCTGCACGTAGTACGTGCCTCCCGCGGCCGCGAGCCCGAAGAACAGGAAGACGAAGAGATCCCCCAGCCCGTGGTGGCCCAGCGGGTAGGGCCCACCCGTGTAGAGCACGGCGCTCGCCACCGACGCCAGGCCGATCCAGACGATCGGCCACCCGGCCACCCACACGAGGTAGACGCCCACGAGCATCGCCGCCGCCAGCACGGCGATCATCCCGCGCTTGACCTCGCCGGGGGGGATCAGCCCCGCCTGCGTGACGCGCGTGGGTCCGACCCTCTCGTCCGTGTCGGTGCCGTGCACGAAGTCGTAGTAGTCGTTGGCGATGTTGCTGCCGATCTGGATGAGGAGGGCCCCGACCAGCGCCGCGAGCGCAGGACCCCACGCGAGGGCCCGGTGGTGCGCCGCGAGCCCGGTGGCCGCGATGACCGGGGCCGCGGCGGCCGGCAGGGTCTTGGGACGGGACGCCATCACCCAGGCGCGCGCGCGCGACGGGCTCCGGCCCCCGGCCGCCGCCGCCCCAC
The DNA here is from genome assembly GCA_046704285.1 of Longimicrobiales bacterium. Classification (GTDB taxonomy): domain Bacteria; phylum Gemmatimonadota; class Gemmatimonadetes; order Longimicrobiales; family Gaopeijiaceae; genus SZUA-318. The sequence goes on along the minus strand of JBJKSF010000209.1, from coordinate 11,921 downwards.
CGCCGCCGGGCGTCACCAGGGCAGCCACTTGTACTTGCGGAACTCCGGCTTCCGCTTCTCGACGTACGCCTTCTTGCCCTCCTGCCCCTGCTCGGTCATGTAGAACAGCAGCGTGGCGTTGCCGGCCAGCTCCTGCAGCCCGGCTTGCCCGTCCAGGTCCGCGTTGAACGCGCTCTTCAGGAGCCGGATCGCGAGCGGGCTCTTGTCCAGGATCTCCTGGGCCCAGCGCCACCCCTCCTCCTCCAGCTCGGCGAGGGGCACCACCTTGTTCACCAGGCCCATCTCCAGGGCCTCCTCGGCCGAGTACTGCCGGCACAGGTACCAGATCTCGCGCGCCTTCTTCTGTCCGACCGAGCGCGCCAGGAACGACGCGCCGAAGCCCCCGTCGAACGAGCCGACGATCGGCCCCGTCTGACCGAACACCGCGTTGTCCGCGGCGATCGTGAGGTCGCACACCACGTGCAGGACGTGGCCCCCTCCGATGGCATAGCCCGCGACCAAGGCGATGACCGGCTTCGGCATCGAGCGCATGTAGCGCTGCAGCTCGAGCACGTTGAGCCGCGGCACCCCGCTCTTGCCCACGTAGCCGGCTTCGCCGCGCACCTTCTGGTCCCCGCCCGAGCAGAACGCCCACTTGCCGTCCTTGGCGGGGCCGTTGCCCGTGAGGAGCACGACGCCGATGTCGACGTCCTCGCCCGCGTCGCGGAAGGCCTCCTGGAGCTCCAGCAGCGTGTCGGGCCGGAATGCGTTGCGCACCTCCGGCCGGTTGATGGCGATGCGGGCCACTCCGTCGCACTTGTGGTAGGTGATGTCCTCGTAGCGCTTGACTTCGTTCCAGTTGGGCTTGCTCATCGTTCCGTGGGGTGGGAGGGATAGATCACGCCGGCGCTCGCTCCGCTTCAGCGACCCGCCGCCGTGAGCGCAGCCTGCACGCGGTCCGTCACGGATTCCACGACCTCTCGGTGTCGCCGTACGTTGCGCTCCACGTCCATGCGCACCCGCAGGATGCGCGTACGGCCCGCCGCGAGCGCTCCCGCGAGCGCCTCACCGAGGTCGGGCACGGTCACGTCGTCGCAGGGGATGGCGTGCATGCGCGCGGCATGCGCCAGGTCGAGGCCGTGCGGCGTGGCGAAGTACGGGGTGAAATGTGGCTCGTGCCCGCGCACGGGGAGCATGTGGAAGATGCCGCCTCCGTCGTTGTCGATCAGGACGAAGACCACGGCGGCATCCTCCTCGCGGCCCCACAGGAGGCCGTTCTGGTCGTGGAAGAACGCGATGTCTCCCAGCACGCACACGACCGGAGCCCCCAGCCCCGCCGCCGCCCCGAACGCGCTCGACACGATACCGTCGATGCCGCTCGCTCCCCGGTTGGCGAGGACGTGCAGGGGCTCCGCCCGGGGCGCGGCGTAGCCGTCCAGGTCGCGCACCGGCATCGAGCTCGACACGAAGAGCGCCCCACCCGCCGGCACGGCGGCCGCCACTGCCGCCAACACGGTCCCTTCGTGGGGCTCGCCGCCGCACGGCCCGAACCGGGCCCCGGAGAGCGGGTCGGCGAGCACCGGGAAGCCCGTGGCCGAGCCGAGCGCGAGCGCCGCCTCCCCCGCGCGCGGATCGGCGCACGGGCCGGCGACGATCAGTCCCTCGGGAGAGCCCGCGACGAGGGCGGCCAGCCGCTCGATCTCCCCGGCGGGCACCTCCGGACGGGACTCGCCCACCTCAACGAACGGCCTTCCGTCGGCACGCCCGTTCGCGGCCAGGGGATGGTCCGCCGCGAACGCCGCCTCTTCGCGGGCCTCCTGCGCGGAGGGCTCCAGCGGCTTGGCGAACGGGACGTTCAGGTGCACGGGGCCCGCGGGGGCGCCCGTCGCGCGAGCGACGGCCCGGCAGACCAGCGCGCGCAGGTGCAGGAGCGCGTCCTCGTCGAGCGAGGGCGGCGCGACCTCGACGAACTCCCGCACGTACGGGCCGTAGAGCCGGGTCTGGTCGATCGCCTGGTTCGCGTCGGCGCCGCGCAGGCGGTGCGGCCGGTCGGCCGTGAGCACGACGAGGGGCACCTCACCCCAGGAGGCCTCGATCACGGCCGGGAAGAGGTTCGCGGCCGCGGTCCCGGAGGTCGTCAGAACCGCCGCGGGCCGGCCGGTCGCCCGGCCCACGCCCAGCGCGAAGAAGGCCGCGGAGCGCTCGTCCAGGTGGACCCTCGCGCGCACCCGCCGCTCGGAGGCGAGCGCCAGCACGAGTGGCGTGGAGCGCGAGCCGGGCGCCAGGCATACGTCGCGCACGCCCGAGCGCACGAGCTCGTCGACGAGGGCGCGCGCCCAGAGGGTGTTCAACGGCCCTCCCGCACCCCGGCCTCCTCCTCGCCGTCCGCGAGCTGCACGCCGGCGGCCGCCAGGGCGCGCACCACCGGCTCGAACTTCATCCCCGTCTCCTCCCATTCGAGCGCGGGCACCGAGCCCTCGACGATCCCCGCCCCCGCGAAGAGCCGCCAGGACCCCGCATGCAGCACCGCCATCCGCAGTGCCGGGGCGAACAGGCCGTTGCCGTCGCCGTCGAACCAGCCCACCGGGCCCGCGTACCAACCGCGCTCGAACGGCTCCTCGCGGGCCAGCAGGTCGAGCGCCGCGTCGCGCGGCCGGCCGCACACGGCCGGGGTGGGATGCAGGAGGCGCACGAGGTCGAGAACGTCGTACCCGTCGTCCACGGACGCGCGGATGTTCGTCTCCAGGTGCTGGATGCGGGGGAGCGCCAGCACGTGGGGTTCGGCATCCACCTCGATGTCGCGCGCCACGGGACGCAGCCGCTCCAGCATGTCGTCCAGAGCGATGCGCTGCTCCTCCCGGTCCTTGCGGCTCGCCAGGAGGGCCGCCGCCAGGGCCGCCTGCTCGTCGGGGTCCTCCCCGCGGCGGATCGAGCCGGCCACGGCGGTCGCCCGGAACACGCCCTTCCACAGGGTCGCCACCGTCTCCGGCGCCGCGCCGACGAGCGCCTCCCCCGCGCCCGGCTCGAAGAGGAACACGTGGGCGCCCCGGTTCGCGTCCCACAGGCGCAGCACCACGTCGACCGGGTCCACGGGCTCGGCCGGAGCCACGTCGAGCGTCCGCGCCAGCACCACCTTGGAGACGGATCCCGAGCGGATCGCCGCCAGCGCCTCCTCGACCGCACCCTCCCATGCCCCTCGCTCGGTCGCACGCGCCTCGCCCCGGGTCCTGCGGGGATGGTGCGTCCCTGCCTGCTGCTGCGCGCCGAGCGCCGTCCCGAGCTCGACGAGTCGGGCTTCGAGGGCTCGCCGAGCCTCCGCGGGGTCCCGCCCCGGCTCCAAGGTCGCCCGCCCGCGCAGCTCGAGGTCGCCGCCCCCCCGGCTCTCCATCTCGAGCTCGGGCAAGTGGAAGAGGGCCGCCGGGAACGCGCACCACACCCCTCCCGGACGGTGATCCTCCCGGAAGGCGAAGCCTCCGAAGAAGCGCGCCGACCCCGCGCCCGCCGCCGCCGCCCGCACGGCCTCGTATCGGTCCGCCGGACCGGCCGCCGCCACGACCGCCGCGAGCGCGCCCCGGTGGGCGATCCAGCGATCACCGAGCGCCCAGAAGCCCCGTGGCCCCCCCGCTCCGGCGCGCAGGAAGGCTTCCAGCGCACCCGGCGGGAGCTCGATGCGCGCGGTCACGAGATCCGACGGGCGAACGTGGGGTGGTCCGTCGGGCCTGCGTGCAGAGTCTGTGGCAGTCAAGGCGCTCGCTGGCGTTGAGGTCCGGGGCGCCGGTCCTGCCGGTGGGCTCCGGAGTCCGGCGGGGAGGTGGCGACCGTTCCGGGAATATAGGAGAGGTCCGCGGAGGATGAAGCGCGGGGCACCCTCCGGGGCACGCCCGGCGCGTGCTTCCGGGCGAAGGGCCCTAGCCGTCGGCCTCCGCTTCGTCGATGAGCGCCCGGATGCGTGCGAGCTCCTCGGAATCGACCTCGTCCGAGCGCACCAGGTGGCTGACGAGCGCGGCCCGATCCCCGTCGAAGAGGCTCTCCATCAGGTCCCGCACCTTGGAGCGGCGGACCTCCGCGCGGCTCACGCTCGCCCGGTAGACGTGCTGACGCCCCTCGCGGCGGTGCGTGAGCACGCCCTTGCGCTCGAGTCGGGAGAGGAGCGTGGCCACGGTGGTCGGAGCCAGCGGCCGCACCTCCTGGAGGGCGCGCCAGACCTCCTGGGCCGTCGCCTCTCCCCGATCCCATAGAATCTGGAGGATCGAGAGCTGGAGACCGGTCAACCCGACGCTGTCCTCCACGCCTCTCTCTCCTCCGGTCAGCGAACGCGACACACGCCCAAAGGGACGAGAGCGGCGCCACGAAGGCAAGGGTTCGTCCCCACCGAAGCGGCCGAGAATCGGCGTTCGGCGTCTCCGGTGGGCACGGCGTCCCGAGCGTGGCCGAACGCCCGCGTGGGGCGCCGGGGGTCGGACTCAGCCGGACGCCCACCTGCGCCAGGAGTCCTCGGCGTGCCCGGCCGTGACGTCGGTGCCGCAGCGCACCAGCGGCAGGCGCAGGCACAGGGGCTCCTCGACGAGGATGTCGAGCCAGCGCTCCTCTCCGTAGTGCGCCGTCTGGAGCCCGAGGGCCACGAAGCGGCGGGAGGAGCGGTCCACTACCGCGTCGAGGCCCAGCTTCTGCACGAAGCGTCTGAGCTCGCCGCGCGCCGGGCCCCTCACCTTGAAGTCCACGAAGTGGACGCTGATGCGCCGCTCCTTGAAGAAGCGGAGCGCCTTGCGCGTGTCCGCGTCGCCCTGGACTCCGAAGATCTGCACGTCCATGGCGGGGTAAGGTAACGTCGAATGGACTTCCAGCTCGGACTCTTCGACGACGCGCCCTCGCCGCTTCCCCGTGCGGTGGGCGCCGCGCCGCCCGCGGATCACCTGCGGGATCTCGCGCGCAGGCTGCCGGCCGGCCTGCGGCTCGGCACGTCGTCGTGGACGTTCCCCGGCTGGGCGGGCATCGTGTACGATCGAGCCGTCGCGCAGAGCGTGCTGGCGCGCGACGGGTTGGCGGCCTACGCCAGCCACCCGCTCCTGCGCACGGTGGGGCTCGACCGGGCCTACTACCGACCGATCCCGCAGGAGGCCTTCCGCGGGCTCGCGAGCGCGGTGCCCGAGGACTTCCGGTTCCTGGTGAAGGCCGACAGGCTGCTCACGTCGCCCGTCGACCCCGAGCGCCTCGGCGTGCGCGACCCGAACCCGCGCTTCCTGGATTCGGGCCGTGCGGCCGACGAGGTCGTGGCGCCGATGGTGGAAGGGCTGGGAGGGAGGGCCGGTCCTCTGCTCTTCCAGTTCCCGCCCATCCCGCCGAACCTCGTCGGCGGCACGGGCCGCTTCGTCGACCGCCTGCACCGCTTCCTCGCGGCGCTGCCGGTCGGGCCCCTCTACGCCGTGGAGCTGCGCTCGTCGGCGTTCCTGACGCCCGAGTACGCCCAGGCACTCGAAGCGACCGGAGCCGCGCACTGCTTCAACGTCCACCCGGCGATGCCCCGCCTGGAGCGGCAGCTGGCGCTGCTGCAGCCCTACCAGCAGCCCGCCCTCGTGGTGCGTTGGATGCTGCACGCCGGGCTCGCGTACGAGGCGGCGAGGGACCGCTACGAGCCGTTCGACCGGATCGTCGACGAGGACGACGACTCCCGCGAGCGCATCACGCGGGCGATCTTCGACGCCCTTCTCGCCGAGCGGCGTGCGTACGTCGTGGCGAGCAACAAGGCCGAGGGATCGGCGCCCCTCTCCGTGCTCCGCCTGGCCGAGCGGGTTGCAGGTTGGGGCGGAGGAGCCACCTTCAACGGATGATCGCTCCATCGGCTGCCGTGCTCCAGTGGCTCCTCGCGTACAAGTACGTGGTGCTCCTCCCCGTCGTCGTGGTGGAAGGACCCATCATCACGATCCTCGCGGGGTTTCTCGTCTCCCTCGGTCAGATCGACTTCCTGGCGGCATACGGGATCGTGGTCGCCGGAGACCTCGTGGGCGACACCCTCTACTACTGGCTGGGCCACTCGGGACGGACGCACTTCATCGAGAGGTGGGGCCACTACGTGGGCGTGACCCCCGAGCGGATCGAGCGGCTGGAGGAGCACTTCACGAGCCACAGCGGCAAGACGCTCATCATCGGGAAGCTCACGCACGCCGTCGGCGGCGTCGTGCTGATGGCGGCGGGAGCCTCCCGGATGTCCTTCCCACGGTACCTCTGGTACAACTTCGTCGCTACACTTCCCAAGTCGCTCGCTCTGCTCCTGATCGGCTACTACTTCGGCCGAGCGTACGCGGAGCTCGCCCATTACCTGAGCTGGGCGGGCATCGTCATCATGGCGCTGGCAGTGCTCCTCGTCCTGGGATACGCTTATATCGTGCTACGCCGCGCCGCGACCCATTCTCCCGACCAGCCCTGGCCCTGATGAGAATCCTGCTGGCGACCGACACCTACTACCCGAGCGTCAACGGAGCCGCCTACTTCACCCAGCGGCTTGCCACCGGGCTCGCGCGGCAGGGCCACTGGGTCGCCGTGATGGCGCCGGGACCGACGCTCCGCAACGACGTCCGGACGTACGACGGGGTCACGGTGTACGGGATCCGCTCCATCTCGGTCCCCGTCTACCCGGACCTGCGGCTCTCGCCGGCGCTCCTGGCACGCAAGGCGATCCGCGACTACGTGCGGGCCATCCGCCCCGACGTCATCCACATCCAGAACCACTTCATGATCGGCAAGGAGGTGGCGGCCGTCGCACGCCGCTACCGCATCCCGGTCATGGGCACGAACCACTTCATGCCGGAGAACCTCGTCCACTACTTCCACCTGCCCCCGTTCGCCGAGCGCTGGCTGAAGACGTACGGCTGGCGTCGGTTCGCCCAGGTCTACCGTCGTCTCGACCTGGTCACGACGCCGACGCGCACGGCCCGCTCGCTCATCGAGGACATGGGGATCGACAAGGACATCGTGCCGGTCTCGTGCGGGATCGACCTGCAGCGCTTCAGCCCGGCGAACGACGGAGGACATCTCCGGGAGAAGTACGGCGTGCCGCAGGGCCGACCGGTCCTCCTCTACGTCGGCCGCCTCGACCACGAGAAGCGGCTCGACCTCCTTCTCGAAGCGCTCCCCGCGATCGTGGGCGCGACGGACGCTCAACTCGTCCTGGTCGGCATGGGCAAGCTGCGACGGGTGCTCGAGGCCACGGCGAGCAGCAAGGGCGTGGCCGACCACGTCACGTTCGCGGGGTTCGTGCCCGACGAGGAGCTGCCCGACTTCTACGGCATCGGGGACCTGTTCGTGATCGCGGGCATCGCCGAGCTGCAGAGCATCGCCACGATGGAGGCGATGGCCTCGGGGCTGCCGGTCGTGGCGGTCGACGCGATGGCCCTTCCCGAGCTCGTGCGCGAGGGCGAGAACGGCTACCTGTTCGCCGACGGAGACACCGACACCCTGGCCCGGCGCGCCATCGAGATCCTGTCGGATCCGGGGCTGCGGGTGCGCATGGGCCGGCGCAGCCTGGAGATCATCGCCGCCCACGACGAGCGCAGAACGCTCGGAGAGTACGAGGCGCTGTACCGGCGCATCGTGGACGGGCCGGACGCCAGCGCGGCTCCGGACGAGGCTGTCGTCAGGGCCTGAGGAGGCCTCGGGAGCCGACGGCCCGCGCCGTTCCACGGCGCGCTCGCGGCCGTGCGACGGGGTTACCTTGAAGGGCGGCAGGACCCGACCATCCGACTTCGAGGTTTTCCCATGATCGCTTTCTACGGGATGGGCCTTCTCGGCTCGAACTTCACCCGTGCGTGGATCGAGCGCGGCGAGACCGTGCACGTCTGGAATCGCACGGCCTCCCGAGCCAGGGCGCTCGAGTCCGAGGGCGCCCGCGCCTTCGACGACGCGGCGGAAGCCGCCCGGGGCGCGGACCGCGTGCACCTGGCGCTCTCCGACGACGCCGCCGTGGACGAGGTGCTGGAGCGCGCGCGGGACGGGCTCGAAAGGGGCGTCGTCGTGGTCGACCACACGACGACCTCTCCCACGGGCGCCGTCGAGCGCCTGAAGCGCTGGGCGGAGCGGGGCGTCACCTATCAGCACGCCCCCGTGTTCATGGGCCCGCAGAACGCGCGCGAGGGCACCGGCTTCATGCTCGTCTCGGGCGAGCGCGCCCGGTACGAGGCCCTCGAGCCCGCGCTCTCGAAGATGACCGGAACGCTCGTCTACCTCGGCCCCGACCCCGCGCGCGCGGCCCAGTTCAAGCTGCTCGGCAACCTCTTCCTGATCTCCATGACCGGCGGCCTCGTCGACTTCCTCTCGCTGGCCAAGGCGATGGGCGTGCAGGGCTCCGAGGCGGCCTCGCTCTTCGACTGGCTGACGATGCCGGCCTCGGTGCCGGACCGCCTCAAGAGGCTGCTCACGGGCGAGTTCGGGGACCCGTCGTGGGAGCTGGTGATGGCGCGGAAGGACGCACGTCTCATGATGGAGGCCGCCGAGCGCGCCCGGATCGGGCTGACCACGATCCCCGCCGTGGCCGACGCGATGGACCACTGGATCGCCGCGGGGCACGGCCACGAGGACTGGACGGTCATGGCGAAGGAGGTCGTGTAGGGAAGCGCGGCGCCGTCGGCCGAGTACCTGCGCTCACGCGCCGGACGCAGCGCCTCACGCCTCCCGGATCGCTTCGGTGGGGTCGATCCGCGTCGCCCGCCGCGCCGGTACGAACGCCGCAAGCGCAGCGACCGCCAGGACGATGAGCGGTGCCACGGCGAACGAGACCGGATCCGTGGGGCTGACCCCGTAGACGAAGGAGCGCAGCACGCGCGACAGCGCCCACGCGCCACCGAGCCCGAGCACGCAGCCGGAGAGCGCGACACCCAACGCCTCGCCGAGCACGCTACGTCGGATCTGCCCGGCGTTTGCTCCGAGCGCCATGCGGATCCCGATCTCCTGCGTGCGGCGCGCCACCCCGAACGCGATCACCCCGTAGACCCCGACGGCCGCCAGCACGAGCGCGAGCACGCTGAACGCCGTGATGAGCGCGGTGTTCAGGCGGCGGGGCTCGATGGCGCGCGCGATCACGTCGTCCATCGTGCGCACGTCGTAGACCGCCTGTTCGGGCGCGACGTCGTGCACGGCCTGGACGAGGCGCCGCTCGAGGTCGGAGACGGGCATGGTGCCGCGGGCGACGAGGGCGGCGTTGCGGTAAGGGCGCTGCAGGAAGGGGACATAAGCCTGGGGCACGAGCCCGGAGCTGAGGCTCGTCTGTCGGACGTTGGCGACAACGCCTACGACGTCGAGGGTTACGCCGCCGACCAACTCCAACCGCTTGCCCACGGTGGCTTGGCCCTGCCACCAGCGGCGAGCGAGCCGCTCGTTGACGGCCGCCTCGGCGAAGCGCGGCCGCGTTGTGTCCGCGCTCGCTCGGGGTGCCCGACCCCTCAGAATCTGGATCCCCATGCTCCGGAAGTAGTCCTGCGTGACAGCGAGCAGCTCCGCCCTGCGCTCCTCGTCCTCACGGGCCGGACTCCGGCCCGCGGGATACATCGAGAAGGTGAACCCCATCTGCCCGGTCCCGAGTGGCAGCTCGTTGACCCACGCGGCCGCTTCGACGTCGGGCGCCGCGTCCAACTCCTGAACCACCCTCTCGTAGAAGAGCCGTTCTGCACCTGTGCTGCGGTAATCCGAGCCGGCCAGGGTCACCTGGAGCGTGGCCACATGCTGCGGCTTCAAGCCCGTATCGGTCGAAAGCAGCGCATCCAGGCTCCGGAGCATCACTCCCGAACCGGTCAGCAGCATCACAGTGAGTGCCACCTCGGCGAGGAGCAGTCCTCGACGCAGGCGCGAAGGTGCGGCGCCCGTCGTCGTCCCGGTCCCTGTGTTCTTGAGCACTTCTCCCGCGTCGGACCGCCGCGTGGACAGCGATGGGACGAGACCGAGCACCAAACCGGTGCCCAGTGCCAGTGCCAAGGCGCACATCAGGACGCTCGCATCCACGCGAAGGGGGGTCGAGCCTACGAGCACCGACGGAACCAGGGAGCCCAGATAGCGCGTGCCGCTGATGGCCATCCCCGTTCCTACGCCGGCTCCGAACACCGCCAGCAGGACGCCCTCCAACAGAAGCTGGCGCGCGACGCGGCCGGGAGTCGCGCCAAGTGTGGCACGCAAGGCGATTTCTCGCCAACGGACGGTGGCTCGCGAAAGCACGAGGTTGGCGACGTTCGCGCAGGCGATGAGAAGCACAAGGGTCGTGGCACCGAGCAGCATCAGAAGGGCGGTTCGGCGATCCCCGACGAGCGTCGCACGCAGGGGGGCCACACGCGGCGCGAACAACCCGCTGCGGGCCTTCGATCCGTACGCTTCGAACAGAGACGCCACGCGCGCCCGAGCGTCCTCCAACGTGACTCCGGCGCACAGGCGTCCGACGACCGTGTAGGGGATCGTCTCCGCGAACGGCCCATAGCTAGCCGCAGTCCATGGAACCGACATCGGGATCCAGACATCCGTCCCGGCCGGGAAGGCGAAACTGCGTGGCGCGACGCCGACCACCTGGTAGTTGCTCCCGTTCAGCGTGATGCGCGCGCCGACGAGTACCGTGTCGCCCCCGAGGCGCTCGCGCCAGAGCGCTCGGGAGACGATCGCGACGTGCGGGCCGTGTGGCACGCCCTCTTCCGGCGCGAAAGCCCGTCCAAGAACTGGGCGGACACCCAGCGTCTCGAAGAAGCCGGGCGTCACCTCCGCGACCGCGATCCGCTCTGGCATCCCACCGCTCGACAGGTTCAATCCCCCCGCCGCGTAGGCCACCACGCGCTGGAACACCGGCAGGGACCGGACATCAGCCAGGGTGAGGGAGGGGCCGTGGCGCCGCTCGTTTCCTCCTCCAATGCCGACCCCGTCCAGCTCCACCAGCCTCCCCGCGTCCCGGAACGGGAGCGGCCGGATCATCACGGCGTCCAGCACGCTGAAGATCGTCGTCGTCGCGCCGATCCCGAGCGCCAGCGTGAGCACCGCCACCACAGTGAATCCCGGCGTGCGCAGCAGCGTACGCACCCCGTAGCGCACGTCCCCGCGGACCTCGTCGAAGATCCGCAGGCCCAGCGACGCCCGCGCCCGCTCCTTGTGGACCTCCGCGCTCCCGAACTCCAGACGCGCCCGGCGCGCGGCCTCGGCCGGTGGCAGCCCCGAGCGGATCAAGTCCTCGGTGCGCAGCTCCAGGTGCAGGCGGAACTCCTCGTCCATCTCCGCCTCGAACGAGGAGCGACGGGCGAGGCCTCGCCAGAGCGAGCGCAGGCGCGACAGCGCGCTCATGCCTGGCCCCCGTCGGGCACGCTCACGCCTCCCCGCTCCCGGCTATGGCCGCGACGGCGTCCATATCCTCATCCCTCCTGCGGCCGGGCGTTCAAGGCGAGCGCCATTGCGTCCGCGAACCGACCCCAGCTCGCCGTCTCCTCGCCGAGGCTCCTCCGACCCGCCGCAGTGAGCCGGTAGAACCGCGCGCGCCGGTTGTTGTCCGACGTGCCCCACGTGCTCGCGAGAAGGCCGCGGTGCTCGAGCCGGTAGAGCGCCGGGTAGAGCGCGCCCTGCTGGATCTGGAGCGCCCCGCCCGTGATCTGCTCGATGCGCAGCAGCACCCCGTAGCCGTGCAGCTCTCCGAGCGAGACGGCCTTGAGGATGAGGAGATCGAGGGTCCCCGGGAGCAGGTCCGCCTGTTCCGCCATCGCGTCTCTCCTATGTCGGTTAGGGAAACGGTACGGCCGTGCTTCCCGAGCCGTCAAGGGATGCGCGTGATATCATATCGCGACGAACCACCTCGATCGGAGGATGCCGGGCCATCATGCGACCCATCGGCGTGCTCGCCTGCGCGGGCCTCCTGTCCGTCGCTCCGTGCGCGACGGCGTCCGGACCGCCGGCCGCGGCGTCTCCACTCCTGGCGCCGCACGTCGGCCCTGCCC
>JBJKSF010000208.1:0-2682 GCA_046704285.1 Longimicrobiales bacterium | reverse complement strand
CCTCTTCCAGCACGGGCGCTGGTATCTGGTGGCCTGGGCCGAGGACCGGAGCGACGTCCGCCTGTTCCGCGTGGGACGCATCACGGGCCTGGCGCCCGCCCCGGGAGCCCCGGGCACGCCGGGCACGCCCGACTACGAGATCCCCGCCGACTTCGATCTGGAGGGCTACGAGGGGCGCAGCGCCTGGGAGCTGGCCGAGGGCCCGGACGAGCCGCTGCGGGCGCGCGTCTGGTTCCGCTTCCCGCGCTCGGTGTGGGCCGAGCGGAACGGCCACGGCCGCCTCGTGCGGGAGGGCCGGGACGGAAGCCAGCTCCGCGAGATCGCGGTGCACCGCGAGGAGCCGTTCCTCCGGTGGGTGCTCAGCCTGGAAGGAGACGCGCGCGTGGAGGGCCCCGAGGCGTTGCGGGCCGCGTTCGGCCGGATGGTCGCCGAGGTGGCGCGCCACTATGCGTCGGCGGACGACGCCGGGCGCGGGGAGGATCGCCGTGCCTGACGACGCTACCACCGCCGGCGCCCGCCTCGAGCGGCTGCTCCACATCCTGCCCGCGGCGAGCCGGAAGGAGGGCGCCACGCTCGCCGCGCTCGCGTGCGCGCTCGGCACCACCGAGCGACGCATCCAGCAGGACCTGGAGCAGGTCACCTCGCGGGCCTACTACCATCCGGGAGGCTGGCCAGACGACGTGAGCATCCTCCTCGAGGCCGACCGGGTGCGGGTGCTGCACGCCTCGGGCTTCGAGCGCCCCGCGCGCTTCACGGAGCGGGAGACGCTCTGCCTGGCGCTCGCGCTCCGGGGCGCGGCGGCCCGGGCGCACGTTCCCGACGACGCCGGGCGCTCCGGGCTCCTCCGCCGGGCGGAAGCGCACCTGAGGGCCGGAGGGTGCCGGAAGGCGAACGAGCAGGACGGGAAGGAGGGGCCCGCCGCGGTCCACGAGAGCGCGCTCCTCCACGCCGAGAGCCAGGAGCCCGACGCCGCCGGCATCCGCGAGACGCTCCTCGCCGCGGCGCGCGACAAGCACCCCTGCGCGATCGTCTACGCCAAGGCCGGCGCCGACGACATGGACGCCCGCGTCGTGCATCCCTACGCGCTCGTCTACGGCGACGGCGCCTGGTACGTCATCGGCTGGTGCGCCGTGAAGGAGGGGATGCGGGTGTTCCGCCTGGACCGGATCCTGGAGGCCGCCGAGACCGACGGCACGTTCGAGGTCCCCGCTGACTTCGACGCCGCGCGCTGGGTCACGGCCGCCCGCGTCTACCGCGCCGAGCACGACGTGGAGGTGCGGGTGCGCTACTCGGCGAAGATCGCGCGCTGGGTGCGGGAGCGCGCCGCCGCCGGGGCGGTCGGCTGGGAGGAGGAGGCGGACGGGAGCGTGGTCATCCGCCACCACGTCGCCGACCCCCACTGGGTGGTGAGCCACGCGCTCGGCTACGGGCCGGACGCCGAGATCCTGGAGCCCGCCGAGCTCCGGCAGATGATGCGGGAGGTGGTGGAGCGGATGGCGGGGTAGGAAGCCATGCGCGTGCATCCGTCCGCCTTGGACATACCCGGGTCCTGCCGCAAGCGAGACCATCCAGTGTCTGGAGGCGAGCCCCGACGGTCACGGCCGAGCGCGTGGTGCAATGTATACGTTGCCATTGTCGCACAGATAAGCAAGCTATAACTTGCGTCAATGGCGCAAGGACGCAAGATATAACTTGCCGTCAAATGCCCGCAGCGCACCCCATAGCTTGCATGAGCGATCCCGTGACGAACGCGAACAAGCGCATTCGAGAGTTGGTGCGTCAGCAGCTGGACCGCCGCCTCGAGAAGGTCCGGAGCGAAGGCCAGCACCTGAAGACCCCGGAGGGGGGGTGGGTGAGCACCCTGAGGGGCGCATACGCGATGAGCCAGGCAGATCTGGCTCGCCGCATGGGCGTTTCGCGTCAAGCGGTCGGTCAACTGGAGCAGCGGGAGGCCGACGGTTCTGCGACGCTGAAGGCGCTCGAGCAGGCGGCGCGAGCGTTGGACGCCGAGTTGGTCTACGCGATCGTGCCGAGACAGTCGATCCGCGCAACCCTCGAGGCGCGCGCCCTGCGCCTGGCGAGGCAAATGACGAACTCCGTCCGCCACACGATGCGTCTGGAGGACCAGGAGCCCGAGTCGGACCTGGATGAGCGCACGAGAGCCCTCGCCAAGGAGCTGCTCTCATCCCCCGGCCAACTATGGTCCAGCTCCGTTGACGAGTGAGCTTCCGTACGGGGCGACCCCGATCGACCCGGACGAGGCCGAAGGTCTGCTCCACAGCCACGTCTCGACCCGGCAAGAGCTGGACGAGCTGGAAGAGGCGAACATCCAAGCGGGCCTCGAGTGGGCGCACCGACGTGCCCTTCGCGGACGGCGGCGTGCCGACGTGCTCACGGAGGAATTCCTCTATGGGCTACATCGAGAGATGTTGGCGCGAGAACCGGATCTACGCGAGCGACGAGCTCGCGGTACGCTTCCACCATCGCCTGGTATGGATCCACCCATTCCCCAATGGTAATGGGCGGCATGCCCGACTGATGGCAGACCTGATCGCGCAGCAAGCAGGGCGACCTCGGTTCTCCTGGGGAGGTGTCAGCCTCACACAGACGTCGGCCTTGAGAAGAGCCTACATTGGCGCGCTTCGGGAGGCCGACCGGGGGAACCTGGATCCGCTCATCGCG
>JBJKSF010000207.1:0-23873 GCA_046704285.1 Longimicrobiales bacterium | reverse complement strand
CCGCACCATCCGTCAGGCGGCTATAGCGAGCATCGGCTCGATGGCCCGCCCATCTGCCGGCTGACCCAAGTGCATCTCAGCGGAGGGCCGGGGCTGTGTGTGTGCGTCGCGATGGTTCGGTCACGTGCGGCTGTGGAGCTTTGACTCCGTGCATTGCGGCCCGTCCCCTCAGGTCGCCGTACGCCGGGGACAGACCGTCTCGGCGTAGCGGCGGATGCGCGCGGAGGTGGCGTTTCCGTAGCGGCGCTCCAGGCGGCGCACGTGCTGGACGGCGTCCAGTGCATGGTACGCCTCTTCCATGCTCAGTGGACGACCGTTGACCTGGATTTCCGCGATGCGCTGCGCCACAACGTCCGGCGGTACGGGTAGCTCGCTCTCGCAGACCGGAATGGGCGCGCGCACACGGTACCGAGTGGCCTCACCCGGTGTGTCCTGCCCATCCACGGGCCGGACCGGGAGCGACACGGGCACGAGCCATCCCTTCGACAGCAGCCCCTCCCGGAACGAGGTGTACGTCCGGACTCTCTCTTTCCCGGTCCGGCCTCCACCCCACGGCCACCGCTCCATCCAGTCGGCCAGGATTTCGACTTCCACCCACCCGTCTCCTGACGGCGTGCCTCGGCCGCCAACGGCCCGGTGGTGTGCGGCGACGCTCTTTGTGGCCCGTAGGAGAGAGCATGTCCACGCCTCGAAGGCGTACCGTTGCAGACCGGGTCCGAAGAGCTCGTCGGCAACTGCCCGGATCGCGGCCATGTCCTCGGCGCACACAAGGCCGCAGTCCGTGCCTTCGCAGAAGGCGGCCTGCAGCATTCTGTCCACCGGTGCCCTGCCGGTGCGCGAATCGGCGCGGAGGTACCGACGCGTCCATCGTCTCACCGTCTCGTCGACCGCATGGGTGGTTCGGGCGTCGGCGAGCCACTCCTGGCTGAAGCCGTTGTGGCGAGCTGAGAGCCAGCGAGCGAGCGTGTGCGCCACATTCTCACGCGTGGCCGGGACACAAGCACCGAAGTCAGCGAAGAGGGCGGGGTCCTGCCAAATCGCAGTTCCTACGCTGAACTCGGCGGTGTAGCGCGTGCTCGGTCCGGGCAAGCCTCGTCTAATGAGCTGCCTCGCAGCGCTTCGGACGGGTTCGCTCGGCAGCCCGACCGCTTGCCGCCCACGGCGTGTGCGCGCCGACGCCGTCGGACGCCGCACGATGTCAGCGGCACCAGCGATGAGTTCCTCTGCCAGGTCTTCGTGTGGTGTGCGATGCCACGCCGCGATGGCCGCTGCGAACTCTCGCCACTCCGGGGAGTCCAGTCGTGGCCTCTCCGGCGCCTCCACCACGGGCTCCAGCGAGTCAGGGTCGAGGATGGCCATGGAACGGCCGATGGGCAGCCGCTTGCACTGGCGCACTTGCGGGAAGATCTCCACAGATCCTCGGCCCACGGCGAGACCCGCGTCACGGAGGATGTCTGCCACGACTCCGGTGGTCAGTCCCGTCACGAGCCGCGCCAGCTCGATGGGTGGGATGCGGTAGCTGACGTGGAGTCCCCACATGGAGGGTGTGCGCACCACGAGGGGGAGCCGCTGTCGGCCCATCAGGTCCCGGATGGCCCAGTAGCGGTGGTCTCGGTCCTGCAGGACATCCGGTGTCTTGCAGTCAAGATCGAACTCCAGTCTGTCGACGATGCCGTCATCAGGGGCGTACGCGGCAATCCATCGACGCCCTTCGAGCACCGCCTCGATGTCCCTCCGGGTCATCCCCCTCGGCTGCGCTATGAAGTCACCTGGGTGCTCCACCTGCGCGAACCACCTCTTGGGTGCGGTGTTCAGCAGCAGTAGCGGGCTGTCCCAGGGAAAGGGATGGGAGGTGGAATTCATCCTCGACCCCTCCCGGTTCCGGGCGACCTCCGGCCCACCGGAATCCGCCGGCCCCTCCCCTTCTTCTCTCTCCCCTCCTCCTCCGGGTGGTGCCGAGTAGGCGTCGTGGGCTGTCCCAGGGAAAAGGGATGGTGCGTAGAGACTCACTCGTTGCCTCGCGGTTCTGGTTGACCTCTGGCTGTCTGGAGTCCGCCGGTCTCCCCCCCCTCCCTCCCCTAGCGCGATATGCCCGGCAGGTTTCGGCTGCTCGGGGCGCACTCCGCCGTCGGGGAGGCGGGCGTGGCCAACTCCGGATGCACAGGGTGCCAGAGCCGAGCCTCGCATGCCAAGGGGTCGGCAGTGCGGGAGTCGGCCGCACATGGCCGGGCCAGTCGCCGCGAGACGTCCCGCCTCACCCAGTCGGAGCCGCTCCTCTCCCCGGTCTCCCAGCAGCTCATCGCGGACTGAGACACGCCCAGCCAGCCGGCGAGCGTCGCCTGGGCGACGAGCTGTGCGCGGGCGGCAGGAGCGGGCTCAAGCGGCGGCCCACAGGCGGGCGGCAGGTTCGGAGGCCACTCCGGCGACCACCCTCGCGCACACCTGTCGGGCCGAGCGGCTCGATGGGTGCTCGGGCAAGGCCTGTGCGTGGCGCGTGCCCCTGCGCTCGTGAGGGCCCGCGGCGAGTGAAGCGGGGGAGCGAGAAGAGACCCGCCAGGGCGACGGATCCCCCGGGGGCGGGACGCGCGTCCCATTCCATGGCCGGAGTGGGGTCCCATGGGCAGAGATGTGGGCGAGCGCCTCGGCAGGAGTAGTCTTGGGGATCCGTCGCCCCGTCGCCCCGTCCGTGCCCGGTAGGCCTTCGCCGAGCTACGCCGTGGGTCGCCGTCGAGGAGATGCCTGCGCGGAACTACCTCGAGTAGCCTGAGCCGCCCGAGCCGGCGCTGATGTCCCGGTCCGGTAGGGTGGCGGCATGCAGACCATCAGGCGCGTTGTCCTCATGAGCGGAGACGGACAAACGAAATTCGAGGCGGCGCGCACACCGCGCGGCGGGCGCTGTCCGGCTGCGGAGGCGACCTGGGAGACCTGGACGGCTACCGGGCGCCCCAAGTGGGCGAGCGGTGCCCCGGGTGCGCGCTCTGGGCGGTGGAGGTGGCGCGCGGATGAGTAGAAGAGGGCTCTTCGTCATCGGCGATCCCGGCGAGGCCGGAGCGTTGTTCTCGATGCTGCGCTCCGACATCGCCCGAGGCCTCCCCGGCCAGGCCAGCGACACCCTCGATGCCCTCGCAGTGCTCGGGGTCCAACATGCCGCCGCGATCGAGGGCCTCAGGCTCGTGGCCCTGGGCCCATCGGAGGTTGACATCGGCGCGGCCATGGATGTGGTCGCAGCCACGCTCGAGGTGCCGCACGTGCGCATCTCGCTCGCAACCGTGGTCGGACACGGGTGGTCGGGGACGGATGTCGGACAGGCACTGGGTGACGCTCTGAGCCTCCAAGTGGGCGCCAGCCACCGGGTAGTGGTCACACTCTCGGATATGGAGTCGCTGCGCGTTGAGTCAGGGGCGTACTCCGGAGTGTCAGGGACCTCGAGGCGTTGGGGCCAGGACTTGGCGGCTTCGGTCGGCGTCATACTCGCCGGAAACCGCGTGGGCGACACAAACACGCGCGGGCTCTTGATCGCGCTGACCGGGGAGTGTCCGGAACTCCCCTCCAACCCGAGCCTCGGCGACTGGACGGACTGGGGGATTCCCCATGTCGCTGCACGCCACCTCGCCACAGCCTCGATCGTAAGACTCGATGCGCCTGAGGGCGACGCACTCGCTCTCGCGCTGATCGATGCCTTGGGTCCGGAGCATGAGACCTATCGGCGCCTCGGCTACACCCTCGACATCGACCCAGCGACGCTCACGTACGCTGCCCGGAGGCTCGCCGAGGCGGACTGGGGAGGCATGGCCGTGGCCGTCGGCTGGCTGCAGGCGTCGGTACGCGCCGGGCTCGCCAGGCTGCTGCGCGAGGGGGCGCCGGCACGCTCGAGGTACACCCTCTCGCCAGACGCGCTGGACATCCCTGAGCCGCCGAAAGGCAGGTACGTCGAATGACGGACGACCGCCTCGGCCGCCCTCGACCGTTGGCTTCACTTCGACCCGCGGAGGCTGTAGATGCGCTGGTTCTGGCGAGGGCTCATGTGGCGTCTTGGGGCCCATGTCGCCGATGCCGTGTGGCGACGGCTCAGGCGGTCCGGGCACCGCCATTTGAAATCCTTGGCTCCGGGACGGACCGGGCAGGCTGGCCCAACGGAGCCCCGCGGAACCGCGGGTCACATTGTTGGCCGGTCCGGATCTACGGCCAGCCGGAGAGAGAGCGCGCGACGCACTAGGCGTCGCAACGGAAGCCAAGGGGTTGCGGTTGGGGGGCCGAGTCCTGTTACCTGCGCCCGCTGAACCGCCGATACCGAGACCGAAACCGACCATGGAACCCCTGAGACATACCGAGATGCTCTCCGGCCCGCCCTTCGCGGAACTGCTAGCCAAGTGGGAGGCCGAACTCGCCGAAATCATCGAGCTCGCACCCGACAGCTCCGCGCGCTTGTTCAAGGCGGGGGCAGTGAAGTGCCTCCGCGAGGCCATCGAACGCGCCCGACGCGAGTCCTCGACCTGTACCTCCGCGGAAGCCGGCGAGATCATGGGCGTATCGGAGCGCCAGGCGACGAAGCTCGCCACGGCAGGAGCCGTCACAGCCAAACAGAAGGTCGTGGGTGGCCCGTGGACGTACGACGTCCGCTCCTGCCATGCCTACGCCGCACGGAAAGGACGGGGAGCTGCATGAGCCTCTCTCCGGCCCTCCAGGCGAAGATTCTCGAGGAGTATAGCGCCGCACGGGATCGGGCTGTCTCAGACGGGAAGAAGCCGTCTGAGGCCACCAACCGCTATGGGTTTCCGTGGCGCCAGACTGTCCACGGGAGCGACAGCCGCACGCTCTGGGTGCACGAGCGCGACGACCGACCAGGCGAAATCCGTGTTCGCTGGTCGGTAACCGACGATGAGCTCCCAGAGAGAGGCGGGTCGAAGCGGCCCAAGCCGGTGGTTCCGTTGCGCGAGGACATCCGCGACGACCGCGGTCGGCTCCGCAAGCGTGCCCTCGAGCTAGCGGTCGACGAGGCTAAGGCCCTCTTCGAGATCTGGCTCAACCCGCCGCAGGAGGAGAGCCCGCAGGCCGACGCCCCCTGGACCCTACGGCGGGGCTTCGAGTACGCCGCCGACCCGGAGACAGGCATCAGCGCACAGGCGCACTGGCTCAAGTGGATGTTCGCGCGCAAGGGGGACGGAAACGGGAATGTAGACGTGAGCGTCTGGCAGGTCGTCGACCGCATAATTGGGCTCGACAACCAAACCTGGGTCGATTGGAGCCTGGAAGACGCACGACGCATCTGGCGTCGCCTAGCGGAGGAGGCAAGAGCACGCGGGGACGGACGTGGCGCGCGGGCGGCGGAGCAAATCGTCGGCGCCATCTACACCATCGCAGACCACCTCCGAACGGCAAAGAAGATCCCAGAGAGCGCCTGCATCCGTGTCCCCAAGTGGCGCCAAACGCTCAAGGGCGAGTGGCACACCACCACTGGTACGAAGCCCGAGCCCAAGAAAGAGCGTTACAGCGACAAAGAGCTCTCCAGCATCGTCAAGGGCTTACGCTCGGCCGAAGACCCGCGCCTACGGATGGCAGGCGTCTACGGGATAGGGTTCCGACGCGCACACGTGGTCAGAGTCCGTCGCTCACACGTCGACCTCAGCGAAGTCGGAGCCTATGCTTCCGGCCGGCTCACAATCCCTGGTGGTCGAGGCAAGGCGGGCGGCATCGTGGACCTGACGCCGGCCATGCGCTCTCACATCGAGCGCGCCCTCAAAGAGGGATACCTCGCAGACCTGGAGGAGGCGTACCAGGCCAAGAAGATCGAAGACTTCTTCATCCTCTCCGCCGAGCACTTCCGCGCGGGCCGCGCTCTGGTCCAGTACCACGGGCGGCATCTCCACAAAGACTCGCTCTACAAACTCTTCTTGGACCTTGAGGCGAAGCTCGGCATCACGCACAAGGATGCCCGTGGCTGGCACGCCCTTCGGCGTTCCATGAGCGACCAAATAGCCGAGGAGACGACAGACGAAGACGTGCGCGACCTCGCCCAGGGCTGGACCCCTGGTAGTGGGGCTCGACATGGCTACATGGACAAGGAACGCCGCGAGAAACTAGCCAAGGCTGCCGAAGCCAGGAACGCGGCACTCCGCCGCCTGGCCGGCTCGCATGGACTCAGCGACGCCCTTACCGCTCACCTCGACACCTCTCGCCGGATCGCTACCAGTCTGGAGAGCCTGGGCAATACCTACCCTACTCTCGATACAGCGGAAGCGATCGAAACCGTACACGCCCTCCACCGGCAGCTCGAGGCTCTGGCGGTGCAGGCGAGCGGCATAGTTGAACCCGACGAACCGGCAGAAGCCGAACCCGACCTCCACGAGACCATCGTCCAGGCAATACGAGCCGAGATCGAACGCCGGGGACTGAACGGAAAGGAGGCGGCTGCGTTGATGCAAACGAACACGAGCGACGTTAGGGCCATCCGACGCTCGACATCGGCCGGCCTCATCGCCACCGACAGGCTCTCGCGACTCCTCGAGACCCTGCGCTCCGCGCCAGAAACCGGGGGGTCATTGGCCCCCACCGTGGCCCCCAGCCAGGACCGCGACCCAGAAGAGCCGCCTAGCTAGGCCACATTGGGGCGCCGACCCCCTGCTTGTAAGGCAGGTGCTCTCGACCAGCTGAGCTAAGCGCCCGTGGATACGCTACAGGATGATGGCGAGGGGCAGCAGGATCACGTACGCCAGCACCAGCAGCAACGGTGCGGCGGTGATCGAGCCTCGCGCCAGCAGCCAGTAGCCCAGGCACATCACCACCATGCCTGCGAGACCGAGCGCGGCGTTCACCTTCGTGAACTTGAGCGACGTGAGGCCGGATGCCGGCCCGGATGCGGTTCTCTTGTTCGCCATGGCGGCCCAATCCTACCGGCAGCGAGCCGGGGGGTCAATGCGGCGAGGGCCCGGCCGGCGCATCAAGCGCCCCCCTCCGAATGCTTCATGTGCTCCTCCAGGGCCTCGACGCTGATCCCCAGGAGCTTCGCCGCCTGCGCCTGGTCCCCACCGGCACGCTCGAGCACGTACCGCACGTGACGGCATTCCGCGGCGGCCAGCGTCAGGTCCTCGTCCTCCGCGAGCGCATCGCCCAGCACGAGGTGATCGGCCGCGACGACCGGGCCGCGTGCGAGGATGGCGGCGCGCATCAGCACGTTCTCCAACTCCCGCACGTTGCCGGGCCACGCATAGGTGCTCAGGCGGGCCATGGCCTCGTCCGAGATACGGCGGACGTTCCCGTGGGTCTGCTCGCGGATGCGCGCCAGCAGGGCACCGGCCAGTCGCGGCACGTCCCCGGCCCGCTCCCTCAACGGCGGCACCCGGATCTCGACGACCTTCAAGCGGAAGTACAGGTCCTCCCGGAACTCGCCCTGGTCGATCAGGTCCTCGATGGGTCGATGCGTGGCCGCGATGACGCGCGCGTCCGTGGTGAGCGGCGTCTCGCCGCCCACCGGGTAGAATCTCCGCTCCTGCAGCACCCGGAGCAGCTTCGTCTGGAACCCTGGGCTGGTGTCGCCGATCTCGTCCAGGAAGATCGTGCCGCTCCGGGCCAGCTCGAAGTAGCCCTTGCGCGACGAGACCGCGCCCGTGAAGGAGCCCTTGGTGTGGCCGAAGAGCTCGGACTCGAGGAGGGTGTCCGTGAGCGCGGTGCAGTTCACCGCGACGAACGGCTCTCCGGCGTCCGCCGAGTGCTCGTGGATGGCTCGGGCGATGACCTCCTTGCCGGTGCCCGTCTCGCCCCTGATGAGCACCGTGGCGCGGTTGCGCGCCAGCATGCCGATCGTCTTGTAGATCTCGATCATGCGCGGATCGCGACCCACGAGCGTGCCCGGGGAAGGCACGTCGCCGTCCCCCATCTCGTCGTCGCGAGCCTCACGGGCCAGGGCCCGCTCGCGGAAGCAACGCTGCGCCACGGCCTGGAGAGCCTTCGGGTCGACCGGCTTCACGAGAAAGTCGAACGCGCCCGCCTTCATCGCGTAGACGGCAGTCTCCATGTCCTCGTGGCCCGTCATCACCACGACCGAGACGTCGCTCATCGCGGTCTGCACGCGCTCCAGCAGCTCCAGCCCGCTCATCCCGGACATGCGGACGTCCGTGACGATCAGCCCAGGATCGAAGGCCTTGAGCCGCGCGAGAGCCTTCTCGGCGCTGTCGGCCGTCTCGACCTCGTAGCCACCGTGGCTCAGCCGCGCTCTGTAGACCTCGAGGGCGTCGGTGTCGTCGTCGACCAGGAAGATCCGCTCGCTCATGGGCTAGGTTAACCCCCATCCTCGTCGCCGGGTCCGGGCGTGTCGTCCTGCACGCGCCAGAACGCCGGCTCGTCCGGCCCCTCCTCGGCGCGCAGGTGCGCCATGCGCTCGCGCGTCAGCCTGGACCGGGTCCGCACGAGGAGCAACGCCACGAGCGCGAGCAGCGTCCAGAACACCGCCGAGTGTGACAGCACGAACAGCCATCCGTAGTGGCTCTTCGCGTACCGGCGCCAGCCCTCCTCGAACTGGCCTTCCGTGACCCCGTAGGTCCCACGCAGCGCCGCCTCGAGCGACGCCGTCCTGCGCCATTGGTCGAAGAACTCCGCGAGCCCGCCCGGTCCGGTGCGTCGGAACAGGTAGCTCACGGCCGAGGCCGAGAGCAGGTAGGCAGCCCGCGCGGACGCCAGGTCCCGGGGCCACGTGAGGCTCAACGAGTCGAGCGGCGGGGCATGCCCCAGCGCGAAGAGGACCCGCAGCCGCCACGCCGCTCCAGCGTCCCAGCCCCCCGAGGCCCATTGCGCGTAT
This sequence comes from Longimicrobiales bacterium, assembly GCA_046704285.1. Taxonomy (GTDB): domain Bacteria; phylum Gemmatimonadota; class Gemmatimonadetes; order Longimicrobiales; family Gaopeijiaceae; genus SZUA-318. The sequence continues at coordinate 15,082 of JBJKSF010000207.1, read as the reverse complement.
CCCTCGTCGAACCAGCGCGGGATGCGCAGCCCCTCCAGGTAGCCGTGCAGCCCGAGGTGCGCCCACTCGTGCCTGAGGATCCTGACCCCCTCGACTCCCAGCATCGACCCGACCTCGTCGGAGGGCACCACGAGCACGTCCTTCGAGGGAATCGCCACGCCGGCGCGCCACTCGGGGCCCGTGCCGCCGCTGAAGACGTCGAACGCCCGCCGGGTATGCGGCAGCACGGCGGTCACTCCGTAGGGAACCGAGTCCGGGAGGCCGGGAAGCGGGCTCTCGCCGCGGAGCACCGCGAGCACCCGGACAGCCACCAACGAGTCCTGCGAAACGAACAGCACGCGCACGCGGGGTCCGCCGATGCCGTGGTAGACGGCTCCGTCCACGGTGTCGGGCAGCGACTGACGTGCAGCGGCCCCGGACGGGCGGATCGCCGGAACGATCAGGAGCGCCAGGGCGAGGATCGCTCGCGAGCTCACCCAGCCGCCAGCATCTCCAGGTTGGAGCGCACGACTGCGTTGTCCGGGTTGAGGTCGAGGGCCCTCCGCCACAGGAGCAGCGCCACGTCCCGGTCGTTGTCCTTGTACGCGATCGTGCCCAGGCGCAGGTAGACGTCGTCGCCGAGGCGCGGGGACAGCTTCACTGCCTTCTCGTACTGGACCCGCGCTCCCTCCAGTTCGCCGCGCGCGTACGCCTGATCGCCGAGGTTCTTGTGCGCCTGCGGCGGCGGCGGCGCGACCGTCACGGCGCGCTTGTAGAGCGCCTCCGCGGCTTCCGGCTCTCCGCACCGCTCCAGTACGACCCCCGTGTTGACCAGGATCGGGCCCGAATCCGGATAGTGTGCCAGTCCCTCGCGTCCGACCGCCACCGCATAGTCGAGGTCCCCTGCCACGGCGGATGCAAGGACCGTATACGCATAGTAGAGCGGCGACGGCTTTCTGAGCCTCGGCGAGGTGCGATACTCCCGCAGGGCGTCGAGGGCCCGCGTCGCGTCACGGGCCTTGAGGTGCAGCACACCGCGAGCCAGGTGGATCTCCGGGTCCTCGGGTCGGGCGCTCCGCGCCGCTTCGAGCGCCTCCAGCGCCTCGTCGTACCTCCCCAGGAGCTCCAGAGCGAGCGCCCGGTTGCGCTGCACGGAGTAGCTGTCCCTCTGGGCGTCCGGAACGGACTCGAAGCGATCGAGCGCCTCCTCCGGGCGCCCGCCGCGCAACGCGATCAACCCGAGCATGAAGTTCGCCCGCCCCTGCCGGGAGTCGCTCTCCAGCGCGGCCTCGAACTCGCGGGTCGCGTCCTCCATCATCCCGGAGCGATAGAACGCCACACCCAGGTTGAGGTGCTGCTGCAGGGATTCGTCTCCGCCTGTCTCGTCGACCGTGGGCTTCTCCCCGGCGCGACTCACGAACCCCGCCTGGATCAGCCCGTACAGCGCCTTGCCCGTGTCGAACTCCACGAGTCCGGCTTCGTTCATGATCTCCTCGACGGTGCGCACCCCGTCGATGAACGGCAGCACCTTGCGCTGCTGGCTCGTCAGATCCACGTCCTCCTCGGCCTCGTCCGGGTTCTTGTCGAGCTGGAAGACGACGTCGAACGAGGGGATCTTCTTCTCGATCAAGCTCCACTCGTCCACCCGCCGGGCACCTTCCATGAGCAGGGCTTCGGGGTTGACGTTGACCAGGAAGACGCCCTCCTCGTCGGGACGTTGATCCGGGTCGAAGTGGAACGAGCCCTGGCTCCACGTGAACAGATGGTAGACGGCCTCCTCGATCTGGAGCTGGATGAACTGGTGGAGCTGCTCCTCCGTGAGGCTGCCCTGCTGGACGAGGATCTCCCCCAGGCGGCTTCCCTTCTCCACGGCCTGTCGCTCCATGGCCTGCGAGAGGTCCTTGCGCGTGGTCACGTGGTTGCGCACGAGGAGCTCTCCCAGCCGGTCCGGCCGGTTGAGGACCGAGGCGTAGATCACCCTGCCCTTCTCGAAGTACACGTAGCCGAAGTTGGAACGATCCGTGATGCTGAGGCAGCCCGTCTTGCGCCCCATCCCGAGGAGCTGGCAGATGTCGGCCACGCTGACGTCCTGGAGCGCACCCTCGATCGCCATCAGTCCAGCTCCTCCTGAAGCAGGCTCTCGATCCTGGGCCACTGCAGGACCGCGTTCTCGGCTGAGGGGAACCACGCCCCGCCCTTCTTCGCGGGTGCCTGGGCGGCCCACGGCGCGACCCGCGTGTCCGCGGGCGTGGAGGCGGCGGCCTCCCCGGCGTCGTCGATGAAGAGCCCTCCCCGCTCACCCAGCTCGAGCTCCTCGAGCGGCGGGATCACGCCGGTCTGGACGGCCACGGCCCCACCACCCCACACCCCTTCCCTCGCGTTCGGCTCCTCGACGGTCACCAACTCGAGCTCTCCGGTCCCGGCGCCCATCCCCACCTCGACGACCAGCCCCCCCTCGAAGCGTGACCGCAGCCGCTCGTCGATCCCGGGGATGCCCGACGGCGGTCGGGCCGCGGCCAGCATCACCCGCGCCCCACGCCGCTTCAGGGCCTCGAACAGGTGGAAGAACTCGTCCTGGGCCCGCTCGGTCTCGGAAAGGGCTTCCACGCCGTGGACGAGGAGCAGGTCCACCGTCCACCAACGCTCCCGCCATGCGCCCGCCACCCCCTCCTCCAGGGCCCGGATGAAGTCCTCCGCGAACTCCTTCACGGAGGTGACGGCCATGCGCGCCTCGGGCATCGCCGACTGGAACGTCCGGCCCGCGGCACCCAGGAGCGTGCGGCCGAGCTCCGTCCTGGGAGCCCACACGTACAGGGGGTTGTACTCGGGCCGCTCGCCGGCGACGAGCTGATGGGCCGCCTTGACGGCCATGCGTGGAAAGTCGGCCAGCTCGTCGAGCTTCGGCCCCTCCCCGAGCCTGGGGAAGGGCCTCTGGCGCTCCCGCACCGAGGTGAGCAGCGCCTCCGCCTCGTCGAGGCGGTCGGGATCCTTGAGCACGCCCTGTGCGGCGTCCGTCCACGGGTTGCCCAGGCGATCGAGCTCGGCGTCGATCTCGCGCAGACGCTTGATGTCCGCCCGGAAGCGATCGACGGTCTCCTGCCATCCCTTCGGCTCCCCGCCTCCCAGCTGCTGGCGCACGCGCCTGGCGGAGAAGCCCTCGCGCTCCGCGGCATCCGCGGCCTCGCGCATGGCCTTCCGCCACGGCTCCTCCTGCTCCTCCACTGCCTCCACGACGGACTCGGTCAGATCGGTGAGGAACGATCCGAACTCGTCGGGGATCTCGGCCCCGGCGCTCACCGAGGCCTTCCCTCCCATGATCGTGGCCACCTCCTCGGGCGTGACCCGACGTCCCTCCAGGTCCTGGGTGGCGAATACCTTGTTCAGCGCCCCGCCCAGCTCCCGGACGTTCTTCACCGGGTAGCGGCCGAGGGCCTCCGCCACGCCGGGCAGCAGCGTCTGGCCCCGCTCCTCGGTCTTCCTGCGGATGATCGCGACACGCGTCTCGTACTCGGGCGCCCCGATGTCGACGATGAGGCCGCCGGAGAAGCGCGACAGGAGGCGAGCGTCCAGGCCGTTGATCTCGGCCGGGGGCCGGTCGCTGGCCAGCACGATCTGGCTGCCCGCCGTCGACAGCTGATCCAGCGTGCGCAGGAGCATCTCCTGCGCCTCGGCCTGGCCGGTGAGGAACTGGACGTCATCCAGGAGGAGGATGTCCAGATCGCCGTACTTCACCTTGAAGTTGTCCCGGGTCCCGCTCGCGAGAGCCGACGCGAGCTCCTCCAGGTAGCCCTCCAGCGTCATGTAGAGCACGCGCCGATCCGGCGCGGACCGGCTCGACTGGTGCGCGACGGCCGTGAGGATGTGGGACTTGCCCAGGCCCGAGGCGGAATAGACGAACAGAGGGTTGTAGCTCGTGCCCGGAGAATCGGCCGCCCGCCGGGCCGCGGCGCTCGCCAGGCGATTGGCCGGGCCGACGACGAAGGAGTCGAATGTGAGCTTCGGATCGAGATCCGTCATGGCCACCGCGGTTCGGACCCCCGACCAGGCGTGCCGATCGGCGGAGACGAGGGATGGAAGGATAAGTATCGGCCACACCCGCCTTGAAAAAAAGGGTTGTGGAGCCTACCCGGAGGACTCCCTCACCCAACGGACCGCCGCGTCCAGGTCCGGCGGCAGCGGCGCGCGCAGCCTCATCTGCTGGCCCGTCCCGGGATGCTGGAACACGAGCTCGCCCGCGTGCAGGAACTGGCGCGGCACGCGGCAGGAGAGCTCGCGCGCCCAGCCCGCGGCGGGCCCGCCGAGGCCCCGCTCCCACCCCGCGCCGTACAGCGTGTCCCCGACGATCGGGTGGCCCACGTGGGCCAGGTGCACCCGGATCTGGTGCGTCCTCCCCGTCTGCAGCGCCACGTCCAGCAGATCCGCCCGGGCCCACCGCTCGCGCACGCGCGCCCGGGTCACCGCCCGGCGTCCTCCTTCGACGACGGCCATGCGCTGCCGATGACGCGGATCCCTCGCGATGGGAGCGTCGATGGTGAGGGGTGACTCCGACAGGTGGCCCCAGGCCGCGGCCAGGTAGAGGCGCTTGACCTTCCGCATCCGGAGGGCGTCCGACAGAGCCCGCTGGGCCGCATCCGTCTTGGCCACCACCAAAAGGCCCGAAGTGTCCTTGTCCAGCCGGTGGACGATGCCCGGCCTCAGGCGCCCCCCCACGCCGGCGAGGTCGTGGACGTGATGGAGGAGCGCGTTGACCAGCGTTCCGGAGCGGTGGCCGGGCGCCGGATGCACGACCATGCCCGCCGGCTTGTTCACCACCAGGAGCATCTCGTCCTCGTAGACCACGTCCAGCGGCAGGTCCTCGGCCACGATGTCCACAGGAGCCGGCTCGGGCACGGTCAGGGCGATGCGCGCGCCGGGCGCTACGGCCTGCGACTTCCTGGCGGGGCGGCCGTCGACCGTGACGAGCCCTTCCGCGATCAGCTGCTGGACGCGTGTGCGCGACAGGTCGAGGCGCCGCGAGAGGAACGAGTCGAGCCGGCCCGCGTCCTCCTCCCCCGTCTCGAGCGACATCTTCCGGTCGCCACCGGGCAGCGGCGGAGCGCCTCCCATGCGTCTCTCAGCGCGCGGCCTTGCGCAGGCCGATGCGCACGGCGGCTCCGTCGATGTCGAGGTCCCGGACGGCGGCGAAGCCGTCGCAGACGTCCTGCGCTCCGACCGTCAGGGATACGGCCAGCGTCTCACCGCTCACGAACGCCGGGTGGGCCTGCGCCGCTTCCTGCACCTCAGCGCCTCCCCCGATGGCCAGCTCGATGCGATCGGTGACCTCGAGGCCCGCCTCCCGCCGCAGGCGCTGCACGCGGTTCACGAGCTCGCGTGCCATTCCCTCGGATACGAGGCCGGCGTCGAGCGTCGGGTCCAGCGCGACCGTCAGTCCCCCTTCCGCCTTCACGACCAGCTTCCCGTCGGACTCCTGCACGACCTCCAGATCCCCCGGCTCCAGCTCGTGGCTCCGCCCACCCACTTCGATGCGTGCGCCCGACCCGTCGCGGAAGGCCGCCAGGGCTTCCCGGTCCAGGGCGCGGATCGCGTCGGCCGCCTCCTGGGTCCGGCTCCCGAAGCGGGGACCGAGCGCGCGGAAGTTGGGACGGGCCACCAGGCGCACGAGGGTCTCCGGCGAGGCCATGAAGCCCACCTCTTTCACGTTGAGCTCGTCGCGCACGAGATCCAGCGCGCCGCCGGCCAGGGCCCGTCCTCCGGGCAGCACCGCGTGCAGCCGGCGCAGGGGCTGCCGCACGCGGATGCCCGCCTCCTCGCGCGCCGCCCGCCCCAGCGACACCAGCGCGCGAGCAGCCTCCATCTCCGCCTCGAGACCGGCGTTCGCCTCCCCGGCGGCGAGCGGATAGCGCTGCAGGTGGGCGCTCTGTCCCGTGAGCGCACGGTGCAGCCAGTCCGCCGTGAACGGCACACAGGGAGCGGCCAGCAGCGCGACCTGGCGCAGGGCTTCCCACAGGGTCCGGAACGCGGCCCGGCCGTCCTCTTCGCCGGTCTTCCCCCAGAACCGCGGCCGGCTGCGGCGCACGTACCAGTTGGACAGATCCTCGACCACGAAGTCGCCCAGCGCACGGTAGGCACGCGTCATCTGGTAGGCTCCGAGCTCCGCGGCCATCGTGCGCGTCACGCTGTCCAGCCGGGAAAGCAGCCAACGATCGAGCAGCGTGCGAGCTGCGGGCGCGGGGTCGGCATCCCCGGGCGTCCACCCTTCCACGCCGGCGTACAGCGCGAAGAACCGGTACGTGTTGAACAGCGTGTCGAAGAACTTGCGCGCCGACTCGTCGACGCCCGCCGGGTCGTAGCGCTTCGGCACCCACGGGTTGGACGACGTGATCAGGTACCAGCGCAGGGCATCGGCCCCGTGGGCCTCGATCGCCTGCCACGGGTCCACGACGTTGCCCCTCGACTTCGACATCTTCTGGCCGTCGGCGTCGAGGATCAGGTCGTTGACCACGACGTTGCGGTAACAGGGACCTCGCCCGAGCATCGTCGCGATCGCCATGAGCGAGTAGAACCACCCCCGCGTCTGGTCGAGGCCCTCGCAGATGAAGTCCGCCGGGAAGTGGCCCTCGAACTCCTCGGCGTGCTCGAAGGGATAGTGCCACTGGGCATACGGCATGGATCCCGAATCGAACCAGACGTCGATCACTTCGGGCGTGCGGTGCATCGTGGCCCCGCACTCCGGGCACGGCCACGTCAGCTCGTCGATGAACGGGCGGTGCGGATCGAACGCGGGACCGAGGTCTCCGGCGGCAGCCGCCAGCTCGTCGAGCGACCCGATCCAGGTCACGTGCTCGGAGTCGCGCTCGCACACCCAGACGGGCAGCGGCGTGCCCCAGTAGCGGTCCCGCGACAGCGCCCAGTCCACGTTGCCCCGCAGCCACTCCCCGAACCGGTTCTCCCCCACCTCCGCCGGGAACCACGAGACCCGGTCGTTGTTGGCGATCATCTCGTCCTTGAGCCTGGACGTGGCCGCGAACCACGAGTCCCGCGCGACGTACAGCAGCGGCGAGTCGCACCGCCAGCAGTGCGGATAGCTGTGCACGACCGTACCCGCCCGGAAGAGCCGACCCCTCCTGCGCAGCTCCTCGACGAGCAATGGGTCGGCGTCCTTGACGAACAGTCCGCCGACCACCGCCACGTCATCGAGGAAGTGTCCGCGGTCGTCGATCGGGTTCAGCATCGGCAGGTCGTGACGCTGGCCCGCGGCGTAGTCGTCCGCGCCGAACGCCGGCGCCATGTGTACGACGCCCGTGCCCTCGTCCGCGCTGACGAACTCCTCGGCCACGACCGTCCATGCGTTGCCGAGCCTCCCGGGCTCGGGCACGAGGTCGAGAGGGCGGCGGTAGCGCAGTCCGGCGAGCTCGCTGCCGCGGTGCCGGGCCACGATGCGGGCATCGTCTCCGAGCAGCGACGGGACGAGCGCCTCCGCCAGGATGAGCCTACGGCCGTCGTGGGCCACCTCCGCGTAGTCGAGGCGGGGATGCACGGCCAGGCCGACGTTGGACGGCACGGTCCACGGGGTGGTCGTCCACACCAGGAAGGCGCGTCCATCCGGATCGGGAGACCCGTCGTCGCCGACGACGTCCGCGACGAACGTCAGCGAGGGGTCCTCCACGTCGCGGTAGCCCTGCGCCACCTCGTGCGAGGAGAGCGCCGTTCCGCAGCGGGGGCAGTAGGGCACGCTCTTGTGCCCCCGGTACAGCAGACCCCTGCCGGCCAGCTCCTTGAGGATCGCCCACACCGACTCGATGTAGTCGGTGTGGAAGGTCACGTAGGGCCGCGAGTAGTCCAGCCAGTATCCGATCCTCTCGGAGAGGCTCTCCCACTCCTCCTTGTACGTGAACACCGAGTCCCGGCACACCTGGTTGAAGCGCGCGATCCCCAACGCCTCGATCTCGGGCTTTCCGCTGATGCCCAGCTTCCTCTCGGCCTCGATCTCCACGGGCAGCCCGTGGGTGTCCCAGCCGGCGATGCGCGTGACGCTGCGGCCCTGCATGGTGTGGTAGCGGCACACGAGGTCCTTGATCGCCCGGCTGATGATGTGGTGCAGGCCCGGCCTGCCGTTGGCCGTGGGCGGCCCCTCGTAGAAGACGAAGGGCTCCCCCCGTGCCGTGGCCGTGAGCGTGCGCTGGAAGAGGCCTTCCTCCTTCCAGCGGGCCAGGGTCTCCTCCTCGACGGCGAGGAGCGTCTCGGGAAGCTCGGGATACATGGAACGTGCGTCCGGGTTCTATGTCGGGTTCTTCGACGTCGGATTCCGGGAGAGGCGTCCCACCACCTGCCGGATCAGCCGCGTCAGGTCGGGCTCCGCGCGCCGCGCGGTCCCGATGATGGCCTCGACGTCCGCCGGCTCGAGCGCGTCGGGCAGGCACGCGTCCGTGACGATGCTGACGCCCAGGACCCGCATGCCCATGTGACGGGCCACGATGACCTCGGGAACCGTCGACATGCCCACGATGTCCGCGCCCATCGTGCGCAGCATGCGATACTCCGCACGGGTCTCAAGGCTCGGCCCGGTGACGGCCACGAGCACGCCCCGCTCGAGGCGGATGCCCAGCTCCATGGCGGCCGTCATGGCGAGACGCTGGAGCTCGCGGTCGTACGGCTCGGACATGTCCGGGAATCTGGGTCCCAGGGCCTCGACGTTGGGTCCGACGAGCGGGTTGTCGCCCATCAGGTTGATGTGGTCGTCCAGGAGCACCAGCGCGCCGGGCGACCACAACGGGTTCATGCCTCCGGAGGCGCACGACACGACCAGCGTGCCGGCGCCCAGGCGCCGGAGGACCCGCACGGGAAAAGTCACCTGCTGCAGGCTGTATCCCTCGTACCGGTGGAAGCGACCCTGCATCACCACCACGGGAGTGCCGTCCAGGGTGCCCAGGACGAGCCGGCCGTAGTGCGACTCGACCGTGGGCACCGGGAAGCCCGGCAGATCTTCGTAGCGGATCTCCACGGCCGCCTCGACGCTCTCGGCCAGGGCCCCCAGGCCGGTTCCGAGGATGATGGCCACCTCCGGCACGAAGTCGCTCTCCCGGCGGACCGCCGCGACGGTCTCGTCCAGTCGCGCCACCAGGTCCTCGGCTTCGGACGCGGAGCTCGCGGCCGCTCCCGGAGCCTCCCCCGACGTGTCCGACTCCAACCCGGAGCTCAGCCCCAACGGGGATCGCCTCCCGATTTCGGGTCGGTCCCCTCGTCATCGAAGGGAAGCAGGAGGTCCCGGGCGGACTTCTGCGCCCCCGCGTCCGGTGCGGGCGTCTCGTGGATCCTCCAGGCCGCATCGTGCGCCGCAGCCAACTCGTCGACCGCGTCGTCGAGCGCCGGGCGCGGGTCTTCCGGGGGCTGCCCGACCGGCGTCGAGGATCGGCCCCCCGAGCCGTCCCCGGTCCCTGCCGCCTGGTCCTCCGGAGACTTGCCCCCGCTCAGGTCGAGCTCGATCGGGCGATCCTCGAGCGGCGCCCGCGCCTCCTCCACATCCACCAGGTCGAGCTCGCGCTCGAGGAGCTGCCGGAAGGTCCTGAGGAACCGCATGCGCTTCCGCTCCAGCTCCGCGAGCGCCTCCTCCAACAGTCGGCTCTTGCGCTCGGCTTCGACGTCGAGCTCCTTCGCCCGCGCACGAGCTTCGCCGACGATCAGCTCGGCCTCCCGCTGGGCGTGCGAGCGGATCTCGCCTCGCAGCTCCTGGGCGGTCACGAGCGCCTCCTGGACCGCATGCTCCCGGCCGGACTGAGAGCTCACCTGCTGCTGCAGCGTCTCGGCACGCTCCCGGAGCTGGATGCTCTCCCGCACCAGGGCCTCCATGCGCTCCGCCACCAGATCCAGGAAGATGTCCACCTCCTGCGGGTCGTATCCCCTCAGGAGCTTCTTGAAGTCGCCGCGCTTCTTGCGCACATCCAGCGGTGTGAGGTCGATCATGTGACCCGCTCCCCGAACAGTGCCGTCCCGATCCGGACGAGGGTGCTTCCCTCCCGGATGGCGATCTCCAGATCGTTGCTCATCCCCATGGAGAGCTCCGGCCCCAGCCGGAAGCCGGCCGCCCGGATGGTCTCCGACATCTCGCGCAGGCGCCGGAAGGCCGATGCGACGACGGGCTCGGCGTCCACCCACGGGGCCATCGTCATCAAGCCCTCCACGCGCAACCCTGGAAACTCCGCGATCCGGCGGATGTCGTCCAGGGCTTCGTTCATCCCGAGCCCACTCTTGCTGGCCTCGCCCGACGTGTTCACCTGGACGAAGATCCGTACCCCGTCCCCGCGCTCCGCGGCGATCCGGGACAGCCGCTCCGCCAGGTGCACGCTGTCCACGCTGTGGATGACGTCGGCGAGCTCGGCGGCGGCGGCCGCCTTGCGGCTCTGGAGGTGACCGATCATGTGCCAGGTCACATCCTCGCCACGGAGCGCCGCGGCCTTGCCCTCCAACTCCGCCACGCGGTTCTCGCCCAGGTCGCGCACGCCCGACGCGAGGGCGGCGCGGGCCGCCTCCACGGGATGCCCCTTCGTCACCGCCACGAGACGCACGGAGCCGGGGCGCCGGCCCGACGCGTCCGCCGCCGCCGCCATGCGCTCCCGGACGAGAGGGAGGGTCCCGGACAGCCTTGCCAGGTATTGTGCCGCCGTCGCGCTCAAGGACGCATGCTCCAGGGCTCCTTACGCCCACCGCACCGCGGGAGCGGGACACCGACCCGGGTGGGGCCAAAAGGAGAGGGGACCCCGCCGGCACTCCGGCGGGGTCCCCTCGTCAATCCGAGCTTGTCCCGGGAGCCGGGCCTAATGGCTGACCTGGAAGGTAATGGGGAGCTGGATCCAGACCGGCACGTGCTTGTTGTAGTTCAGCGCCGGAGAGAACCTGGCGACATCGGCCACCTTGATCGCCGCGGAGTCCAGCTGCGGGTGCCCCGAGGTCTGGTTGATCAGGTGCTTGATCACCTGGCCCTGGGCGTCGATGAAGAACCAGACTACCACGTTTCCACCGATGCCCGCGTCCCGCAGCAGCGGCGGATAGTTCCTCTCCATCGACTGCGTGACCTCCTGCGGGTTGAGGAGCTGGGGGGCCACGGTGTACGGGGTGAAGGTCGGCTGCTTCGCGAGCACGTCCTGCGCGTTGTCGTGCTTCGGCGGCGGAGGCAGGTTCGCGACCTGGTTCTGCTCGAAGGTCGTGGGTGCGATCGTCACGTCCGACTTGACGGTCGCGGTCGCGATCACCGGCATGGCCGGGCGCGCGATGGCCTGCGGCGCCGGCGGGATCTTGACCTCGGGCGGGAGCGTGATCGTCTCGACCGCGCTCTCTTTCATCGAGATGTTCTGCGCATGCAGGTTGGGCCACAGCGAGAACACCAGGAAGTGCAGCACCGCAGCGGCGACGATGCCTCCCCAGAAGAAGGAGCTGAACGAACGCTTCAGCCGGTCGTTCGCCGTGCCGGCGCCGGCTTCCGATGGTAGAGCCTGTTGTGCGCTCATCGCATCACCCTCTGCATCTTCTGCGCCAGCTCTGTCGCGAACACCACCCGCAGCACGCCAGCCGCGACGAGTTGCTGCTCGAGGTCGTTCACGAACCGGTACGGCACGTTCTGGTCGGCGCGGATGGAAACCAGGAGGTGCCTGTCCGACTGGACGTACAGCGGCTCGACGACGGACGTCACGTCGGCCATGGGCGTCGGCTGGTCGTTGATGTACACCGAGCCGTCTCGCTTCATCCAGACCAGCAGGATGTTCTTCTGCTTCGCGGGCGTCTTCTTCGCGGCCACGGCGCGCGGCCAGTCGATCGGGATCGAGCGTCCCTTACGGAAGGTCGTGCTCACCATGAAGAAGATCACGAGCAGGAACGCGATGTCGGCCGTGGACGCCAGGGGGATCTCGCTGTTCACCTTGGCCGATCGCTTGAACCCGCCACCCTTGATGGCCATCGGTCACTTCTCCAGGAGTTGCAGAGAGATCCGTTCGCAGCCTGCCTGCTTCAGGCCGTCGACCACCGCGATCATGTCTTTATAGGGAGCGTCCGGCGAGGTCTTCACGGCCGCGATGAGGTTCGGGTTCGCGGACACCTCCTCGCGCCAGATGCTCGCGACGTCCGAGGGCTGCACCGTCTGGATGGAGGTGCTCTCACCCCGCTTGACCTGGACGATGCCCGAGGGCTGTACGAGGAAGAAGATGAGGTTCTGGGCGGCTACCCCCGTCGTCACCCCCTGCTCCGGCAGCACCAGCTCCAGCCCCTTGTCCTTGGGAAACTGGGTCGTCACCAGGAAGAAGATGAGGAGCAGGAACGCGATGTCCGCCGTCGACGCGGTCGGGATGTCGCTCGAGACCTTGAGCTTCTTCTTGTTCAGAATCGCCATGTCAGCCTTCCCAGGCTCCTACGGGTGGAACGCAACCGCGACAGCGCACCGATGGCTCCGTGCGGTCAATCCGCCTGCACTTCCCTCATGACGGTCAGCCTGCCCTCCTGCTCGAGGTCCCAGGCCATATCGATGATCCTCTGGCTGCCCTGCTCCATGGCGACGATGAGGTGGTCGATCCTCGTCACGAAGTAGTTGTACGCGACGTTCACCGGGATGGCGATGATCAGCCCGGCCGCGGTCGTCAGAAGGGCCACCTTGATCCCGCCCGCGACGAGGGCGGGCTCCACCTCGCCGGCCTGCGTGATGGCGCCGAACGCGAGGATCATCCCCGCGACGGTCCCGAGGAAGCCCATGAGTGGCGCGACGTTCGCGATCGTCGCCAGGATGACCAGGCCGCGCTCGAGGAAGCTCACCTCCAGCGCGCCCGTCGTGGCCACCGCCTGCTCCAGTTCCCCCTCCATCAGGCGCGTGCGCTTCAGCAGGCGCATGCCCACGAGCAGGATGGCGGCGGCCGGCCCCGGGATCTCTTCGACGGCCTGGATCGCGCGTTCGAGGCCGCCGGCGCGAGCCGCCTCTTCGACCCGGTCCTGTACGCTCTTCGTGCCGGCGGCGGCCACATGGAGTGTCCAGGCCTTGGCGAGGATGACGCCCAGCCCGATGAGCGAGCAGAGGATGAGCGGGTACATCATGAACCCGCCGTCCGAGAAGAGCGTCAGCAGCTGGTACTGGGTGCTCACGAGGGGGTTCGCTCCTACGTTGCCCCCGAAGGGGCGTGACGCGGGAGGGAGTCAGGCCGGATGAATTTATGCGGCAGCGGAGGGGGGTGTCAAACGTGCGGCCGCCCGGCGGCCCGTCAGGCCTTGGCGGGCGCCGCCGTGAGCGCCGCATCGCGGTCCGGGAGCGCGCCGGTGAGGATGGTCCTCAGGCGGTCCGGACCGACGTCCCGCTCGAGCCGCCCACCCAGGGCCACCGAGACCAGGGCCGTCTCCTCGCTCACCACGATGACGATGGCGTCCGTCTCCTCGCTCAGGCCGAGCGCCGCCCGGTGCCGCGTCCCCAGGGAGCGGTCCGGGACCGACGACTGCGTCAGCGGGAGGATGGCTCCCGCGGTCTGGATCACGTTGCCGCGGATGAGGATGGCTCCGTCGTGCAGGGGCGAGTACGGCGTGAAGATCGTCGTGATCATCTCGGCCGAGACGCGTGCCTGGACCAGGCTCCCCGTCTGCGCGTACTCGTCCAGGCCCACGTCCTGCTCGACGGCGATGATCGCGCCGATGCGCGAGCGGGACAGGCGCTCCACGGCCTCGACGATCTCGTCGGCCACGCGGCTGCCCTCGAGGTGCTGGAAGACCCGGAGCATCCGGCTCTGCCCGAGGCGGGCCAGGGCCGCCCGCAGCTCCGGCTGGAAGACCACGAGGGCCGCGATCGCCCCGTACTGGAAGAACTCCTTCAGGAGGGTGCGGATGAGGATGAAGTTGAGGACGCGGGCGAGCCCGTAGGTGGCGGCCAGCAGCACGACGCCGATGAGGATCTGACGGGCCCGGGTGCGCTGGATGACCAGGAGGAGGCGGTACAGGAGGAACGCGACGATCAGGATCTCGACCAGGTCGCCCCACCCCGGCCGCAGGAGCTGGAGATCGCCCCAGATCCGGCTCACCGCTCCTCCCCGCAAGGCACCCCGGTCGCTGCAGCCTCCACGATCGCCTCCGCCACGGCGAGGGCCTGGACCACCGGCTCCACGTCGTGCACACGAAAGATGCGCGCTCCCCCAAGATAGGCGGCGACGCAAGCCGCGATCGTCCCGGGCGCACGGTCCCCGGTCGGGGCGCCCGCAACGCTGCCGAGGAAGCTCTTCCGGCTCGGGCCCACCAACACGGGGAAGCCCAGGGCCGTCAGCCTCGCGAGGCCCGCCAGGGCCGCGAACGAGTGCCGTGCGGCCTTCGCGAACCCGATCCCCGGGTCGAGCACGATGGAGGCGTCCGCGATCCCGGCCCGGCGCGCGCGCTGGACGGCGTCCGCCAGCTCGGACGCGACCTCCCCGGCCACGTCCACGTAGCCGGCGTGGCGCGCCATCGTCGAGGGCTCCCCGCGCATGTGCATCAGCACGACGCCGGCGTCGGTGTCCGCGACGGCTCGGGCCATGGCCACATCGTGCGCGAGCGCCGACACGTCGTTCACGATCGCGGCACCTGCGGCGACCGCCGCGCGCGCCACCTCGGCGTTCCTCGTGTCTACGGAGAGCGGCACGGTGATGCGACCCCGGGCCCCCTCGAAGAACGGGAGCACCCGATCCATCTCCGTGGCAACCGCGACGGGCGCGGCGCCGGGGCGTGTCGACTCCCCCCCCACGTCGAGGAGGGCGGCGCCCGCCGCCACCATCGCCTCGCCCTCGCGAAGGGCTTCCTCCACGTCGGCGAACCGGCCCCCGTCCGAGAAGGAATCCGGCGTCAGGTTGAGGATCCCCATGACGACGGGACCGTCCAGCGGAACCGACCCACCGCGGATGCGCCACGCGGGTCCTGCGCCGTACGAAGGGGGATCGAGGCGGCTCACCGGCCCCGACCCCCCGCAACCACCTCCCCGGCTCCCCCTCCCCGCCTCACGCGGAGGGATCCTCCGTGTCCTGCGGATCGTGGACGCCCGGCACGGCGTCCGGAAGGGGCCCGTCCCCGCCCGGCAGCGACAGGGGCCGCGCCGGGGCGGGCGTCGGGCGCGGCGTCGCGC
>JBJKSF010000206.1:0-17495 GCA_046704285.1 Longimicrobiales bacterium | reverse complement strand
CCGTCGGAGATCGCCACGCCGTCGTTGCCCAGCGTGGGCGAGTCGATGTCATAGGTGTCGAAATGAGTCAGCTGGCTGAAATGGTCCTTGTCCAGCGAATACGACCACAGGTTCTGCACGCCGTGGGTGCCGCGATCGGAAGTGAAATAGATCGTGTCGCCGTGCCACATGGGCCACACGTCCGCACCTTTCCAGTGCGTGATCTGGCGGCTCTCGCCGGTCTTGAAGTCGTAGGTCCAGATGTCCGCCGCCGGGCCGCCGTAATAGTGCTTGCGGTGGTACTCGCGGTAGACCCGGTCCAGCTTGTTGTAGGCGATCCGGGTTCCGCTGGCGTTGTACGACAGCGGGCCGCTCCAGGGCAGCGGCAACTCCTTCGGCAAGCCGCCGTCCACCGGTACGGTGAACGCATTCATGATCCAGTAGTTGAAACTGGCGCGGCGGGAGAGGAACACGACGTTCTTGCTGTCCGGCGTCCAGCCCACCACGATGTTGTCCGCGGTGGTGACGAGCTTGTCGTTGCCGGCCTTGCTGTTGATCGAGTGGAAGGTCAGGCGCCGGACCGGGCCGCCCGCGGCCGGAATCACATAGACGTCGGTATTGCCCTGGTACCAGCCGGTGAAGGCGATCCATTTCCCGTTGGGCGAGTAATGCGGCGCCATGTCGAAGCCGCCGTCGGAGGTCAGCTGGCTGGCGGTCCCGCCCTGCAGGGTGGTGCGCCAAAGGTCACCGGCGGCCTCGAACACCACGGTGTCACCGTGCATCGTGGGATAACGGATCAACACGTGGATCGGCCCGCTGCCGGCCGCCGCGGGCGTGGCCGATGCCATGGATGCCCATCCCAGGCCCGCCCCCAAGCACAATCCGCCGATCCACACCTTGAGCCGTCTGTTCATGACCTCATCCTCGCTACGGACAGGGAATCGAAAGGCCTGTTGGGCCGAAGGCCACGGTAGGCTGTGGCGCCCGAGAATCGCAAGCGGTCCAACGGGCACGGGCTCGGGGGCGGCGGGATCGAGGCTCGACGTCTGGTCCAGCACCGGGTAAGCGGCATGGCAGTCGGCCGTCTCGGTCCGTACGTGTGCGCGGAGGCCGGGCGCCATGGCCTGGCAGGTGAGGGCAGGGGACGAGAGAGTCGCCTGGCCGGAGTCCCCATGGCCGACGTTACCCCGGCGCACCGGACGACGCCATGAGCCGATCAGCCCTCGCCGGACATGCGTCGGCGGCTGGACTGCTTACGCTCACACCGGTTCGACTCTCGCCACCTCCAAGAAGCCCCCGGAGTCTCCGGACTCCGGGGGCTTCTTGCTTCCCCGCACCTCCAAGCCCTGCGTGACCGCGACAGGAGTCACGCCACCGCCAGTGACAGCGTGAGCGATCCGGCCGACGCGCGTAGGTCACGCGGCAGTGGCAGCGAGACGGTGAACTCGTTCGCCGTGCCCCAGGCTGTCGAGCTCTGGCCACGAATGCGGCCGGGGCCGGTGCAGCGTTCCCGCGCTCGTGGACGGGCGGACACCGAGCCTTTCACTCCTCCCGCAAGCTTGGAGAGCCGCTCGGGCCGGGGGACGGTCGGATCTCCGGCGGCCAGGCGCGTAAGCCGTTCTCGTGCACCGTCCGGGCGACACGATGGAACATGCTGGGGCGTCGCACGGTCGGACCGTGGCCGTGGGGAAACCGTTCGGCCCTTCATCCCGTAGGGACGGCCGAGGCAGGATGCGCGAACCCTGCGGGCGGTGGCGGGCTGCCGGCTTCACCGAATTCCATCATGCTCGACAACCTGATGCGGGACCTGGCCGCCGCAGCGCGCGCCCTGCGCTCCCGACCCGGATCCACCATCGTCGTCGTCCTCTCACTGGCCATCGGCATCGGCGTGACGACCGTGGCCTTCAGCCTGTTCAACGCCATGGCCCTTCGAGGTCTGCCTGACGTCGCCGGGCAGCGTCGTTTGGTCGCGCTCGGGCTGTCGGTGCCGGACGAACAGGGGCGATCGCTTCCCCCGTCCAGGCTCGCGCTGCCGGACATCGAGTTCCTCGAGAGTCAGCATGCTCTGTTCTCGGGCGTGGCGGGCGCCGGCCTGTCGGATGTCGCGGCCGATGTCGGGGACGGTGCCTTCGTCTCGCGGGGCGAGGTCGTGACGTCCAACTACTTCGATGTCCTGTCCGCACACCCCCTGCTCGGACGCACGTTGCACGACGAACCGAACGACGGCGGACAGTCCCGGGAGGTTGTGGCAAGCTACTCGTTCTGGAAGCACCGCCTCGGAGGAGCACCCGGCGCGATCGGGCGCACGATTCGAGTGAACGGCCAGCCGTTCCTCGTGGTCGGGGTCATGCCCCGGGGCTTCACGGGCATGACCGCCGGCGACGTCGTCGATCCGGACCTGCGCGGCCCCGAGCTCTGGATCCCCATGTCGGCCGCCCGCTCGGCCGGCTTGGGACCGACGGCGTCCTGGCGAGCGGAAGACCCCACGGTCCGGTGGCTCCGCGCCGTCGGCAGGCTCGCTCCAGGTGTGAGCCGCCGGGGAGCGGACGAGGCGATGCAGGTGCTGTCGCGCCGGCTGGGGGGCGCAGACCCAGAAGCACGCGGAGGCGCCCGCCTCGTGTCGGGAGACCTGATCTTCGGGCCCGGCGCCGGCAAGCATCGCGCGCTGCTCACCCTGGCCGTGTTCCTGGTTGTTCCGGTCCTCGTTCTGCTCGTGGCCTGCGCGAACGCGGCCAGCCTGCTGCTGGCCCGGACCGCGGCCCGACAACGGGAGTTGGCCATCCGTGCCTCCCTGGGCGCCACCCGGGGCACGCTGCTGCGTCAACTCCTCAGCGAGAGCGCGCTCCTCGGGCTCCTCGCGGGAATCCTGGGACTCCTCGTGGCCGTGTGGTCGAGGAGTCTCGCCGGCCTCTTCGCGGTCCATCTCAGCATGGCCGCTCCCATCGACTTCCGGGTCTTCGGATTCGCGCTCACGCTCTCGCTCCTGGTGGGCCTCGGGTTCGGCTTGCTTCCCGCGCTGTCCGCCTCGAGTCGGGCTCCGGGCGCAGGTCTGTCCGATTCGGGCCGGGGAACCGGCGATTCCCGGAGGCTTGCGCGGATCCGCCACGCCCTCGTGGTGGGCCAGGTCACGTTGGCGCTCGTTCTCCTGGTGACGTGCAGCTTGTTCGTCGGAAGCGTACGGCGGGGACTCACGGTCGACACGGGCCTGCAGGAAAGCCATCTGGTCGCATTTACGCTGGACCTGAGCTTGCTGGACTACTCCGAGGCCCGCGGGAAGGCGTTCTACCGGGACCTCGCGGCGCGCGTCCGCGCCCTTCCCGGGGTGTCGGGGGCGGCGCTGTCCGCTCAACCACCCCTCTCCGGGCTGGGCCATGCCCCGGTGATCGCTGAGAGCGGCGCGTCGAGTCGTGGCGTCAGCGCTTCGGTCGCGTACGTCGGCCTGCGCTGGTTCCGGACCGCAGGCGTCCCACTCCTGGCCGGAGCTGCCTTCACCACGGCGGATGGCGACGAATCGGGTGCGGAGCGAGTGGCCGTCGTGAGCCGCACGATGGCGGATCGACTCTGGCCGGGCCGATCACCTCTGGGAGCGCATCTCCTGATGGGAGAGGGAGCCTCACGACGGTCGCTGCAGGTGGTGGGAGTCGTGGGAGACGTCCGCACCGAGTTGCTGCAGCCACCGTCGCCGATCCTCTATCTCCCTATCCAGACGGCCTACGCCCCCCGCGCCTCGCTCCTGGTCCGCAGCGACCGTCCGACCGCGCGTGTGATCTCGAGCGTGAAGAGCGCGGTCCGAAGCCTCGACGCCGATCTTCCCATCCACTCCATCGTGACCGTGAGCCAAGCCCGGCGCGCCGCCCTGGCGCCCTGGCGGCTCGTGGCCGATGGGATGGGGCTTCTGGGATTGCTCGCGCTCGCTCTGGCTGCCGCCGGACTCTATGCGGTCATCGCCTTCGCGGTCACGCAGCGTACCCATGAGATCGGGGTGCGCATGGCGTTGGGAGCGGCTCCGGGCCGCGTA
This sequence comes from Longimicrobiales bacterium, assembly GCA_046704285.1. Taxonomy (GTDB): domain Bacteria; phylum Gemmatimonadota; class Gemmatimonadetes; order Longimicrobiales; family Gaopeijiaceae; genus SZUA-318. Next base: position 13,498 of record JBJKSF010000206.1, on the reverse strand, counting down.
GTCCGTATGGTCTTTGGGTGGACGCTCTCCCTCGTCGGCGGCGGCGTGATCCTGGGCACGCTGATCGCCGTGACCGTCGCTTCCCTGATCAGGAAGATGCTCTTCGGTGTCTCACCCTTCGATCCAATCACGTACGTGGGAGTGAGCCTGCTTCTGCTCCTCGTGGGCGCAACGGCCTGCGCCTGGCCGGCGGCCCGCGCCGCGTCGGTTCAGCCGTCCCGGACTCTGGAGAGATGACGGAGACGCCCTCGCCCCTCGGCCACGAGATGACGAACGGTGGGCCGTCCGATACGGCTGCCGCGGAAAGGCAATCGAGCTGACCCCGGAGATCTGAGGGATCCGAGGGACACGTGAGCCGCGTCCGGGCTCGGTCTCCCCGACGCACCGCCGTGGACCGACGCGAGTGGGGCGGTACTCGGACTTCTGGCGTTGCCGGGTGGAAGCTCCGCGACCCCGCTCGGGATGTCGGCCATCGTGCTCGGCGTTGCGCTGGTGACGGCGAGCGCGGCCACATCGAGGTTGGAGACGGCCTTCGATCGCATGGAAGCGGGCCACCGGCACATGGCCAGGCCGACGCCCCCTACGTCGCGAGTGGCTCCGACGCCACGGTCCGAACACTTGCCGGATAGGCCCCGGGCACGGCCTCGCGCAGGTTGGAGAGTCTACCCGCACTCCTCGCAATGGCCCTCCCCCTGGAGGCACCGATGCCGATCCACCCACGAGGTGTCACGCATGCCGTGCTCGCCGCCCTGATGCTTGTTTCGGCCGCGCCCCTGGCCGCGGGCGACATCCCCGCGTTCGCCCGCAAGTACAAGGTAGGCTGCTCGCTCTGCCACACCCACTTCCCGCGGCTGAGCGCGTTCGGCGCCCAGTTCGCGGCGAACGGATTCGCCATGGTCCGGGGCCACGTCGGGCCGGACACCCTCGCCACCGGCGACCCCTGGCTCCGCCTCCAGCGTGAGCTTCCGCTCGCCGTGCGCGTGGAAGGGTACCTGAGCAGCCTCACCGGAAAGAACGCGGTGGGCACGGACTTGAAGACGCCCTGGGGCATCAAGCTCCTGAGCGGAGGGCAGATCGCCGACAAGATCTCCTACTACATGTACTTCTTCCTCACCGAGCGCGGAGAGGTCGCGGGCCTCGAAGACGCGTTCCTGCAGTTCGGTGACGTGTTCGGCTCGGGCGTGGACATCATCGCAGGCCAGTTCCAGCTCTCGGACCCGCTCTACAAGCGCGAGCTCCGCGTCGAGTACGAGGACTACATGCCGTATCGCGTGCGCGTCGGCGACGTGAGGACGGACCTCACGTACGAGCGCGGCCTCATGGTCTCCCGCGCGCTCTGGACCGGCTCGGAACTGTTCGTCCAGGTCGTGAACGGACAGGGCCTCGAGCCGGCGACGTCCGACCTCAACTACTCGACGCAGACGCCGAAGAACGTGGGCGTGCGCCTGAGCCAGGACCTCGGCCCGTTCCGCGTCGGCGGCTACACCTATCTTGGCACGGACAAGCTGGCCGACGGCACGGAGAGCACGGTGCGCGTGTGGGGACCCGATGCCACCGTCCCTCTCGGTCAGAGGCTCGACCTCAATCTCCAGTATCTCTACCGGCGAGACGGGAACCCCTTCTTCCTGGACGCCTGCCAGCCGGGTGATCCCCGCTGCGACGTCAACGCCGCGCATCCGCTGAGGACGAGCGTGAACGCCTACATGGGTGAGCTTCTCTTCGCGCCGTCGTGGGCCGACGGGCGCCTCCTGTTCACGGCGCTCTACAACCGGGTGCAATCCGATCGGCCCGTCTTCACACTCCGCGTGGGGGAGCCGGGTTACCTGAAGCTGTACGAGTCGGCGGGTGTGAGCGCCCACTACCTCGGCTCGCGCAACGTCCGCTTCATGGCCGAGGTGAACCGAGACCTGCAGGTGAATCGATTCCGCTTCACCACTGGGGTCGTCACGGCCTTCTGAAGGCAGGGCGGGGGAGAGAACCGAAGGATGGTCGGACGGCCGAAGACATGAGCGGATGGGCGGTGAGCGCCGAGAACGAGTGAGGGAGGATGGGGCCGGTGAAGCTGTCCCACTTTCGTGGACGGCCGAACACCGAGCCTTTCACTTCTCCCGCAAGCGTTGCCCGCCGCGGCTCCGGTCGGTACCATGCTCGTTGCTGCTAAGGTCCGCACGGTGGTGCGGCCTCCTGCCTTGGAGCCAACGTGACTCTCACAGGCGACGATCATGAAACGAGCTGTACGAATCCTCACCGGTGTGGTGCTCCTGAGCGCGTCTTTGGGCGATCACGCGACCGCGCAGCAGCCTCCCCGCGGGATCCGGCGCACGATTCCCATCACCAACATGATCCGGCGCGCGTTCGCGGCCGGCACGCGCGACTCGACCGGCCTGCCGGGGCCCAAGTACTGGCAGACGACCACGGACTACACGATCCACGCCAGGCTCGACCCGACCACGTCGGTGGTGACGGGCAGCGAGACGATCGTGCTCCACAACAACAGCCCGCGGGAGATGCGGAGCATCGTCTTCCGCCTGGACCAGAATGCGTTTGCGCCCGACGTGCCGCGCAACGGGACGGTGCCGCACACCACCGACGGCATGAACGTCACCGCGATGACCATCGACGGGCAGTCGGTCGATCTGACGACGCCCGTGGCGCGCGGCGAAGGCCGCTTTCGCCCATCACGGGAACAGACGGAGCCCATCGCGATCAACTTCAACCTGACCAGTGCCCAGGTCCGGTTGAGCAAGCCGATCGCCGCACACAGCTCCGCGACGCTGGAGGTCGAATGGCACTTCCAGGTTCCGGACGGCAGCATGCGGATGGGCCGTTTCGCCGATTCGCTCTACCAGGTCGCCCAATGGTATCCGCGCGTGGCGGTCTACGACGACTACAAGGGCTGGGACACCGAGCCGTATCTGGGGAGCGCGGAGTTCTACAACAACTTCGGCCACTTCGACGTGACGTACGACGTGCCCGCGGGCTGGATCGTCGGCTCGACGGGCGTCTTGCAGAATCCTGAACAAGTGCTGACTCAGGACGAGCGGGACCGGCTCGCCAAGGTCTTGGATTCGGACGACCAGATCCACATCGTCGATCCCGGCACCACGGGGCCGGGGAAGTCGACCGCCACGGGCACGCGCCTCACGTGGCACTTCGTGGCGGACAGCGTAGCGGACGTGGCCTGGGCGGCGTCGAGGAACTACGTCTGGGATGCCACGCGGGCGAACATCCCGGGAAAGGGCTACATCCCGGTCTACATCCTCTACCTGCCCGGAGACGCGGGCGCGCCGCAGCATTTCGACCAGGTCGGCGAACGCGTCCGCCATGCGCTGCAGTTCTATTCCCGGCTCTGGATGCCATACGCCTTCCCACGCATGACGGTCGCGGACGGCCCTCAGCTCGGCATGGAGTACCCGATGTTCATCATGTCGGCGCTGGGCGCGGCGGATCACGAAGCCGGCCACGAGTGGTGGCCCATGATGGTCGGGGTGAACGAGACGTGGTGGGGCTTCATGGACGAGGGGTTCAATCAGTACATGAACATCCTGTCGGCGGACGATCGCATGGGTCGCGCCCCCGACGCCGGGCTCGACGGCCAGGGTCAGGCGTACGGCCGTACGAGCGGCAACGAGCAGGAGCCACCGATGATCTGGGACGAGAACTACGCGGGTCCGATGTACTCCTTCGCGGCCTATGGCAAGGCGCCCATGATGCTCTCCATGCTGGGCGGCATCGTGGGCGACAGCGCGGTGTGGAGGGCGCAGCGCGCGTACGCGCACGCCTGGCGCTTCAAGCACCCCACACCGTGGGATTACGCGTTCTTCATGAGCAACGCGCTCCACCGGGACCTCGGGTGGTTCTGGTACTACTGGATCTGGACGACCGAATCGGTCGACGGCTCGATCCAGAACGTGACGACGAAAGGCGCCCACACGGTGGTCAGGGTCCGACAGGACGGCGAGATGCCGTCACCCGTCGTGCTGAAGGTGGAATTCGCGCCGACCGGACCCGCCATCGAGCCGATGAAGAACAGCGTGATGACGGATTCGGTGACGGCGGAGGTGACCTATCCGGTGGACGTCTGGTTCGGCGGCAACCGGACCTTCGAAGCCTATCTCGACTTCGGCGGGCGACGGATCGTGAAGGTCACGCTCGATCCGCACAAGCGCTTCCCGGACAGGAATCCCCGTGACAACGTCTGGCCCGAGCCGAAGCCGGTGCACCTGACCGCAGACGTGCTGGATCGCTACGTGGGGACGTACCAGCTCCAAGGCATGGGCGAGCTCACGGTCACGCGCGAAGACACGACGCTGTGGGTGCAGCCGACCGGCGGGGACCGGCTCCAGCTCGTGCCGACGTCCGAGACCGAATTCCATCTCAGGGAGGTGGACGCCACGATCGCGTTCAAGCGGGGCCCCGACGGCAACACCACCGCGATGGTGATCAACCAGATGGGTCAGGAGATGGAGGCCCCGAAGGTGAAGCCGTAGGGGAACACGACCACAGGAGACGCACAGGCGATCCAACCGCTCTGTCGGCGTGAGCGGCACGCCGGGTAGCAGCGCAAAACGGGGACGCGGACCGGCGATGACGCTCGTCGTGGACGCGAGCGTCGTCGTTGCGGCGCTCGTCGATCAGGGTGAGGCCGGTGCTTGGGCTGAGGACGTCCTGTCGTCGGATCATCTTGCCGCGCCGGACCTCATGCCGGTGGAGGTCGCCAACATTCTGCGGCGTGCGGCTCGAGATGGCGAGCTATCCCCGGACGTTGCATCTCTGGCTCACGTGGGTGCTCCGAGGCAACCTCACGCTTTACGACGCCTGCTACGTCGCACTGGCCGAATTCCTCCGTGCGAAGCTCGCAGCCCTCGACATGCGACTCTCCCGGGCTCCAGGGCCCGAATGCGAGTTCCTGCTTCCACCCGGGTAGAGCGGTGACCAGGGGGGCGGAGGCGATCGAGGCACGCGATGCAGATCGCACGCAGCCTATGGATCTAGCCGGAGGGTCGAGGGCGGGCATGGACGCCGTCGCCCTCCGGCGTCCGCCCGCCGCCCCTCACGGTCCGACGACGCGAACGGGGCGCGTCCTGAGCCGGACCTGCTTCGTTGCCTGGCCGAGCGCTCCCGCGCTGTTGTCTCCCCAGCAGTAGAGTTGCCCGGAACTCGTGATCCCGCACGCGTGCGAGAACCCCGCGGTCACGGTCGCGAACGCGTGTCCGCCGGACACCCGCACCGGAGTCCCGCTCGCCGTGAGGCTTCTCCCGTCTCCGAGCTGTCCCCAGAAGTCATCCCCCCAGCAGTAGGCGGCGCCGCCCGGCGTCACCCCGCAAGTGAAGAGGCCGCCGGCGTCGATCGAGGCGAACGCCGGCCCGCCGGATACGACGGCGGGCACGCTGATCCCGGGGGGTGGCCCGACCCTCCCGCTGGGGACCGTGCCGTTCCCGAGCTGACCGGCGTCGTTCGAGCCCCAACAGTACTCCGCGCCCTGGCCCGTCAGGGCACAGGCGTGGGTGCGTCCAACAGCCAGGGACGCGACGCGCTCCGCGATCGCCACCCGCACCGGCGTGCCGCTCGAGCGGGTGTCGCCGTCCCCCAGCTGGCCGTGGCCGTTGTAGCCCCAGCAGTACGCCGCGCCGTCGGGCGTCAGGCCGCACGCGAACTGGAACCCCGTCTCCACGTGCGTGAACGTGAGCCCTCCGGATACCCGCACCGGTGAGCTGCTGTCGATGTTGTCGCTCCGGTCGCCGACCGCATACAGGGTGTCGACCCCCCAGCAGTACGCCGCACCGCCGCCCGTGACGCCGCACGTCATATGGTCTCCGACGCTGATCGACGCGAACCTCAGCCCACCGGAGACGGGGACCGGTACGCTGCTCGTCAGCGTGCTACCGGCGCCGAGCTGCCCGTCCGGACCGGAGCCCCAGCAGTAGGCGGCGCCGCCCGTCGCGATGCCACACGTCACATCGTAGCCGGCGCTGATCGACTCGAACGTGAGCCCCCCGGACACCGGAACCGGGGAGGAAGCGCTCGAGGAGCCTCCCGTTCCGAGTTGCCCGCTCGCGTCATACCCCCAGCAGTACGCGACCCCCGCCAGCGTCAGGGCGCACGTGTGGTGAGGCCCCGCACTCACTTGCTTGAACGCTACCGTCTGGCGCGGTGCCGTCGGTCCGCTGCAGCCGGACAGGGCGAGGAGCAGGACTCCAGTGCCCACGATGACTTCACGCAGCGTGCAGAGCGCTCTGGGCTGCACACCGGGTCGTACCGGATCACCGGACATCGTCGCCTCCTGCGGTCATGATGCACCGTGTATGCCGCGCTTTCAGGCGCAGCGATCGGTGAAGGGTTCTGTCAGAGCGGGCTCCAGATCAGCCCGACGTGGAAGAGCACGTCCGTCTGGAAGCCGGTCTGGATCTCGTGTCCGGCGACCCGCAGATGGAACACGTACATCTCCGTCGTGACTCCCGCCGTCGCCCGCAGGTGGCCGACCAACGGAAGGCTCCCTCCCAGGCCCACGACTCCCGCCGATTGGATGGGCGAGCCGAAAGGCTGGTACTGCTTGCCCCGGTGCTGGACGAATCCCGGTCCGGCGGCCAGCCAGACCCGGTAGCGCTCCGGCGCTGGAGAGACGTCGTAGAGGAGTTGCACGGAGCCCACGAGGACGCTCCGCGGTATGGGCGGAGCTACCGGGATCGGGCCGCAACCGGGGAAGGCGCACGGCATGGCCCAGGTGACCGGGCCCCCGTGGACGCGGCTCGCCGCGTCGGCGGCCTGCAGTTCGACGCCGAAGCGCTTCCCGAGCCACCAGCGCACCTGCGCTCCCCACGCCACCGCGGCGAGGTAGGAGGCCCTGGCAGGAGGCGAAGCGTCCGAGAAGGACGCCGTCGCCGTGCTGAATGAGCCCGTCGGGCGATAGTACCCGAACAGGGGGCCGAACTCGAAGCTCGATTGAGCGGAGAGAGGCACGGCCGCCACGGTGGCCACGGCGGCCAGCAGGATCGCGAGGCCAACGCGTCGAGAAAGCACGGATCTTCCCTGCGGATCAGGTGCGAACGGTCACTCTCACTGTATGGTACGATCGGGAGGGCGGGTCCGTGACACCTCTCAGGCCCCCTGGACCGCTCCTGCCCGACAGGGGTGCCTCGGCGTCGACGAGCCACGCCCCTCGACCGGAGCTCTACGCATGCCTCACGGTCGCGGGACGAGCGACTCGCGTCGAAGGCCGAGCTCCCGCACCAGCCTCGGCAGCACGTCACCCACGCGGGCCTCCACCTTCAAGTCGGCCAGGTCGTCGCCGCGCGTCGGGCCCAGGTTCACGATGCCGACGGGGATCCCGGCCTTCTTCGCACCGTACACGAAGCGCCGTCCCGAGAAGACGGTGAGCGAGGAGCCCACGACGAGCAGCACCTCGGCCTCCCGCATCAGGCGCCACGCAGCGTCGACCCGCTCCTTCGGCACGTTCTCGCCGAAGAAGACCACGTCCGGCTTGAGCACTCCGCGGCAGGCACGGCAGCCCGGCACTCGGAACCCGACGAGGGCCTCGGCGGACATCTCGGCGTCCCCGTCCGGAGCGCTCTCCACGGCCCCGAGGGCTCCCCGCCGGACACGCTCGAGCCAGGCGCCGTTCAGCGACAGGAGCAGGTCCTGGAACGTCCTGCGGGGCAGGCTCTCGCCGCAGTCGAGGCAGCGGACGCGAGCGAGCGAGCCATGAAGCTCGATGACCTCGCGGCTTCCCGCCGCGTGGTGAAGCCCGTCCACGTTCTGCGTGATCACGCCGGCCAGGAGGCCTGCGCGCTCCATCTCCGCCAGCGCGACGTGAGCCGCGTTGGGCCGCGCCGCCGAGAAAGCGGGCCAACCCACCGCGCTCCGACTCCAGTAGCGGGCTCGACCCTCGGGGCTGCCGACGAACTCTTTGTAGAGCATGGGCCGGTGGGTCCTCAGGCGACCCTGCGGCCCTCGGTAGTCGGGGATGCCGGACTCGGTGCTGCACCCGGCGCCGACGAGCGCGACGGCGAGGCGGCCTGTCAGGAGCCCGACGAGCTCCGCGAAGGAGTCATCGAGGCTCGGCCCGAGCGCGCCGGAGGGACGGGGCTCGCGAGGGCGGGGCTCGCCGCAGCGGGGGTCTTCGATCGGCATGATGGTAGCCTACCCCGGGAGCCGCCCCAGGAGTCGCGGAAGCGTCAGTGCGAGGCGATCGCGGAAATGCTGGCCCCGCCCTGTCGGCGGGCGGATATTGGACCCGTTCCCGCCCCGGATCGCGTCCTGAGATCGGGGGCGGCCCGGCGGAGGCCCCATGGTCCAAGTCAGCGAGCGAATGCGGGGGAAGGTGGACGGACGCGACCGCTCCCGCGACCCGGCCGCGCTTGCGCCCGTGGTCGCCGGCCCCTTCACCCTGCCGGTCGGCTACCACCGGTTCCACCGCGACCAGCTCTTCAACTACCAGCTCAATCGACCCCACTCCCTCGGGAGCGGGCGCTACGAGGACCTGGCCGAAGCCGGGGCGCGAATCTCCTCCTTCTCGCAATGGAAGACCGAGATGGGCCGGCAGGCCACGCGGGCAGAGGCGGAGGGCCGGTGGCGGAACGCGGCCGCCTACTGGCGCGCCGCCGAGTTCTACACCTTCGCCGACGACCCCGACAAGACGCTGTTCTACGATCGCTTCCTCGAGTCCTTCCACGCGGCCCTGGCCGGCGAGCCACTCGAGCGGGTCCAGGTACCCTACGGGACCGCCACGCTCCCGGCACTGGTGGTCGACGCCCCGCGCGCAGTCCCACGAGGCGCCGGGCGCGGCACGGTGCTCCTGCACGGCGGCTACGACTCGTTCATCGAGGAGTTCTATCCTCTGCTCCGGTTCTTCTCCGACGCCGGCTTGCGGGCCATCGGCTTCGAGGGCCCGGGCCAGGGTGGCGCCAGGCGCAGGGCGGGGCTGCCCATGGATTGGCGGTGGGAGGGGCCGGTCGGTGCCGTGCTCGACCATTTCGCCCTCGACGACGTCACCCTCGTGGGGCTCTCGATGGGCGGGTATTTCGCCCTCCGCGCCGCCGCCTTCGAAAAGCGGGTGCGCCGGGTGATCGCCTCCGGGCACGCGTTCGACTACACGAGGGTCGCGCCGGCGCCCGCCCGCTGGCTCATGACCTTCTTCCACGACCACCTGCGGGAGCTCACCAATCGCGTCTCTCGCTGGAAGATGCGAAGTGGCGGGATGGAGGCGTGGAACATCGGTCACATGATGTACATCCGGGACACCGACGAGCCGATGGCCGCCCTCGACTTCGCTCTGGAGCTGACCGAGGCCAACCTCCGGTGCGACCGGATCACGCAGGACGTCCTCCTCCTCGCCTCGACGGACGACCACTTCATCCCGTTCCGCCTCCACGCAGAGCAAGTGAGGCGCCTCGTCGCCGCCCGATCGGTCACCGACCGCGTCTTCACGAAGGCGGAGCACGCCGGCAGCCACTGCCAGATCGGCAACGTGGGGCTGGCGCTCCGCGTGATGAGGGACTGGATCGAGAACGTGGACGGCGGCCGACCGGTCGCGCGCTGACGAGCCATGGGAACCCGTGCCTGCACGAGCGGCCCGGGTCCCGGCGCGACTACCGGATCATCGGGTCCAGGTACCGCCGCGTCTCCCTCGCGCTCGTTCCGTGGGAGGACAGCGAACCCTGCACGACCTTCGCCACGATGGTCACGGGCTGCCGGCTTCCCGCCGCCGGCGTACAGCCGCGCGGTCTCATGCCCGTCACCCAGATCGCGGCGCCGCCCACGGCGAGCTGCCACCCGGACGACGTGACAGGAGTCTCGCCGACGGCCCGCTGATCCTTCTCCGCGAGGCACATGCCCGTCACCCTGACGTCCTTCCCGACGAACGCATCCGACGTGAGCAGCTGCGGGATCGTGGCCGTGACGATCTGGGGCGTCGGCGCGGAGCGAGCCGGCTGCTCCGTGCGTCGTGTACCGGTCTTGGCGGCCAGCGTCGTACGCTCCCCCTGGCCGCCCTGGTTGCCCTGGCCACCCTGGTCGGCAGCCTGCCGGCCCTGGCCCGAGTTGCCGTTGTCACGGCCCTTGGCCGACTGGTTGCCGTGCTCCCCCTGGCCGCCCTGGTTGCCCTGGCCGCCCCGGTCGGCGGCCTGCCGGCCCTGGCCGGAGTTGCCGTTGTCACGGCCTTTGGCCGACTGGTTGCCGTGCTCCCCCTGGCCGCCCTGGTTGCCCCGGCCGCCCTGGTCGGCGGCCTGCCGGCCCTGGCCGGAGTTGCCGTTGTCACGGCCCTTGGCCGATTGGTTGCCGTGCTCCCCCTGGCCGGCATCTCCGTGACCGTGATCGGCATGGTCGCTCGCATCCCGGCCCACGTCCGGCTCCCCCGCGTGATCCCGCGACCCGTGCTCCGCCTTGTCCCGATCATGATCCTTGTCGGACTGCCCTCTTGATGCACGGTCGTGGTCCGCGAGGCCCGAAGGGGAATCGCTGCGGTCACCCTCGTGGGGACGCTCCGCCCACCCAGGACCGCGGTCGGTCCTGCCCCGGTCTCTAGCCGCTTCCGCCGAGTCACGGGCATGCTCGTGTCGCGGATCCGGAGCCATCACGATCACGAGGGGTCCTTCGTGATGCCGACCTGCATCGGCGTGTGTCGTATCCGCACGCGGCCTGATGACGACCGGTGCCGGGACGACGGTCACATGGCACCCTGCGACGGCAATGGCCGCCGAGAGCACGACGAGGGCTCTCTTCATCGTCTCGCATCCACAGTTGTGGGTGGCCATATGTCCCGGGGGGGGCGCCGCAGCCGTCCGCGCTGGAGCGACTCATCGCGCGTATCCTGGCACGCTCAGCTAAACCGAATATGGGCCGAAACCGAGCGCACCGCCATGCTTTTGTGTCTCGGCCGTCGGCGAGGGAAGGGGAGAACCCCAGGCCCTTTCAGCCGCGCCCGTTCGCCAGACGCGCAGCTTCCGGCGAGCACTTGAGGCGCCACATCGCCCAGCTTCCGACTACGGGGCCTGCCGCGAGCATGCCGAAGGCCCAGCGCCAGCCCTCGCGCACGACGACGACCGGGACGAGCCGGATGGAGGCCAGCGTGAGCAGGAATCCCAGCGCCATCTGGGTGGTCAGCATGGTCCCGATGTAGTCGGGCTCGGCGAGCTCGCTCACGGCGGAGCTGAACTGGGCCGAATCGGCGACGATGCTGACGCCCCAGAGGAGCGCGAGCGCCGTGATCGTAGCCCCCCATCGTTCCGGCACCCACCCGATCGTCAGAGCACAGGCGCCGCTCGTCACCATGCACGCGATCGTCGTCCGCGTGCGGCCCCAACGATCCGCGACCCAGCCGGCGGCCACGCTGCCCATCCCGCCCACGGCGATCACGGCGAACGCGGCGAACGCCGCGGCCCGGGCAGGCAAGCCCACCTCGGCGTAGCGGGCGATCAGGAATGCGGGGATCCAGGTCCACATGGCGTAGAGCTCCCACATGTGTCCCAGGTACCCGAGGATGGTCAGCCGCATGGGCCGCATGGAGACCGCATGGCCCATGAGGCGCCAGCGGAAGCGCGGTGCCGACGTGCGATAGGGACCCAGCGATCCGACGATGCCTCCGAGCAAGGCACCGAGCGCCGCGAGGATGGAGGCGAGGTAGAGCACCCTCTGCCAGGCGCCGACGCCTCCCGAAGCCCTCAGGAGGTGGGGGAAGGCAGACCCCACCGTGAGCGCTCCGACCAGCACACCGAGACCCAGCCCGCGATCCTCCTTCGTCCACGTCGCCATGATCTTCATGCCGACGGGATAGACCAGGGCGAGCGTCGCCCCGACGAAGAAGCGCACGATCACGCTCGCGCGGAATCCGAGTCCCAGGAGGGGGATGGCGGCCGTGAGCAGCGCTCCGGACGCGGCTCCCACGACGAACACCGCCCGGGCCGGCCAGATGTCGGCGAGGTTGAAGAGAGCCGAGATCAGGGCACCTGCCACGAAGCCGAGCTGGACGGCCATCGTGAGCCACGCCGCCTGGCCGCTCGTGATGCCCCACGCACCGGTGAGCGCGGGCACCACGGCGCTCGCCGAGAACCACAGCCCGAGCGCCATCAGCTCGGCGCAGGCGAGCAGGAGGATCACGCTCCACCGACGGAACGTGCTCGGGGTGGGCTGCGGGGAAGCGCGCATCCGGAGTTGGGCTTCCTGGGAAGGTGGCACGGGCGGACGGAGACGCTGGCGGGAATCCTCCGACGCAGGACCGGCCGAAGCTACCGCACGGCCGTCGGACCTGCCATCGATCGCCCATGGATGATCATTGCCGCTCGGTTTCGACGCCCTTGCAGACAAGCCCCCTCTACGATGGAGGAGGGCCGAGGCCACCACGCTGCAGGGAGGAGCCATGGAGCAGCATCCACGATCGTCACAGGCCTGGAATCTCGCGCTCGCGGTCGCCGCCATGTGCGCGGTGGCGGCATGCTCCCACTCCAACGTGACCGGCCCCAACGGTGCTGGCGGAGGAGGAGGCAACAGCCTCGCGCACGCCCTGTTCGTGAGCGCCACGACGGGCAGCGATGCCAACACCGGGAGCAAGAAGGCTCCCTTCGCCACGATCGACGCCGCGATCGCAGCGGCCGACTCCGGCCAGACCATCGCCGTCGCGGGAGGGACCTATGACGAGAGCGTCGCGCTCAAGTCCGGCATCACGCTCATGGGCGGCTACGATCCGTCGACGTGGAAGCGCGATACGACACAGTTTCCCACGGAGGTCGACGACTCCGTGACGGCGTTGTCCGGCCACGGCGTCAGCGACGTCGTGGTGGACGGGTTCCGTCTGGCGACGACCCGGAGCAGCCCCTTCGGCGTGGTGACGCTGGAATCGAGTACCGCGATCGAGATCCGGGGGAGCACGGTCTCGGCCGCGATGGGGAACGACGGGTCGGCGGGCTACGACAATTCGGGCTTCACCCCCGACGCCACTCAGGGCGGCCAGGCCGGCTATGCGACGCGGACCGCGACGTGCCCGGTCAATGGGAACGGCGGTGCGGGCGGCTTCGGAAGCGACCCCGGCGGCGCGAACGGTGGCGCGGGAGGCACGGGCGGACTGGCGGGAGGGTTCGACGGCAAGGCCGGCTCCGGGCCCAATCCCGGGGCCGGTGGGAAGGGGGGAGCCTCGTTCACCACCGGGGCGGCCGGCAAGGCACCTCCCGAGGCCGGCGCCATGGGCGCAGCGGGTGCCGGGGGATCGGCGTTCGGGACGTTCGACCTTTCGTCCGGGTACGGGCCCTCGAGCGCCCAGGATGGCCAGGATGGTGGCGGCGGCTACGGTGGCGGTGGCGGCGGCGGTGGGGGCGGAGATCCGCTCCTGGCCACGTGTGGGGGCGGCGGTGGCGGCGGCGGGCAGGGTGGCATCGGCGGCTATGGTGGCGGCGCCGGGCTCGGGGGCCGTGCCTCCCTCGCCATCGTGGTGGACAGCATGAGCCAGCTGCAGCTCGACACGTCGGTCGTCGTGACGGCAGGGGGAGGCAACGGCGGAGCGGGCGGAGCC
>JBJKSF010000205.1:0-8411 GCA_046704285.1 Longimicrobiales bacterium | reverse complement strand
AGCTCGAACGCGTACGTGGGGTTGAACGCGCCGTACCACGGCAGGATCTCCCAGTCGAGCGGGACCCAGAAGAACGCCGCCTTGAGGGCCTCCAGCCGCGGGACCCGGCCCGGGTGCGCCGCCAGGTCGCGCACGGTCGCGCGCACGAGCGCGCTCGACGCCTCGGGCTCGGACAGGCGGGCGGCGGCACGCGTGGTCGAGTCGTCCGGCAGGGTCCCGAAGATCCAGCCGTGCGCGGGATGGTTGCCGGCCCAGAGCGTGAGCCCGCCCTGGGTCGCCACCGGCACGAAGGCGTGCAGCGCGCGCTCGTTGCGCACGGTCCACGGGGTCATCACCAGCACGAAGCCGACGACGATCGCCGCGAGCGTGCGCCACGAGCCGATGCGCCCGAAGACCCAGACCGCCACGAGCGCGAGGGGATAGAGCACGAGTACGCCCTTCGTGAGCGCACTCAGCCCGATCACCGCGCCCGCGGCCAGCCCCCACGCCCGCGACCTGCGGCCGGAGGTCCCGAGCGCGCGCAGCACGAGCGCCACCGAGAGCACGAGCAGGAACGCGAACAGCGTCTCGGAGAGCACCCGCGACACGGCGAACACCGAGGCGAGGTCGACGGTCGCGAGCCCTCCGGCCACCAGCGCCGGTCCGGCCCCGAGCGTCCAGAGCGCGAGCAGGTAGGCGAGCGCCGCCGTGCCCGCTCCCACCACCGCCTGGACGACCCGCACCGCCTCGGGATGCGCGCCCGCCACCTCGTACACGCCCGCCACGAAGCCCGGGTAGAGGGGAGGGCGCCAGGCCGTGGGCAGACCGGAGGGCGACACGTAGCCCCTGCCCGCCACCAGGTCGCGTGCGAGCCGGGCGTAGTCGGCCGCGTCGGCGACCACGGGCGGAGCCCACACGAGCGCGACCACGAGACGGACGAGGAGGGCCGCGAGGAAGAACCGGAGGAGCACGCCGTGCGGAGCCCCGGCCGGGCGGACGCCGCCCGCGCCGCCGGGCGGGCCCTCCGCCGGAGGAGGGTCGCCAGGGGCGCTAGGCCCCCTCATAGATCTCTTCCAGGCGGGGAAGCCAGCGCGTGAAGTCGAAGTCCGCCGCGCGCTCGGCCGCCGCCGCACCGAGACGGGCGCGCAGCGCCCGGTCCCCCGCCAGGCGCATCAGCGCGCGGGCGAGCTCCGTCACCTGGTCGACCTCCACGAGCACCGTGGTCCGGTCCGTGGCCAACTCGAGGATGCCGCCCGCGCGGGTGGCGACCGACGGGAGCCCCGCCGCCATCGCCTCCAGCAGCGCCATCCCGAAGGCCTCGAAGCGGGACGGGAACGCGAACACGTCGGCCGCGCGGTAGAGCGGGACCACGTCCGGCACCGATCCCAGGAAGACGACGGCGTCGCCCACGTCCATGTCGGAGGCGAGCGCGCGCGCCCTCGGCAGCTCGGCGCCGTCGCCCGCCAGGAACAGGCGCAGCCCGGGCGACTCGACCGCCGCCAGCCCGAACGCGCTCAGGAGGTGGTCCTGCGCCTTCTGGCGGTGGAAGCGCCCGACGTGCAGCACCACCACCTCGTCGTCGCCGACGCCGAGGGCCCTGCGGGCCGTGGCGCGATCCACCTGCGCGAGCCGCTCCCTGAACCGGCTCAGGTCGATGAAGTTGTACAGCACCTCGATGTCGGGCAGCTCGAAGTGCTTCTGGTAGTCGCGACGCACCTCCTCGCTCACGGCGAGCAGGTGACCGGGCCGGCGCAGCGTCATCCGGTCCAGCGCCTTGCGCACGCGGAAGCGCGGCCCGTGGCCGGCGTCGTGCGTGTAGTCGGGGTTGTGCAGCGTGGTCACCAGCGACGCCTCGCCGCCCCGGGTCGCGAGCCGTCCCACGATGTTGGCGAAGTACAGGTGCGTGTGCACGACCTGGGCGCGCGTGTGGCGGATGAGGTTGCGCAGCTTGAGCGCCGCCCTGGGGATGTCGACCGGGCCGCGCATGCCCAGCTCGTGAACCGGGACCTTCATGGCGCGCAGCTCGTCCGCGAGGTCCGAGGGCCCGAACAGCGTCGCCACGCGCGGCTCGAAGCGGTGGCGCTGGATGCGCCCCATCGTCGTGACGACCATCCGCTCGGCGCCGCCGCGCCCGAGCGACTCGACGACCGTGATCACCCCTTTGCGCTCCACGCTCAGCTTCCTTTGTCGTCGAGCGGCCCGCGCGCCGCAGGGCGTCCGACGGCGAGGCCCGGGCCGCTCCTGCGGCGCAGCTCCTCCCGGGCCGCGCGGCGCTGGGAGTGCACCGCCCAGGCGTCCTGCAGGCCGAGCGCGCAGAAGAGGAAGGCCAGCGGCAGGACCTGGGCGCGGTGGCGGTAGGCCGTCCCCACGTTCCCCTCCACCATCGCGTAGGAGAACGCCACGACCACGAAGACCGAGATCGGTACCGTGTAGGCTCGGGGGTCGTGGCGCAGCGCCAGGTAGAGGCCCCTGATCCCGAACGGGATGATCAGGTACCAGACGATCATCTCCGGCAGCGTCACGGCCTGGAGGACCGAGCGGATCGCCCACGGGAAGGGGGCCAGGAGGAAGTAGGTGAGGCCCACCGGAAAGAACGCGATGGCCCCGCCGACCGTGGACACGTTGGCCCCCCGCCCGAACGCCGAGCCCGCCTGGTAGGTCATGTCGTGCCGCAGCGACTGCACGAGCTGGAGCGAGGGCTCCTGGATCAGCGCGCCGCCGAAGCCCGCCTGATGCGCGACGAGCACGACCCCGCCCATGATCGCGACGCCGAGCCCGAGCGAGCGGACCGGCGAGCGGCTCCTGCCCATGAGGATCCCCGCGCCCGCCGACAGCCCGACCAGCACGGTCATGTACTCGCGGAAGAGGGCGATCACCACGAGGGCGCACGCCGCCCCCACCACGTCCCAGACGTCGCCCCTGCGCTGGAAGCGCACGAAGAAGAAGACGCACAGCATCACGGCGAGCAGCGCGGGCACGTCGCGCACGTTGAGGATCGACCAGAGCATGAGCGACGGGAAGAAGAGCGTCAGGACCGTGGCCCAGCGCGCGACGCCCCGGTTCTCGCGCACGACGAGCAGCGCGAGGTAGTAGACCGGCACGGCCATCCACGTGCCCAGGAAGAGGTTGACCACGTCCGGAGCGGCCCGCGCGCGACCGAACACGAAGTAGAGCGCGGCGTTCATGACCGGATAGCCCACCTGGAGCGTCGACGCCAGCTTCGGAGGCACGGGGCCGAGGCCGCGCCAGTTCCTCACCAGGGCGTCGCCGTACTGCTGGTAGGAGAGCTGGTCCGGCGCGAATCCGATCGGGCCCACCGACTCGTGGATCAGGGCGAACAGGAGGAAGCGCACCCCGACGGTCAGCAGCATGACCTGGAGGAGGAACTGTCCCGCGTCGCGGTCCCGCTGGAGCTGCGCGATGGCGACCGTCAGGAGGATGCCGACGACGCCCAGCAGGGGAACCGCGATCCGGGACGGCGTGCCCGCCATCGCGAGCGACGCCACCACCACCCCGATGGTGGCGACCAGCGGAGAGGCGGCGAGAACGTCCAGGCGTCCGGGCCTGCGGTTGCTCGGAGACACGCAGGAAAGTACGGGGCCCGCCTTCCGGGGGTCAACGAAGGGAGCGGACGGCGCGGGTGCCGGCGCCCGACGGAGGTGGAGCGCGGCTCCCGGGGCTAACGCCGCAGGAGGCCCGCGAGCTCGGTGGGCAGGTCGCCCCAGAGCCGGTGGGCCGCGAAGGCCACCGCCGCTCCCGCGACCAGGCCGCTCCCTCCGAGCACGCACAGCGAGGCCCACGCGGACAGGGGCCCCAGGAGAGCCCGCACGCCGATCACGGCGAGGATGAAGCCGCCGGACACGAGCACACCGACCCGGAGCGCCCGCAGCACCTGGCCGAGCGAGACTCCGGCGGCCCGCCGCACGGTCCACACGTTGAGCACGAGCGACAGCGCGATCGCCAGGGTCGTCGACACGGCGGTCCCCTGGATGCCCCAACGCATCGAGAGCGGGTACATGGTGGCGGCCATCACGAGGAGCTGGATCAGGCTGACGCTCAGGTAGCTTCTCAGGCGCGCCGTGGCGAGGTAGGCCGGCCCCATCGCCGCTTCCAGCGAATGCAGGGCTCCGTACAGCGCGAGGACCTGCATCGGCGCGACCATCGGCATCCACTTCTGCCCGAAGACGGCCATCGTGAACTCCGGCGCGAGCACGAAGATCCCGGCCGCCAGGGGAAGGGACGCGAGCGACGTGAGCTGAAGCGTGCGCAGCATCGCCCGCCCCAGCCGTGCCCTGTCGTGCTGGAGCGACGAGAGGGCGGGAAACGCGACGCTGAACACGACGACGCCGATCTCCGTCGTCGACAGGTTGGAGAAGCGATACGCCATGCGATAGAAGGCGAGCGGGGCGGCGCCCAGGGCCTTGCCGACGAAGACGTCGTCGCCCTGGGTCAGCAGGAAGAGCACCACCCCCTGGAGCAGCACGACGCGCCCGAACCGGAAGAGCTCCCGGAACCGCGCGGGGTCGAAGCGGAGGTGGGGCCGGAAGGGGTGGATCCGATAGGAGATCAGCGCCCGGGCCGCGGCGCGCGCGAACATGCCGAGCGCCAGCGCCCAGGCGGTCGGAGCGACCAGGGCCACGCCGACGGCCACCACGAGCTCGGTGAGCGTCTCCCCCGCCTGCAGCCCGACCTCGCGCCCGAAGTCCAGGTCGCGCCGGAAGAGGATCGTCGCGGGATTCGCGAGTCCGCTCACGAGGGACGACAGCCCCACCAGCCGGAAGATGGCCACGGCGTGCGGCTCGCCGAAGAAGCCCGCGACCCAGGGCGCGGAGACGATGATGACGAGCGCCACGAGCGCCCCGCGCGCGAGCTGGACCGTGAAGGCAGTGTCGAGATACGGCTCGGGAGCGTCGCGCGTCTGGATGAGCGCCTCGTTGAACCCGCTGTGCGAGAGGACCTCGATGGCTCCCAGGGCGAGGAGCGTGATCCCGAAGACGCCGAAGTCGCTGGGAGCCAGCAGGTGCGCGAGGATGACGGTCCGCAGCAGATCGACGCTGCGCGCCCCGATCCGGAAGGCGAACGCCCAGGCTCCCGCCTTCGCAACCCGGGACGTCAGCGAGGGTCCCGGGTCGGTCGGGCCGTCCGCCGCACTCAGCGGGGCGGGGCCCCCCCCACCGCGTCCAGGACCTGCTCGACGAAGCGGCTCCACCGATACCCCTCCGCCTCCGTCCGGCAGCGCGCCCGCAGGTCGGGATCCTCACGCAGGGCCTCGAGCGCGCGGCGGAACCCGGATGCCAGCGCCGGCGCCGTCGTCTCGTGCACGAGGAAGCCCGTGCGCCCGTCCTCGACGACGTCCTCGGTCGCGCTCCACGCCCCCGAGTCGCGCGCGAACCCGACCACCGGCACGCCGGAGGCCAGCGCCTCGAGCATGACGTGCCCGAACGGCTCGACGAGCGAGCTCATCGCGAAGACGTCGCACGCGCGGTAGATCCGCTCGGGCTCGGCGAGGTGACCCAGCACGCGCGCCCGGTCGGAGGCGCTGGACGCCGCCACCCTCGCGAGCAGCTCCTCCTGCTGAGGCCCCGTCCCGCCGAAGACCACCGAGACGCCCGGCAGCGACTCGACCGCCTCGAGCGTCAGCAGCGGGCCCTTGCGCTCCTCCACGCGCCCGATCCAGGCGATGCGGGGCCGGGGAAGTCCCTCGAGCTCGGGAGGGTCCGGCTCCTCGGGCCGGCGCGGACGGAAGCGGTCCAGCTCCACGCCCGGGTGGACGACGTGTGCGCTCGCCGCGATCTGCGGCCCGTAGTCCCGTTCCACGGAGAGCCTGAGGTTCTCGCTGAACAGGATCACGGCGTCGGCCTCTCGCAGGGCACGCGCTTCCGTGGCCAGGTCGCGGCGCTCCCCCCCCAGGCGCCAGTGGGCGCTCCGCAGGAGCCCCGCGACGCCACGGCCGCGGTGGACCCGGTCCCACGGCAGGATCTCGGACATCACGCCGGGAAGGACGTAGACTAACGGAATCTCCGGAACGGCCTCGGCGGCCACGACGGCCACGACGGGGTTGTGCGACCAGATCTGCTCGATCGTGCCGGCGCGCGCGCGCAGCGCCCGGGCGACCGTACGCCGCAGGCGCCCCGGGTTGAGCGGCACGAGCAACCCGTGCGCCCACGCCACCTCGCAGGGAACCACGCCGACGCCCCGGGGCGCGGTGCCCGGATGGATCTCCAGATACGCCGTCTCGCGGCCGAGCTCGGCGAGCTCGCGCACGATGGCGTCCATGGCGCGCTCCACCCCTCCCCGCGCCGGCGAGACGTTGCCCGACAGGAGGATCACGGCAGCCGTCCCACGACGATCAGCGTGTTGCCGAAGCCGAAGCGGGGCGCGACGCGCGCGAGCGCACCGCTCATCCGGTCCAGGACCCAGCGCGCGAGACGACCCGGCGCCCGCCGGCCCCGCACCTCGGAGACGTCGCGCAGATCGGTCGAGCCCACGGTGCGCGCGTGCACGACCTGCAGCCCGGCACGCTCGAAGAGCGTCCCCAGCCCACGCAGGGACAGGTGGAACAGGTGACCGTACTCGGCCACGTCGTAGTACTTCCAGCGCGGCCCGTGGAGCCAGGCGGTCGTGCCGTGCACGTTCGGCATGGTGGCGGCCACGATGCCGCGCGGTCGCAGGCGCCTGCGCGCCTCGATCAGGAGCGTCAGGGGATCCGGGACGTGCTCGAGCACGTCCCAGAACGTGACCGCGTCGTAGTCGGGCCCTGCGCGCAGGGCGCTCATCTCGCTCACGGCCAGACACGCGGACGGGTTGCGGCGCCGGGCGTCGAGCAACGGCAGGAGTGCCAGCTCCAGCCCCACGGTCGACCAGCCCGCTTCGCCCGCCGCCTCGACGAACTGCCCGGCGCCGCAGCCCACGTCCAGCACGCGCTCGCGCCCGGGCGCCAGGCGGCCGAGCAGGCTCACCCTCTCGTGCCACATGGCCTCCGGCGCCTGCTCGAAGTAGTCCGCCCACTTGCCCTCGACGTGCTCCCGCTCGTAGCGCGCGCGCAGGGCTCCTGCCTCCGGCCTCGGCCACACGAACGCGGAGTGGCAGCGCGAGCACGCCAGCAGCGGGACGTCCCACGCCACCCTGCGCGGCGTCGTGGCGGACGCGCCGCACACCAGGCAGGGTGAAGGCGGGCCGCTCACCGGGTGCCTCCGGGCGCTTGCCCTCACTGCGCCGCAACGGCGAACATGTCGTCCATGC
Source organism: Longimicrobiales bacterium (assembly GCA_046704285.1). Taxonomy (GTDB): domain Bacteria; phylum Gemmatimonadota; class Gemmatimonadetes; order Longimicrobiales; family Gaopeijiaceae; genus SZUA-318. Next base: position 1,190 of record JBJKSF010000205.1, on the reverse strand, counting down.
GCCTCCTCTTCGTGCACAATCATCCCGTTTGGGACCCGCGCTCCGCCGGCGGCCAGCGCGTCAACCACGAGCTCGCCACCCACGCGGCGCGTGCGGGCCACGACGTGAGGGTCCTGCACGTGGGCACGGGCGCCGGCGGAGCGCGGCCCGTGGAGTACGGGACCGAGGAGATCATCGAGAGCCCTCGCCTCTCCGTCAATGCGCTTCGCGTCGCGCGGGCCGTACGCGCCCTCGCCCGCACGTGGCGCCCGGACGCGATCTGCGCCAGTTCGGCGGAGGCGGGGCTGGTCGGCCGCGCCGTCCCGGAACGGGTCGGCCTGCTGGCGACGGTGCACCATCCCGACCCCCCTCCGCTCCCCGAGCTGCACTGGGCCACGCGCCCCGTGCGGGCGCTCGCGGACGCGCGCCGTCTCCAGAATGCATGGCTGCACGCGCTCCTGCTGAGAAGCGCCCACGAGATCACGGTCCCCTCGGACTGGAGCCGGCGCGCGCTCCTGGAGCGAGGCTACGTCGAGCGCGACCGACCGGTCGCGGTGGTGCCGAACGGGGTCTCCGACGCGTGGTTCGCGGAGCCCGAGCCGGCGGCGGAGCCCGCGACCGACCTCTTGTTCGTCGGCCGCCTGGAGGAGCAGAAGGGCGTCGACGTGCTGCTGCGGACCCTCGCGAGCGAGGCGCTGACCGGCGTGAGCGCGCGGCTGGTCGGCACCGGCCCCGACGAGGCGGCCTACCGGCGCCTGGCGGACGAGCTCGGCCTCGCGGACCGGGTGCGCTTCGCGGGCCTGCGCACCCACGAGGAGATCCGCTCGCTCGTGCCGCGCTCGCGCGTGTTCGTGCTCCCCTCGCGCCGGGAGTCGTTCGGGATGGCGCTCCTGGAGGCGATGGCCGCCGGCCTTCCGGTGGTCGGCACCCGTGTGGGAGGCGTCCCCGAGCTCGCCCACGACGGCATCGACGCGCTCCTCGTTCCCCCCGACGACGTCCAGGCCCTGGCCCGGGCGGTGCGGCGCCTGCTCGACGACGCCGATCTCGCCGGGCGGCTGCGGGCCGGCGGCCTGGCGGTCGCCGAGGCCCACCGCTGGGAGCGTGTGACGGGTCGCATGCTCGAGCACCTGCATCTGGCCGCGGAGCTCGCCCGTCCGATGCCGGTCGTGCAAGGACGCCCCCCACACGGGTGCCGACCACCGGAAGGCCGG
>JBJKSF010000204.1:0-24878 GCA_046704285.1 Longimicrobiales bacterium | reverse complement strand
GTTCGGACCCGGCTGATAGGAGTTCGGACCCGGCTGATAGGACGTCGAGGTCGTCGCCGACTGGGGTGCGGTGACGGTGGCGGCTCCACAGGCGCTGGCGGAGATGACCAAGGCGAGGGCGAAGGCGGTGCGGCGGAGCGTCTTCTTCATGGGGTGCTCCCTCAGGAGAGGAGTCCGGAAGTGTGGCTGCGTGGATGGGCGGGCTCATCCACGACGCGAACAGAACTAAGTGTCGGGGGCGCCCCGTCGGGGCGCTCCATCATTTCGTGGGTGGGGTATACCTTTTCCGAAGGTCATGTCGTTCTGCGCTGCGTTTACCAGAGACGTGGAGGTTCAGGCTTCTCTTCGGGCCGCCTTGGCCGGGAGCCACGCCCTGGCGTACGCCTCGTCGTGGGACCGCTTGGTGTACCTCGTGCGGGAGCGGCCGGCGACCTGCGCCGTCCTCGACCAGCAGGCGCTCCCGGACATCCCGGGGCCCGACGGAGCCCTCATCGAGCTGAGGAGGAGCTTTCCCAGCGTCGTCCAGGTCGTGGTGTCGAGCTCCCGTGCCGATCCGTATACGCTGTTCCGCCTCGGGAGGGCGGGGATCGACAACCTGTCCCTCGTGAGGTTGGACGGGGTCCAGCCCGGCATCGCCGGCGTGGTGGGAAGGGCTCTCGCGTCGGGTACGCACTCCCTGGTAGCGAGGTCGGTCACCCCCTATCTTCCGGCGCGTGAGGCCCGGACGCTGAAGCTGGCGTTCGAGGGCGCCCAGCGCGGGTGGAGCACCGTGGATCTGGCTCGTCAGGCCGGGGTTACCCGCCCGCACCTGAGCGTCCGCCTCAGGGTCGCCGGTCTCCCCTCCGCCGGGCACTTGCTCGTGTGGGCACGGCTGCTGCTCGCGGCGCGCTGGCTGGAGGACCCTGGCAGGACCGCGGAGAGCGTCTCGCGCCAGCTCGACTACTCGAGCGGCGCGGCGTTTCGGCGGACCCTGCGCAACTACGTCGGTGCCACGCCCACCGAGGTGAGGGACGGAGGCGGGCTCCCCTTCGTGTTGGGTCGCTTCCTGGCGGTCTGCGGGCTCGCAGGGCTCGCGCGCTCGGCGGCGTGAGCCATGGAAGAAGACAGACAGACGAGAGACGCACGCGGGAAGGGATGATGAGAGACTTCACGGATCACGAAGGGCTCACGTGGACGGCGGACTTCCGGGAGGCGGCCGGCCTCGACTACAAGGGCCGTTTCTACCTGGTCTTTCGCCAGGGAGGGACCGAGTCCGACGATGCCGACGAGCTTCCTCTGGGCGACGTGCGCTGGAATACGGAGCGCACGGCTCGGCGGACGATCGAGACCATGTCCGTAGTGGAACTCCGCCGGCGGTTGCGCTCGGCGCAGGGAAGGCACGAGTCCGCCCGGAAGCGATGACGTCGGCGCGGGAGGCGTTCACCCCCCGGACGACGGGATCGTGACCCACTCCCCTGCACGCAGGTGGCGGGGCTCGACGTGCGGGTTGGCGCGCAGAAGCTCGTCCAGCGTGAGGCCGTAGCGCTTCGCGATCACCGAGAAGCTCTCACCGGGCCGCACACGGTGGCGGAGCGGGCCCGCCGTGGTGTCCTGGTAGGGGATGTGAACCCGCGTCGCGGCGGCCACGCGCGGCGAAGGCTGGAAGCCGTCGCGGAACGACGCGAGACGAGCTCCGATCCTGTTCTCCACCTGCTTGGCGCGGAACATCGAGGGCGTGCCGTTCACCAGGATGGAGAACACGAGCCGCTCGCCGTCGGCCGTGCGCACCATTCCGCTGAGAGCCGACACGTGCTCGAGCGTCCCGGTCTTGGCCCGCAGGTTCCCTGCGGCCGCGGTGTGGTACATCCTGGACAGGCCGCTCCGGCGGCCGGCTTCGGGCAGGGTCGACCAGAAGTCGCTCCACAGCGGCGTGGCGGCCACGTGGGTGAGGAGGCTCACGAGGATCGAGGCGCTGACGCGGTTTCCCGGCGAGAGCCCGCTCCCGTCCAGCTGCACCACGCCGTCGGTCGACACGCCCAGTGCCTGCAGGGTCGACGCGACCGCACGCGCGCACGCCTCCGGCGAGCCGTCGCCGAGCGTCACGCGGCCCAGGGTACGGAACACCGACTCCGCGAAGAAGTTGTTGCTGTGCTTGTTGACCACCGTGAGGTAGTCGAGGAGGGGCGGTGACACGTGGGTGGCCAGGATCCGCACGCGGGGCAGGGCTCGCCCGGATGCCGGCGCCACGATCCTCCGGCCGCTCACGAGCGACTCCGAGGGCTTCTCGACGAGGCGATCGCGTCCCTCGACCTGGATTCCTCGTGCGTTCAGGACGCTGCGGAACACCGACAGCGTGAAGGCGGCCGGATCCGGTACGGTCAGCTGGCGCCAGACGTCGCGCGCGCCGACTCGGATGCGCCCCTCGACGAGAATCGGATCGGAGGGATCGGCCCTCACGATCGCGAGCCTCGGCACGGCCCGACCCTCGACGGTCAGGGCGTCGTTCTGGATCCGGAGCCCGGAGTGATCCGGAATCGTCTGGACGATGGGTGGCGCTCCCGCCCGCGCCGCTGCCTCCACGCGGAACGACACCACGTTCTCGTTGAAGGAGAGGGCCGAGACTGCCGCCGTGAAGTAGTCGTTGAGGTCGCGCGGGTCCCACCCGGCGGGACGCAGGGGGCCGGGGAGATACGACGCATCCGCCACCAGATCGCCTGCGACCCGGTGGATACCCCGGGCCTCGAGCTGGTCCACGAGCTCCTCGAACACCTTCGTCTTCGAGTCGTAGAAGCGGTCGGAGATGCCAGGATCACCGGTCCCGTACAGGATCAGGTCTCCGTCCAGGACCCCGTCCTGCACCGTCCCGTTCGTGAGCAGGTACGTCCGGAACCGGTAGTCGGGCCCGAGGCGCTCGAGCGCGGCGGCCGTCGTCAGGAGCTTCAGGTTCGAGGCGGGCGCCACGAGCGAATCGGGCCAATGCGCGAAGAGGGTGTCGCCTGTGTCGAGCGACACCACCAGGACGCTGTATCGTGCGGAGCGCCAGTGATACCTGGAGAGAAGGCCGCTGAGCTCCGCGTCCAGACGCCGCACGTCGGACGATCGGGAGGATCGACCGCCATGGTGGAGCGGAGCGGCACCGAGGCTTCCGGCGACGAGAAACGTCACCCACCGGGGGGCCCGCGCGAGGCCTCGCATCATCGCCGGCCGCCCAACGGGGAAAGCCCTTCCAGCGGATCCTGGCCGGGGAGCGCGACGATCACGCCGGGGTTCATGATCCCGCCCGGGTCGAGGCGGGACTTGACGCTCCGGAAGGCGCCGGCGAAGGCCGTTCCCCAGATGCGGTCGTGGAAGGTGCCGCGCAGGCGGCCGTCGCCGTGCTCTCCGCTGAGCGTGCCGCCCAGGCTCGCCACCAGATCGACCGTCGATTCCAGGATGCGCGCCACGCGCTCCCGCCAGTCCGAGCGCCGGACGTCGATGAGCGGGTTCACGTGGACGTTGCCGTCGCCTGCATGCCCGAACACCACGCCTTCCGTCTCCTCGCGCCGGAGGATCTCGTCCAAGCTCCGAAGATAGTCGGGGAGGCCGCTCGGGGGCACGACCGAGTCCTCGATGAACTGCATGGACACCAGCCCGTGCGACGACCGGGCTGCGACGACGGGGCTGGCGGCGTGCCGGATGCGCCACAGTTCCGCGCGCTCGGTCTCCTCGCTGACCTCGTGGATCGACGGAGCGAAGGGGCGCACCGCGGTGCGCAGGGCCTCGAGAGCGCTCCGCGCCTCCTCGGGCGCGCCGTCCATCTCCACGAGCAGGAGTGCCGCGGCCTCACGGGCCAGCCCCTCGGTGCGGGGGTCCGAGGCCAGGTCGGCGACCTCGATGAAGCTCCGGCCGAAGAACTCGCACGCCGACGCATTCGACTGCCGGGCTGCCTCGACGGCCGGGACCAGCGCTTCGAGATCCGGTACGGGGACCAGCGCGAGGATTCTGCTCGTGGGTAGGGGCGCGAGCCGGATCTCGATTTCGGTCACGAATCCGAGGGTGCCCTCGCTGCCCACGAACAGTGAGACAGGGTCGCCCCCGGGGAGGAAACGATCCAGCGCGTATCCCGATGCGTTCTTGCGCACGGAGGGCCAACCGCGCGGATGCGCGCCCAACTCGGCCAGGAGCTCCGCGTGGAGGTCAGCATACGACCTCGGTGGGACTGCATCCCGCTGCAGCCGGATGCAGTCTCCCGCGGGGGTGACGACCTCGAGCGCCTCCACCCAGCTCCGCGTGGCCCCGTAGCGGAACGTGCGGGCGCCCGCCGCGTTGTTGGCGACCATGCCTCCGATGCTGGCTCGATCGGACGAGGACGGCAGGCAAGGGAGGAAGCACCCGGCGCGCAGCGCTTCCTCCTGGACGCGGTCCGCTACAACGCCGGGCTGGACCCGCGCAAGCCCTTCCCCGGCGCGGAGCGGCTCCATCCGTCGCCAGTGGCGGAGGTCCACCGAGATCCCCGGTCCGACGTTGCCCGCGGGCATGCCGGTTCCGGCCCCCCGAGGCACCAGCGCCTGCCCTTCCTCCGCCGCCCAGCGGACCAGAAGGCACAGATCGTCGGCATCCTCCGGGCGGGCCACCGCCAGCGGCCGGATGCGGAAGGGGCCCGAGGCGACGGCGAACTCATCCCTCGCGTCGGGAGCGCTCGTGAAGGTGCCCCGGAACCCACGAGGGGGGTCCGGGGCACGCGTCCCCGTCATGAGGGCTCGCACCCGTCGGACAACGTGCTGACTCAGGCCGAGGCCATCTCCGCGACCGCCGCGGGCGCGCACTCGGAGCAGTAGCCCGAGAGCTCAAGGCGATAGCCTATGACCGTGAAGCCGTCCACCCGGGCGCGCAGCGCCTCGAGCTCCTCGAGCGGGACGCGGCCGGCGATGTCGATCACCTTGCCGCACGCCAGGCAGCGCGCGTGGTGGTGCGGATCGGTCCGGCCATCGTAGCGGGCCGAGCCGTCACCATACGTGAGCTTGATGGCCAACCCGCATCCCACGAGGGTCTCGAGGCTCTTGTAGACCGTAGCGAGCGAGATACCAGGGAGGTGGCGGCGCACGGCCGAGAAGACCTCGTCCGCCGTGGGGTGCATATCCGTCGAAGCGAGGAACCGGTAGACGGCGGCGCGCTGCTCCGTGAAGCGCTGGCCTCCGGCCTCGAGCGCCTCTCGGAGAACAAACTCCTCGGTTTGTGTCTGCATGGAGAATCTCCCGATGTTTCGGATCCGCCGCCGAGCGTCGAAACTCATTCACGTTAAAGAACCTGCGCAACGCGTGTCAACCCGGATTCCACGTTCGGGAAACGCCTGCGCACGGGCGTGCTGCTACCCCGCGACGCCCGCTTCGATGCCGCGCCCGTCCCGTGGCCCCCCGCAGGCCCCGTCGCGACGGGAGATTCGCGCGCACCCAGGCGCGCTCCGCGGGGTACGGCGGTATGGACGCTTGCCGCGCTCGACCCGACCGGGTATTGCATGGTGCGGGCCGGAACGCGGTTCGGTTGCGCGGGAGCTCGTGCCCCATCCCTACGAGGGAGGATCCTGCCCATGAGTGCACCACGAGGAAACAGCGGAAAGCTCGACGCCTTGCTGAGCGAGGAGCGCCGGTTCGGCCCCCCGGTGGAGTTCTCCCGGAACGCGGTGATCCGGGACCCCGAGGTCTACGAGCGAGCGACGGGGGACCGGGAGGCCTATTGGGCGCGATGGGCCGGGGAGTTGGACTGGTTCCAGCCCTGGAAGCGCGTGCTGGACTGGAAGCCGCCCCACGCGCAGTGGTTCGTGGGAGGCAAGCTCAACGTCGCGCACAACTGTCTCGACCGTCACCTGAACGGCCCGCGGCGCGACAAGGTCGCGCTGCTCTGGGAAGGGGAGCCGGGCGACACGCGCGCGTACACGTATGCGGAGCTCCACCGGGAGGTCTCCAGGTTCGCGAATGTCTTGAAGGGCCTGGGGGTGGGGAAGGGTGATCGGGTGGCGATCTACCTCCCCATGATCCCGGAGGCCGCGGTCGCGATGCTCGCCTGCGCACGCATCGGCGCCATCCATTCCGTCGTCTTCGGTGGGTTCAGCCCCGAATCGCTGGCCGACCGCAACAACGACGCCGGGGCCAAGGTGCTCGTGACGGCCGACGGTGGGTGGCGACGCGGCCAGATCGTCTCCCTCAAGCAGAACGCCGACGAAGCGCTGGAGCGATCCCCCACGGTGGAGCACGTCGTCGTGGTGAGGCGCGGCGGCGAGCTCTCGGAGCACGTCGAGGCGCCCATGCGGAAGGGCCGCGACCACTGGTATCACGAGCTCGTGGAGCCTGCCTCCGACGACTGCCCCGCGGAGGCGATGGACGCGGAGGACGTCCTGTACATCCTCTACACGTCGGGCACGACGGGGAAGCCGAAGGGGGTCGTGCACACCACGGGCGGATACCTGACCCAGGTCTACGCCACGACCAAGGCCGTGTTCGACCTGCACGACGAGGACGTTTACTGGTGCACGGCCGATGTCGGGTGGGTCACGGGCCACAGCTACATCGTCTACGGGCCGCTGGCCAACGGTGCGACGGTGCTGATGTACGAGGGCGCACCGGACACGCCGGACAGGGGGCGGTTCTGGCGGCTCTGCGAGAAATACGGGGTCACGGTCCTCTACACGGCACCCACGGCGATCCGGGCCTTCATGCGCTGGGGCGAGCAGTGGCCGACGAAGTACGACCTCTCGGGGCTGCGGCTGCTCGGGACGGTGGGTGAGCCGATCAACCCCGAGGCCTGGATGTGGTATCACCGGGTCATCGGTGGCGAGCGCTGTCCCATCGTCGACACTTGGTGGCAGACGGAGACGGGCGCGATCATGATCACGCCGCTGCCGGGGATCACCGAGACGCGCCCGGGCACGGCGACCCATCCGTTCCCGGGCGTCCAGGCGGCGATCCTCGACGACTCGGGCCGGGCGACCGACGCCGGCTATCTCGCCCTCACCGCTCCCTGGCCGTCGATGCTGCGCACGGTGTGGGGGGATGACGACCGATACCGCGCGACGTACTGGTCGAAGTGGGATGGGCTCTACTTCGCGGGTGACGGGGCCAAGCGGGACGAGGACGGCAACTTCTGGATCCTCGGCAGGGTCGACGACGTGCTGAACGTGGCCGGGCACAGGATCGGCACCATGGAGGTCGAGAGCGCGCTGGTGGACCACCGGGCCGTGGCGGAGTCCGCCGTGGTCGGCAAGGCCCACGACATCAAGGGGCAGGCGATCGCCGCGTTCGTGACGCTCAGGGAGGGCTTCGAGCCGACCGACGCCCTGATGCACGAGCTGCGCGAGCACGTGGCCACCAAGATCGGCTCGATCGCCCGGCCGGAGTTCGTGGTCTTCACGGCCGACCTGCCGAAGACCCGATCCGGCAAGATCATGCGACGGCTGCTGCGCGACATCGCGGAGGGAAGGGCGGTCGGAGACACGACGACCCTCGCGGACCCGGCGGTCGTCGCGAGGCTGAAGGCCAAGTACGCCGAAGGGGAGGCATAGCTCCTATGCACGACGTCCTCAGGCAGAGGCTCCTGCGCAAGATCGAGAGCCTGCCGGACGAGCAGATCTATCAGGTGCTGGACTTCATCGAGTTCCTCGAGTCGAAGTACGCCGACGCGGGCGTGGCGGAGAGCACCGGCCTGCAGCGGTTCGCGGAGGGTCTCGAGGACAAGCTCCGCAGGAAGGCCGTGAGCCCCGGCACGATCCGGGAAGCGTTCCAGCTCATCTCCGCGGCCGACCGGGTCCTGTCGAGCGTCTCGTCCGCGGGCCGACGCATCCTGGCCGACCTGAACGCGGTCGCGGAGCAGACGTCCTCGAGCGAGGGGTCGGACGTGCCCGAGCGGGAGGAGGAGGGGGACGGGCCGGGGTCCCGGTCCGCGGACGAGGGCCCCTCAGCCGAACGAGCGAAGGGCCGGGGTCCCGGGCCTCCTGGGCCCGGTTGACACGTCGGAGGCTCATCGGATATCCTCTCCCATGCATAGACTCAGGCCTCATCGACCGAGGGAGCGCCCGCCTCTCCGACCCGCCGCCGCGCGGTGTCCCGGGGGGCGGGCGCTTCACGTATAGGACGGTCGAATCCTCGAACACGGGACAGTCCCGCCGATGGTCCGTCGCACGAGCCGCAGGGAGGCGATCCTCGGGGAAGCGCTCACGTTCGACGACGTGCTCCTCGTGCCTGCGCACTCTCTCGTCCACCCACGGGAGACGGACGTGTCCTCCCGCATCACGCGCGACATCGCGCTGCAGATCCCCCTCGTCTCCGCCGCGATGGACACGGTGACGGAATCGCGCATGGCGATCCAGATGGCACGCGAGGGAGGCATCGGGATCATCCACAAGAACCTCTCCCCCGAGCGGCAGGCCGAAGAGGTCGACCGCGTGAAGCGGTCGGAGAGCGGCATGATCCTCAACCCGATCACGCTCGCTCCCGACGCCACGCTCCGCGATGCCCACCGCCTGATGACGAGCTTCTCCATCAGCGGGGTGCCGATCGTGGAGGAGGACGGGCACCTGATCGGGATCATCACGAACCGTGACCTCCAGTTCGAGACCGACCTCGACCAGGAGATCCGGGGCGTGATGACGTCCGAGAACCTCGTGACCGTTCCGGTGGGGACCACCCTGGAGGAGGCGGAGAAGATCCTCCACGAGCACCGCATCGAGAAGCTGCCCGTCGTGGACGAGGCGGGTCTGCTGAAGGGCCTCATCACCGTCAAGGACATCTTCAAGCGCCGCCGCTACCCGAACGCATGCAAGGATCGACACGGGCGCCTTCGGGTCGGGGCAGCGGTCGGAGCCTCGAAGGCGGACCTGGAGCGTGCCGACCTCCTCGTGCAGGCCGGCGTCGACGTCCTCGTCATCGACACCGCACACGGCCACTCCGAAGGGGTGTTGCAGGCCGTGAGCACGGTGCGGGAGCGCTTTCCGGACGTGCAGATCGTCGGTGGCAACGTCGGAACGGCCGAGGGAGCGCGCGCTCTCGCCGAGCGGGGCGTGGATGGCGTGAAGGTGGGCGTCGGTCCGGGATCCATCTGCACGACCCGCGTCGTGACCGGGGTGGGGTTGCCGCAGCTCACGGCTATCATGGACTCCGTCGACGGGGTCGCGGGCGAGCTTCCGGTGATCGCGGACGGGGGCGTGCGTTACTCCGGTGACATCGTGAAGGCTCTGGCCGCTGGGGCCGAGTCCGTGATGATGGGCTCGATCCTGGCCGGAACCGACGAGTCTCCAGGCGAGAGCTTCCTGCTCGAGGGGCGCCGCTTCAAGACCGTGCGCGGCATGGGCTCCCTGTCGGCGATGGAAGAGGGCTCGGCCGACCGCTACTTCCAGGAGGGGGAGACCGAGGCGCGCAAGCTCGTTCCCGAAGGCATCGAGGCCCGCGTGCCGTACAAAGGTCCGGTGTCGGATACTTTGTACCAGCTGGTCGGGGGGGTGCGCAGCGGGATGGGCTACTGCGGCGCCGCCACCCTCGGGGCGCTGCGATCCGAGGCCCGCTTCTGCCGCGTCACGCAGGGAGGCCTCCGCGAATCGCATCCCCACGACGTGACGATCACAAGAGAAGCCCCGAACTACCGGATGTGAGCGACATGACCTCCAGTCCGTTCCCGATCCGCCCTCGGCTCCTGCTCGGTCCGGGTCCCTCCCCGGTCTCGGACCGGATCTTGCAGGCGTTGGCGCGCCCGACGGTCGGGCACCTCGATCCCCAGTTCCTGGCGGTCATGGACGACGTGAACGAACGGCTTCGCCACGTGTTCGGGACGCGCAACGCGCTCACCTTCCCGGTGTCCGGCACCGGCTCCGCCGCCCAGGAGGCGGCGCTGGCCAACGTGCTCGAGCCCGGCGACACGGCGATCGTGGGCGTCAACGGCGCCTTCGGCACCCGCATGGCGGAGATGGCCCGTCGCATGGGCGCCCACGTCGTGACCGTAGAGGGGGAGTGGGGCCGGATCCTCGAGCCGGAGAGGATGATCGAGGCCCATCGCGCCCACCCGCACGCCCGGGTCCTGACCCTGATCCACGCGGAGACGTCGACGGGCGTGAGGCAGCCCCTCGCGGAGGTGGGAGAGGCGCTGGCCGGCTCGGAGACGCTCTTCCTCGTCGACGCCGTTACGTCGCTCGGCGGTATTCCGGTGGACGCCGACGCGAACCACGTGGACGTGTGCTATTCGGGGACGCAGAAATGCCTGGGTGTGCCGCCCGGCCTCGCGCCCATCACCTTCTCAGCGCGCGCGGTCGAGCGGGTACGCGGGCGCACGCGGCCTGCTCAGAGCTGGTACCTCGATGCGGGCCTCCTGGCGGACTACGTGGGGAAGGAGTCAGAGCGCCGTTACCACCACACGGCGCCCATCAACATGATGTACGCGCTGCACGAAGGTCTCGTGATCGTGGAGGAGGAAGGCCTCGAGAAGAGATTCCGGCGGCATCAGGAGGTGGGCGGCGCCCTGCAGGCCGCGTTGGTCGAGAGGGGCTTCGGGATGTTCGCTCAAGAGGGATATCGCCTGCCCGAGCTGACGGCGGCCGCCCTCCCGGGCGGGCGCGCCGAGGCTCCCCTGCGCAACGCGCTCCTGGAGCGGTACGACATCGAGGTGGGCGGCGGCCTGGGTCCGGCGAAGGGCAAGATCTGGCGCATCGGCATGATGGGGGCCGGCGCGACACACGAGAACGTCGCGCGCCTGCTGGCGGCCGTGGACGAGCTTCTCGCGGCCTAGGGAGACCGGACCATGCGGTGGCGGTGGGCGGCGGGGGCGGGCCTGATCGCGTCGGTGGTCGCGGCATGCGTCGGTGGTCCCGATCTCGTGGCTCCTCCACCCATTCCACCGCCCGTGGTGCCGGCTTCACGCCTCGAGGTCCGCGTGGCGCCTGCCCCCGTTGTCCTCATTCCTCCCCCCCGTCGCCTGCCGCCGGACCGCATCCTGAGCTCCCCCCTCACGCGGAATCCGTCGTTCGAGAGGCAGGTAGCGCATTGGGTGCAGATCTGGAAGGACACTCCCTGGTTCGCGGACTACCTGCGGCGCATGAACTGGTTCCAGAGCGCCGTGGATTCGGCCTTGAAGGAGCGGGGCATGCCGCTGTCCCTGCGATATCTTCCGATCGTCGAGAGCGGCTACAGCCCCCGGGCCGTGAGCCCGGTCGCGGCGACGGGCATGTGGCAGCTCATGGCGCCGACGGCGCGGGGGCTGGGCCTGCGGGTCTCTCCCCTCCTCGACGAGCGACGCAACCCGTTCAAGTCCACCGAGGCGGCGGTCGACTTCCTCAGCCGACTCCACGACGAGTTCGGGTCCTGGCTCCTGACGCTGGCGGCGTACAATGCCGGCCCGGCCCTGGTGGAGGACGTCCTGAATCGACGGGCGCCGCTGGAGCCGCGCACGGACGCCCTGTACTGGCGGTTGCGCTTCCACTTCCCGCTGGAGACGCGGGAGTTCGTGCCCAAGTTCTTCGCGGCGGCCAAGGTGGCCCAGCACCCGGAGCGCTACGGGATCGATCCTCCGGACTCGACGGCGGGATTCGCCTTCGACCGTGTGTCGGTTCCCGACGCGACCACCCTGGACGTGGTCGCGAGGGCCGCCGGCGTCCCCGAGAGCGAGATCCTGCGCCTCAACCCGGAGATCGTCCAGGGCATCACACCGCCGGGGCGCCGAACCTTCCTGCGCGTTCCCGCCGGAAGGGGGCGGATCTTCGAGGAGAACTACGCGAAGATCCCTCCCGACGAGCGGGTCACGTTCGTCCATCACCGCGTGCGCCGGGGGGAGAACCTGACCCGCATCGCGCGCGAGTACCACATCCCGCTGCGCGATCTGGAAGCGGCCAATCCCCGAGTGCGACCCAGATTCCTGCAGATCGGGCAGACGCTGATCGTGCCCGTGGCGCCCAGCGCGCGCGCCCGGCTGTGGTCCCGCGCCCGTAGGGGCGTCCGGTAGGGGCCGGACGTCGCCGCGCTCGTGGGACGATCCGGGCGCGCACCGCCCGGCCTCAGCCGTCGGCGGTCCACCTCCCCGACCGCCCACCTTCCTTGGACAGCAGGCGCACTCCGTCGATCCGCATGCTCCGATCCACCGACTTGAGCATGTCGTAGACCGTCAGGAGCGCCACGGCCACCGCCGTCAGCGCCTCCATCTCCACGCCGGTGCGGTCGGCGACCACGGCCTCGGACCGGGCGACGACACCCGGTAGGGAAGGATCGATCTCCAACTCGACCCGAACGGTCGCGCCTGCCAGGACGTGGCAGAGGGGGATCAGCTCGCTCGTGCGTTTGGCGGCCATGATGCCGGCGAGCTCGGCGACCTCGAGCACACGGCCTTTGGCCGAGGGCCCGGCTCCGAGGCGCTCCACGGTGGCCGGCGCCGTGAGGATCCGGCCCTCCGCACGGGCAGATCGGACCGTCACCTCCTTGTCCGAGACATCTACCATGCGGGGCCGCCCCCGGTCGTCCACGTGGGACAGCTTCGCGGGCGCTTCTTCGTTCATCGGGACACCTCGGCGTGCGGCGAGGGGCGCATCCCGCGCAGGCGCCGCAGGAGCTCCGCGAAGATCAGCTGGGGGTTCACGTTTCCACGGGCCATCTCGCCGCACTCCTCGAGCGCCGGGAGCACGTCGGCGACTCCCGCAGCCGTGACCCCGGATCGCTCCACCAGCTTCCGGAGCCTGGGCAGCTCGGCGTGGTCCACGACCCTGTCCTCGGCGTCGGCAGCCACCGCCGCCACGTCCCTGAGGCAGCCCGCCACGAAGGAGAGCAGGTCCGTCAGCGCGCGGCCTCCCGCGGACTGGAACGACAGCGCTGCCGCGTAACCGGCCGCCGCACCACCCAGGAGGCCCGCCTCCACCAGGTCGAGCGCCCGTTGCCGCAGCGCCTCCAGTGGGCCGGGGCCGTCCCCGTCCTGGAGGAACCCGAGGGCGCGGCCGATCGAGCCCTGGGAGAGCTGGGCCGCGCGGCGTGCCGCGTCCGGCGCCACGCCGGCCACCGAGCACAGGAACGCCGAGACCTCTTCGTCGCGCAGGGGGCTGAGATGCAGAGGCACGGTGCGGGACCGGATCGTGGAGGGCAGCCGGCCGGGCTCGCTCGAGGTGAGGATGAACGACGTGCCCGCGGGGGGCTCCTCGAGGAGCTTCAGCAGAGCGTTGGCTGCCTCCGGGCTCGACTCCTGGGGGACCAGGAACTCGGATTCGGCCACGATGAAGACCTGGATGGAGGACATGGTGGGCTTCATGTGCGCCCTGCGACGGATCCGCTGGACCGAGCCCAGGTACAGCCCACGCACTTCGTCCGACGGGCCCGGGCGCAGAGGGTTGAGGCGCAGCTCGGCCAACGCCTCGGCGCGCGCCGACTCCAGGGCGTCGGCCAGGCGGTCGCCACTCACCCCCTTCGGTCGCACGAGCGGAACGTACAGGTGCAGATCCGGGTGCTCGAGGTTCAGCGCCAGGCGGCACGCGCGGCAGGTGCCGCACGGACCGTCCGCGGACGGGGCTTCGCACAGCAGCAGCTGGCCGGTCCACAGGGCGAGCCGCTGCTTCCCGATTCCGTGCGAGCCGTGGAGCAGCAGCGCGGATGGGATGCCTCCCTCGAGCCGGGCGCGCGCCAGGGTGCGCCGGAGATCTCCGTGTCCCGCGAGCGCGTGCAGGCTCATGGCTCGCGCGCCCTCGCCCGCAGCCATTCGAGAGGGTTCTCGGCCTGCGGAGGTCCGCCTCCCTTCCCGGGCACCCGGATCTGGAACTCGATGTGGGGTCCTTCCGGAGTCGCGGCCCCGCCGACCGTGCCGACCACCTGACCGGCCTTCACCTCGTGGCCCTGCACGACCCCGATGTCCTGGAGGTAGAGGTAGATCGTGTAGTAGCCCGCTCCGTGGCTCACGACCACCGTGGGCCCGTAGCCCTCGAAGGGGCCGGCCAGAACCACGCGGCCCGCCCGGACGGCTCGTACCGGCGTGCCGACGGGCGCCGCGATGCCGATCCCGTTCCACCGCAGGATCGTGCCGTTGGGGCCCACGTCCCGCCCGAACCGGTAGATCACCCTGCCGTCCACCGGCCAGGGAAGGTCGCCTTCGAGGGCGGGCGACAGCGTCGCGCCCCCCGAGGGGGCCCTGGCGGCCCTCGCTTCCTCCTCGCGGCGGCGCTCGAGATCGGCGAGGAGCGTGCTCATGTGCTCCTGGTCGGATCGGAGCCGCTCGATCTGCGTCTGCGTGCTCTGCACGCGCGAGCGATAGTTGGCCAGGATCGACTGCCGGTCCGCTTCCACCATTCGAAGCCTGGCGAGCTCGACCTGATGGCTCTGGCGCAGCGTGCCGAGGTCCGCCATGCGCTTCTGGAGCTGGCCGGACTGCTGGACGAGGCTGTCCTGGAGCTGCGTCACCCGGTCCACGAGCGCCTTGTCGAACGTGGCGATGCGCTTCAGGTATCGGTAGCGGTTGATGAGGTCGGTGAAGGAGGTCGCCCCCAGCAGCACCCTCATCGTGTACAGCGGGCCCATCTCGTAGATGTCGCGCATGCGCCGGTCGAGGATCGCCTTGGCGTCGGCGAGGTGCTCCCGTGTGTCCATCAGCGCCTTCGTCGTCCCCTCGACCTCCTGGGAGACGGCGTCGCTCTCGATCCGCAGCTCCGCCATGATCGCACGCGACGCCGAGAGCTGCTGTTCGATGTTCGCGAGCTCGGCCGACGCGGTCTGCACGTGGGCCTGGGCGCCCGCCATCTGCTGCTCCAGCCTCTGGCGCTCGGTCTTGATCTGCTCCAGACGTCGCTGGCTGTCCAGGATCTGCCTGCCCAGGTCCTGCTGCTGGGCGGACGCCACGGCGGGCCAGAGGACCAGAGCGAGGGCGAGCCACGGACCCGGGCGGCGCACGCCCTCACACCTCCTTCAGGTGCCTCCGGATCGCGAAGGCGCTCGACAGCCCTCCGAACGCGATCGCGACGAGCACCCCGAAGAGAATCCAGCTGGACGGGATCCACGCGAGCGCGAACAGGTAGGCGTACAGCGCCCGATACGTCCCGTACGTGAGCAGCCAGGCCAGAAGGCCTCCCAGGAAGCCGGCGATGGCGCCCTCGATCAGGAACGGCCTGCGTATGAATCCGTTCTTCGCGCCGACGAGTCGCATCACGTGGATCTCCTCGCGACGGGCGAAGATGGCGATGCGCAGCGCCGTGCCGATGATGAGCGCCGCCACCATCGCGAACGCTCCTCCCAGGACGACGGTCGTCACGGCTCCGACTCTGCGGAGCGTGAAGAGTTTGTCCACCCACTCTCGGCCGTACCGGACGTCCTCGATGAACGGATACGCCGACGCAGCCTTCGAGACTCGCTCCACCGCCTCCCTGGTGCGCGAGCCTGGGCGCAGCTCCACCTCGAGCGATCGGGGCAGGGGGTTCTCGTCCAGTCCGGCGAACAGATCCCGGAACTCCGGCAGGTCCTTCATGGCCTGCTCCAGCGCCTGGCGCTTCGAGACGAAATGCACCGCGCTCACTTCGGGCATGGCGGCGAGCTGGCTTCGCGCCGAGTCGATCTCGCTCTGCACGGCGTCGTCGCGGACGTACGCGACGACCTGCACCTTCTGCTCCACGGACGCGAGCGCGAGCCGGAGGTTGTACGTGGCCAGCCCGAACAGCCCGACGACGAAGAGCGCGAGCCCGACCATGGCGGAGGACAGCCCGGTGAGGAGCGGAGCTCGACGGAAGGCGGCGATGGCCTCGCGGAGCGCATACATGCCGGTCTCCTCTTACGCCGCCGCCGAGTCGTACACGAGGTGCCCCTGATCAAGCTCCAGGACGCGCGCGTGCG
This sequence comes from Longimicrobiales bacterium, assembly GCA_046704285.1. Taxonomy (GTDB): domain Bacteria; phylum Gemmatimonadota; class Gemmatimonadetes; order Longimicrobiales; family Gaopeijiaceae; genus SZUA-318. The sequence goes on along the minus strand of JBJKSF010000204.1, from coordinate 9,102 downwards.
AGTAGCCGCGCACGAGATCCAGGTCGTGCGTGGCCACGAGCACGGCCGTGCCGCGCGCGTGGATGTCCCGGAAGATCTCCAGGATGCCCCGGGTCGCCCGCACGTCGAGGTTGCCGGTGGGCTCGTCGGCGAGGAGCACGACCGGCTCGTTCGCCAGCGCGCGCGCGATGGCCACGCGCTGCTGCTCGCCTCCGGACAGCTCGTGCACGAGAGCCCCGGACTTGGAGGAGAGCCCGACCTGGGAGAGGAGCCGCTGGGACCGGGCCTGGATCGCGCGGCCCGAGGCTCCGGTGACCTCGAGGGCGAACTCGACGTTCTCCTGGGCCGTCCGTCCCGGCAGGAGCCGGAAGTCCTGGAAGACGAAGCCTACCCGGCGGCGGACCTTCCACAGATCCCGGCTCGAGACGCGAGCCGAGGAGTAGCCGCTCACGAGGATCTCGCCCGACGTGGGACGATCGGCCATGTGGATCAGTCGCAGGACGGTCGACTTGCCCGCGCCGGAGTGGCCCGTGAGAAACGCGAACTCGCCCTTGCCCAGGCCGAACGAGACGTCCCGGAGCACATATCCGCGCTTCGGGTACTCGCGAGAGACGTTGGTGAGCTTGATCACCGGACCGGGTGAGCAGAGGGTACGGGCGTGACGCGGACGGTCCGCCGTTGGCGCCGGGTCACAACACTATCCCCGCGCCAGACTGGTGTCAAAGCGGGCAGAGGCGAGGCGGCAAGCCAGACGGAGCGCCTCCAGCATCGACGACGGATCCGCGGCGTCGCGTCCCGCGAGATCGAAGGCGGTGCCGTGGTCCGGCGAGGTGCGCACGAACGGCAGCCCCAGCGTCACGTTGACTCCCGCCCCGAAGGAGACGGTCTTGAAGGCCGCCATACCGACGTCGTGGTAGGGGGCCACGACGGCGGCGAACTCCCCGGCGAGCGCGCGCTTGAAGACCGTGTCGGCCGGGATCGGCCCCTCGGCCGCGACGCCGTGCGCGCGCAAGCGCGCCAGGGCCGGCCCGTACACCCGCTCTTCCTCGTCTCCGAACAGCCCCAGGTCCGAGGCGTGCGGGTTGAGCGAGCAGAGGGCGAGGCGAGGAGCCTCGATGCCCCAGTCGCTCGCGAGCGCGCCCGAGAGGAGGGCCGCCTGCTCCACGAGGAGGTCGGCGGTGAGCCGGCCGGGCACGTCGCGAAGCGGCAGGTGCGTCGTGGCGAGCAGGACGCGCAGGGGCGGCCCGAGCGCCGTCCGCTCCGCCGCCATGAGCATGCCGACGCGGGGGCTCCCCGACAGGCGCCCGAGCATCTCCGTCTGGCCCGGGACGTCCCAGCCTGCGGCGCGCAGGGCCGGCTTGTGCACCGGCGCGGTCACGATCGCCTGGACCTGGCCCGCCAGCGCCAGGTCCACGGCCCGGACCAGCGCCTGCGCCGAGACCCGCCCCGCCCCTTCGTCGGTTCCGTTCCAGGGGCCCACGTCGAGGTACGACGTGCCGCCCGCCGCGGCATGGAGCTCCGACGGCCCGACCAGCACGACGCGGGGCTCCGGCTCCTCGGCCCGCCACACGGCGAGCGCGCGGGAGGCCACCTCGGGCCCGATGCCTCGGGGGTCTCCCAGGGTCACGGCGACGGAGAGCAACGCTCCTCCAGGAGGGCGGTCCGGTGCGCTACATGAGGATCTTGATGTACGTCTTTCTTCGCAGGTCCGCGATGATCTGCTCAGTCTGCTTCTGCTGCTGCAGCGTCTGGGCCAGCTGGCTCTTCATCTCGTCGAACGTATAGGCGCCGGCCTCCCGGATCTTCGTCACCTTGACGATCGCGAAGCGCGTGTCGGTCGGCGACGGACTCCCCCGCCCCGACGCGTTGTACTCGAGCGGACCGACGACCTCGCCCTGCTCCGCGGTGCGCAAGGCGCCGTACGCCGGCGGCAGCGAGTCGATCTGGGTGAAGGGAACGGTCATCGAGTCGGGCGTGAGTGGGTCGCCGTACTCGTCGTAGAGCTTCTGCATGGACGAGTCTGCCCGGGCCTTCGCGAGCACCTCCATCGCGAGGCTCCGGGCCCGCTCGACGTCGGCCTCATGGATCTTCGGGATGATGAGGATGTGGCGCGCCTCGACCTCCCCCGGGCGCCGGTGCTCGACCTTGATGATGTGGTAGCCGAAGCGCGTCTTGACGACGTTGCTGACTTGTCCGGGCAGGAGGCTGAACGCGGCGTCCTCGAACGCCTTCACCGTGCGCCCGCGCTTCACCCATCCCAAGTATCCCCCGAGCGGTGCGCTCCCCGGATCCTCGGAGTACCGCTTGGCGAGCTCCGAGAACTTCTCGCCGTTGCGGATGCGCTTGAGCAGCGACTCCGCGAGCGCCTTGGCCCGGGCCTGGGCCGTGTCGGAAGCTTCGGGCGCGATGACCACCTGGCTCAGGCTCACCTGCTTCGGGCGCTGGCCGAGCTGCGCGCTCTCCTGCTGGAACGCCGCGTGGAGGTCCGCGTCCGTGACCTCGACCGGGGGGGCGTTCTGCAGCTGCTGCTGCAGGTACGCACCCGTGATCTGGCGCTGGCGGATCATGCTGGCGATGTACGTGCGGAACTCCGCGAGCGTCATGCCCTCCTTCCGGAGTGCCTGCTGCATGGCCTCCGGCCCGCCGATCGCGGCCGTCCGGTTCTGGATCAACTGGTCCGTGGCCTGCTGGACGCGGGCGTTCGTGATCTCGTTCATGACGATCGTGTCCTTCGAGGCCGCCCGCAGCACCAGGAGGTTGTCGACCAGGTCGTTCAGGATCTGATGCTCCAGCGTGTCCAGCTGGGCAGGATCCGTGGGGACGGGTTCCCCCTGCAGCTTCAGCTGCGCCACCTGCTCTTCGATCTGACTCAAGAGCACGACGGAGTCCCCCACGACCGCCACGACCTTGTCGACCAGCGTCGAGTCGGACGACGGCGTCTGGGCCGCGGTGGGCGCGGCCACCAGGGCGAGCGCCAGGGGCACGAGAACGAAGCGACGGAGCGACATGGCTGGGTGACCGGAGCCTTCCTTCGAGGGACGAACCACGTGGTCTAAACCAGCGTGTGCGATCGGGTTCCTCCGCTCAACGGCCCGGAGAATCGGGTGTGGAGCCCGCCGTGTCGCCGCCGGCCGGGGTTTGCGCGCCGCCAGGGCCACGCACCTGTCCCAGTCGCGCGAGGGCGTCGGAGACGCCCTGGTCGTAGACGGCCGTGTTTCGGCTGCGCTCGCGGAGCTGGAACCCGATCGGCCCCAGCGGCACGACCTGCTTCGTCCCTGCCACGATCCCCTGCATCACGGCGTCCACCGCGTGGTCCACGGCCGGCGCGAGGGCCTCACCCGACGTGCGCTCGATGTGGAGCAGACCGAGCTCGTCCGTCAGCTCGACGAGGCGGCCGCGCGTGGCCTCGACCAGGGAGTCGACCTTCGCCTGCGACGGAGCCATCCCGGCCGCACGCGCCTTGGCCACCATCAGCTCGCGCTCGACCATGCTGTGCAGGAAGGCCTCGATCTGGGCGTCCGTGGCCCCGTTCACGCCGGCGCGCCACTGGTCGCTGCGCGTCTGGACGAAGCTCTGGAGCTGGCCCACCGTGTAGACTCCTCCCTTGTACGTCGCGAGAGCCTGCTGGCGGGCTCGAGCGGAGAGCTGCTCGACCGGATCCGACGCGATGCGGCGCACCATCGCCGACGCGTCCTTGGCGACCTGGGGGGCCGCAGCGCTGTCCAGTCCCGCCACGAACGTGGACTCGGCCTTGAAGGCCCTCTGCTGTTGGATCTGCGCCCGGAAGCCGGCTCGCACGCTGTCGAACGGCGGGACGATGCGCGCCTCGATCTTCAGGATGTGGAGGCCGTACGGAGACTCCACCACCTGGCTTATCTGGCCCGGCCTGAGAGAGAACGCGGCGCTGTCCAACGCCGGCGGCAGGTCTCCGCGGCCGAACTCACCCAGGTCTCCTCCCTTCGCTGCGGTCTGCGGGTCCTGGCTGTACCTGCGCGCGAGCGCGGCGAACGACTCCCCGGCCAGCGCGCGCTTGCGGATGGACTCGAGCTCAGCGCGCACGGAGTCGCGCTGGGCCTGGGTGGCCTGCGCGGGGTACTTGAGCAGGATGTGGCTCGCTCGCAGGCGGGCGCCTGGCGCCTGGCGCTCGTACAGCGCGTGCAGCTCGGTGTCCGAGATGGCCGTGTCGAGGGGGATCGCCGAGTCGCTGAACTGGGCGATCATCTCCTCGTCGAGCTGCATGCGGACCAGCGGCTCGAGGTTCAGGAACCGGAGCGTGGAGTCCTGAGCGGCGTCCGTGGCGAGGAGCGTGTAGTCCACCCAGAGTCCTGCCAGCGCTTGGACCACGTCTTTCTGCAGGGGGATCTTGGGTTGGCTGGCCAGGAGCTGAACCACCTGGTCGACCGTCAGCTTGTGGCTGCCCGCCGTCGCCACGAGTCCCTGGTGGGAAGCCGGGCGGCTGCATCCCGCAGCCGCGACGGAAAGAGCCACGAGGATCGGCAGGGTCCGCCATCTCTTCAGGAGTGTCATCGGGTGTGTGGTCACGTTGAAGGAGCTTTCCTCTCCGTCCTCGAGTGGGCGGAGCGCAGAGCGTCGAGAGCCATGATCAAGGTCTCCGGGAGCGGCCCGATCCCCAGACGGTGGAGCACGAGGGACAGAGGAGCGATGCGCCGAACCTCCACTTCGACCTGACGTTCCTGCAGGGGACCGTCCAGTACCGCCATCCTGGGTACCACGCCCGGACGGAAGCTCACCCTCGCCGTGCGGTCGTCGACCAGGATGCGCTCCACACCGACGGTCCGGCCCAGGAGCCGGAGCGTCGTCGCGTCCAGGAGACGTTCCACTTCATCGGGGAGGGGGCCGAAGCGGTCCGCGAGCTCGAGGCGCAGGCCGTCGATGTCCGCGCGGTTCCTCACCCTGGACAGGCGCCGGTAAAGATGCAGCTTCTGGCTCGAATCCGAAATATACCCGTCGGGGAGGTAGGCGGGACCCGGCAGGGACACGTCGGGCTCGGGGTACTCGGCGGCGGTCCCGCCCCTGCGCAGGCGCTCCACCGCCTGCTCGAGGAGCCGCAGGTACGTGTCCAGACCCACCTGCTGGGCGAATCCGGACTGGTCGGTCCCCAGGAGGTTGCCGGCGCCGCGGAGCTCCAGGTCGCGCAGGGCCACGGCATAGCCGCTGCCCAGGTCCGTGTGGTGCTCGAGGACACGTAGGCGTCGCTCCGCGTCCTCCCCGATCTCCTCGGGCACGATCAGGTAGCAGTATGCGCGCCGGTCGGAGCGGCCGACGCGCCCCCGGATCTGGTACAGTTCGGAGAGTCCGAACCGGTCGGCGCGGTCCACGATCAACGTGTTCGCGTTGGGTACGTCCAGGCCGTTCTCGATGATCGACGAGGAGACCAGGACGTCGAGGTCTCCTTCCATGAAGGCGCGCATGACCTCGTCGAGCTCGGCGGCCGCCATCTGTCCGTGCGCGACGCCGACGCGTCCCTCGGGGACGAGCGCACGCACCTTCTCCGCGACCGTGTAGATCGTCTGCACCCGGTTGTGGAGGAAGAACGTCTGTCCTCCCCGGTCCAGCTCGCGATGGAGCGCCTCGGCCAGGAGCGCGTCCGTCCAGGGCAGGACGTTCGTGAAGATCGGCATGCGGTCCCGCGGCGGGGTCCGGATGAGTGAGAGGTCCCGAATGCCCGCCAGGGACAGGTAGAGCGTGCGCGGGATGGGGGTGGCTGTGAGCGTCAGGACGTCGACCCCGGCGCGCAGCTTCTTGAGGCGCTCCTTGTGCGCGACGCCGAACCGCTGCTCCTCGTCGATCACGAGGAGCCCCAGGTCGTGGAACGTCACGTCCTCGGACAGGAGCCGGTGCGTGCCGACGAGGATGTCGACCGTCCCCTCGGCCACGCCGGCCAGAAGGGCCGCCTGCTCCTTCCCGCTCCGGAAGCGGCTGAGCGCTCCCACGCGCACCGGATAGTCCGCGAGGCGCTCTTCGAACGTGTGGCGGTGCTGCTCCACCAGGATCGTCGTGGGGGCGAGCACGGCCACCTGCTTGCCGGCCTGAGCCGCCTTGAACGCGGCGCGCAGGGCGACCTCCGTCTTGCCGTAGCCCACGTCGCCGCACACGAGCCGGTCCATGGGACGCACCGACTGCATGTCCTGTTTGACGGCTTCCGCGGCCGACCTCTGGTCGGGCGTGTCCTCGTAGAGGAAGGAGGACTCCATCTCCTTCTGCCAACGGGTGTCGGGCGGGAACGCGTAGCCGGGCGTGGTCGAGCGGGTCGCGTACAACTCGAGGAGCTCGGCCGTCATCTCCTCGATGGCGCTCTCGGTCTTGCGGCGCAGGGTCTTCCACCGCTTGCCGCCGATGCGGTCCACGCGGGGAGGCCTGGCCTCCTCGGACTCGCCGACCCAGCGCTCAACGAGGTCCAGCCGGTAGATGGGCACGCGCAGGGTCTCGCCGCCCGCGTACTCGATGGCCAGGGCCTCGATCTCCTGTCCTGCCACCTCGATCCGCTGCAGGCCCTGGAACCTGCCCACCCCGTGATCCATGTGCACGACGAAGTCCCCGGGGGTGAGCTGGGCCAGGCTCTCCAGGGCGACGGCCCCACGGAAGTGACGCGCACGCCGGACGCGCCGGGCGCGGCGGAAGATCTCGTGGTCGTTCACCACCCTCAGCACCGGTCGGGCGGCCGTCAGCTCGAAGCCGCCCGCGAGCGCTCCGACCCCGAGGCGGGTTCCGGGAGGGATGCGCCGCTCGCCCCCGAGGATCTCCTCCAGGCGCTGGAGTTGACCGTCGTTGTCGCACAGGAGCAGGGTCTCCTGCCCCCGGGCGGCACCTTCCCGCAGGTAGGCGTCCAGCCGGCCCATGTCCCGTTCGATCGCCGGTGGATCGGCCGTCTCGAGCACCGCGTCCCCGGCCGGCTCGAAGCGAAGATGCAGGAGCGCCAGGCGAGAGAGCATCCCCCCCGCCTCGCCGGGATCCACGAAGAGGGCGTCCGGTGGGGGAGCGACGGCCCCGGAGTGCAGCAGGTCGTCGTGGAGGCTCACGACCCGTGCCCACGTGCGCCGGAGCTCCTCGTCCAGGTCCCAGTCGCCGAGGACCGCGACGATCGCGTCCGCCGGAAGGAGCTCGAGGAGCGAGTGCGAGACCGTGCCGACGTCGTCGTGGCTCCGCCGGAAGTCGACGGGCAGCACGTGCGTCTCCTCCAGCTCGGCCACGGACCTCTGGTCGAGCACGTCGAACAGGCGGATCGAGGAGACTTCGTCTCCCCAGAACTCGATGCGGACGGGGTTGCCGGCGCCGACCGAGAACACGTCCACGAGGCCTCCGCGGACCGCGAACTGGCCCACCTCCTCCACCAGGGGAACGCGCTCGAATCCGCGCTCCTCCAGCATGCGTGCCAGGTCGGCGAGGTCGGCCGTGCCACCGGCCCGGACCGTGAGTCGCAGCCGTGCCAGGTCCGCAGGGATCGGCGCGCGCTCTTGGAGCGCGCGGGGCGTCGTCACGAGCAGACGGGTCCGTCCGGAGAAGAGTCCCTCCACCGCTTCCACCCGCAAGCCCCCGATCTCCAGGTGGGGCTCCGCCTCCTCGTAGGGAAGCGCTTCCTTCTGGGGATACAGACCCAGCTCGGCCGCGCTCCCGAGCAGGACCTCGAGGTCCGCTTCGGCCGACGAAGCCTCATGGGGGCCCGGAGCGAGGGCGACGAGCAGCCGCCCGGGCTGCCGGCGGTGGAGCGCCGCGAGCACCGCGGGGCCCGCGGAGCCCCGGAGTCCGCCGAGCGTCCTGCGGCCACCGGGGGTGGGCAGGTCCCGGGCCAGCGCCAGGAAGGCCTCGCAGCCGGCGACCGCGTCCAGGATGGCGTGACCCGATCCCGCGGGGATCGGAGACGCCGGGGCGGAGGGTGTGTGCTCGTTCATGAGGAGGCACGGAACGTAATCTTCCCGGGCCGGAGCGCTCAACGGGCGGCGAGCGCCAGGTGATGGCGCGGTCTGCGACCCGTCACCGAGTGCCAGGTCGCCGGGACGGCCCGCGGGGCTCGGCCACCTCCGCCCCGGGGGGACTGCACGGACGTGTCCTCGCGATCCACCGACTCTGTCCTCCAACTGGGACGCTGAAAGGCCGGGATCCCCGCTTGACGCCGGCTCCGTGCTGGCACGCCTCGTGCGCCCCGTATACCGTGGAAGGTCTCGAGCGGGAGTCGGCAGCCGGAGCCTGCAGTGATGATGCGTACCCTGGGTTGGCTGATGCTGGGCGCCCTTCTGGGCACCGGGGCGAGTCGCGGCGTGGCCCAACAGGCCGCGGCGCAGGACTCGCTCGGGGCCAGGATCTGGCTCGACCGGGGAGACGGCGCCGTCCTGCACCGCGGCGAGCGGGTAGGGATCTACTACGAGACGTCCGGCGACGCGTACGTGGCCATCTTCCACATCGACACGGACGGCGCGGTGCAGCTCCTGTATCCCCGCGCGCCGGACGTCGATTACTTCGCTCAGGGCGACAGGGACTACCAGCTCATCTTCGCGCGCTCCGCGCACTGGTACGTGGACGAATACCCGGGCACGGGCTACTTCTTCATCGTCGCCTCAGCCGAGCCGTTCGACTTCTCGGATTTCGGGTATTCCCCGTACGACCATGGATGGGATCTGACGCGCGTCGGGCGCACGGTGTACCGGGATCCCTATGTCGCGATGGACGACTATGTGTCCCGCCTGATCCCCGACTGGCGCACGGCGAACTACGCCCTCGACTTCACGACGTACTACGTCGGGGAGGTCGAGCCGTATCCCCGGTTCCTCTGCTACCAGTGCCACGAGTTCCGGAGCTACACCGACTGGGATCCATATTCGTACGCCTGTTCGGCGTTCCGGCTCGTGATCTGGGACGACCCGTACTTCTCGCCGGAGTCGCGCTACGACGGCTCGCGCATCGTCTTCGCGAGGCCGCAGTTCGGGCGGGCGCGCTTCCAGTTCACGGAGCGTGCGCCGGGTGAGCCGTGGAGCCCCCTGGTGCGCCGCAGGAGCGGCCCCCGGCCCGATCCGGTCCGGATCGCCGAGCCGACCGTGGGCCCGCGGCCGACGATCGCCAGGCCGCCGGGCCGACGTGGCGCCGCCGAGGCGGGGCCCACCCGTCCTC
>JBJKSF010000203.1:0-11196 GCA_046704285.1 Longimicrobiales bacterium | reverse complement strand
CGCGGACGTCGAGCGCAGGCTCGGCCGGGGAGGCGCCCCCGAGGATGTGGTGGCTTCGTGGCGGAGGGCGCGGGCCGTGCTCGCGTCGCGGCCGCCTCTGAGCGTGTCCGACCTGGCGCTCGGCGGGCGCGACCTGATCCGCCTCGGCTACAGGCCGGGCCCCCGCTTCGGCCGCATCCTCGACGAGTTGCTCTCCTGGGTGATCGACGACCCGGAGCGCAACCGGCCGGAGGCGCTGGAGGAGCGTGCCCGCGTGGTCGCACGGGGCCTGGGCGTGGAGCCGTCACGTGGGTGAGCCGGATCTCTTCGGAGCCCGGGAGGAGGGAGCCGCGGGGCCGGAAGACGGGGCGCCGGCGCCCGGGGAGCTCGCCTCGGAGGAGGCGGCGCCGCTCGCGGCCCGCATGAGGCCACGCACCCTGGAGGAGTTCCGGGGTCAGCAGCACCTCCTCGGTCCCGGCCGGGCGATCCGTGCCATGCTCGACCAGGGGCAGCCGTCGAGCATGATCCTGTGGGGACCGCCGGGAAGCGGGAAGACCACGCTGGCGAGCCTGATCGCGCGCCGCACCGAAGCGACGTTCGTGCCCTTCAGCGCGGTCACCGAGGGGATCGGAAGGGTCCGGGAGATCATCGCCGAGGCGGCCGTGCGCTTGAAGCGCACCGGCCGGCGGACGATCCTGTTCTGCGACGAGATCCACCGCTTCAACAAGGCCCAGCAGGACGCGTTCCTCCCGCACGTCGAGGCCGGCACGGTGATCCTCATCGGCGCCACCACGGAGAACCCGTCCTTCGAGGTCGTGCGTCCCCTGCTGTCGCGGGCCCCGGTGTACGTGCTGAACCCGCTCACGCCGGAGGAGCTGCGGGGCATCGTGCAGGAGGCGCTGCAGTCGGAGGACCGCGGGCTGGGACGTCGGCACGTCACGCTCGAAGAGGACGCCCTGGCCTTCATCGCGGAGGCCGCGGACGGCGACGCGCGCCGCGCCCTGGGCGTGCTGGAGGCGGCGGCGGGGCTCGTGGGCGAGGGAGGGCGCGTCGACGAGAGGGTGGCCCGGGAAGCGCTCCAGCACCGCTTCGCCACGTACGACAAGGGCGGGGAGGAGCACTACAACCTGATCTCCGCGCTCCACAAGGCGGTGCGTGGGAGCGATCCCGACGGCGCCCTGTACTGGCTCGCGCGCATGATCGACGGTGGCGAGGATCCGCTCTACCTCGCGCGCAGGATCGTGCGCATGGCCTCGGAGGACGTGGGCCTGGCGGACCCCCAGGCCCTGTCGGTGGCCCTCGCCGCGCGGGACGCCTACCACTTCCTCGGCTCTCCCGAGGGGGAGCTGGCCCTCGCCCAAGCGGTTCTCTACCTGGCGACGGCGCCCAAGTCCAACCGCTCCTACACGGCGTGGTCCGCCGCCCTCGCGCGTGCGCGGGAGACGCCCGGGGAGGGTGTGCCACTCCACATCCGCAACGCGCCCACGCGGCTCATGCAGGATCTCGGGTACGGGGAAGGCTACCGCTACGACCCGAACGAGCCGGAAGGGATCTCCGCACAGACGTACCTCCCGGAGCGGTTGCTCGGAGAGCGGTTCTACGTGCCGGGGCGCTTCGGATACGAGAAGACCGTCGCGGAGCGCCTACGCTGGTGGGCGGAGCGCCGGCGCAAGGCGGCGGGGCGGGAGGGCGGGGAGGGGGAAGGGCCGCCGCCGGGCGGGGCCTGACGCCTTCTGTGCCAGGGAGAGCTTGAGTATCGTTGGTCCGGGACGAGGTTCCCGCGACCGTGGTGCGAGCTGCCCGAGACGGGCTCGTGGAGGTGTGAGGATTCCGACCCAGCTCATCGACATGCGTGCCCCCGTGGACCGCGCGGTCCTCGTGGCGGCTCCGGAGCGCGGCGTGGATCCCCGTCTGGCCGACGAGCACCTGGAGGAGCTCGGGCGACTCACGGACACGGCCGGCGGCCGCGTCGTGGGCACGCTCCGGCAGCGGCTGGACCATCCCCAGCCGCGCTTCTACATCGGCGAAGGCAAGGCCGAGGAGCTGAGCACGCTCGTGCGGCGCACCGACGCCGACCTCGTCATCTTCGACGAGGATCTCACGCCGGCGCAGGGCAAGAACCTCGAGGACTTGCTGGAGGTCCGCTTGATGGACCGATCCGAGCTGATCCTGGACATCTTCGCCACCCGGGCCCGCTCGCGCGAGGCGAAGATGCAGGTCGAGCTCGCGCAGCTGGAGTACCTCCTGCCGCGCCTGCGCCGGATGTGGAGCCACCTGTCTCGCATCCGTGGCGGGATCGGCCTGCGGGGACCGGGCGAGACCCAGCTCGAGACGGACCGGCGGCTCATCGGGGCCCGCATCGCCGACCTGAAGGACAAGCTGGGTCAGGTGGCGAAGGCGCGCGAGGTCCAACGCCGATCCAGACGCGGACGGTTCCGGGCCGCCCTGGTCGGCTACACCAACGCCGGGAAGTCGTCGCTCCTGCGCGCGCTCTCCGGAGCGGACCTGTTCGTGGAGGATCGCCTGTTCGCGACGCTCGACTCGGCTACCCGGACGGTGGACCTGGGCGACGGCCACACGGCGCTCGTGACCGACACGGTCGGCTTCATCCGCAAGCTGCCGCACCACCTCGTCGCCTCGTTCCGCTCCACGCTCGAGGAGGCCCGCGAGGCCGACGTGCTCCTCCACGTCATCGACGCGGCGCACCCCGGACGCGAGGAGCAGCGCCAGGTGGTGGCGGAGGTCGTGGAGGACCTGGGGCTCGCGCGCCGCGAGATGATCCTCGTGTACAACAAGGTCGATCGTCTCGAGGCCGCGGAGCGCGCGGCCCTCGAGGAGCGCGTGCGCATGCTCGAGGGCCGGGCCGCCGTCTTCGTGTCCGCCCTGGACGAGAGCACGCTTCCGGCCCTTCGCGAGACCCTCAAGGCACACATCCGGGCTCGGCTCGCCCAGGTCGTGGTCCGCCTCCCCGCGGCGGACGGCGAGGCGCTCGCCGCACTGTACCGGGAGGGAGAGGTAGTGAAGCGCGTCGACGAGGGCGCCACGGTGGCCGTCACCGCCAGGATCTCGCCCGCCCTGAGGGGTCGGCTCGAGGGCCGGCGGGGGATCCGGATCCAGGAGGTCGCGTGAGCGCGCCCGATCACGCGGTGGTCGTCGGCCCCGGGCGCATGGGTCTCGCGCTGGGCTACGCGCTCCTGCAGACGAGGGCCGTCGAGGCGCTCACGGTGTACGGCCGGCGCGCGGATCCTCCGGCGCACCCGCTGTTCACGCAAGGGATGGCACGATACGTGTTCGGCTTGGAGCCGCCCGGCTCCGCGACCCTCGCGGTCTTCCTGGCGGTTCCGGACTCCGTCGTGCCGGAGATGGCCCACGCCCTCGCGGGCCAGGGACCCGCTCCCGAGGAATGCGCCGCGTACCACCTGTCCGGGGCGCTCACGACGGACGTGCTCGCTCCGCTGCACGCGCGCGGATACGCCGTGGGCTCGTTCCACCCCCTGCAGGCAGTGGCGCACCCGGTCACGGGCGCGGAGAGGATCCCGGGCTCGTACGTGGCGGTGAGCGGCGAGCCGCGGGCGGTGGCGGTGGCACGCCGCCTGGCGGCGGCGCTGGGCTCGCCCGTGCTCACGGTCCCGGAGGCGTGGCGGGCGCAGTACCATGCGGCCGCCGTCATGGCCTCCAACTATCTTCCACCGCTGCTCGACGCGGCGTGCCGCATCCTCGAGCGGGCGGGCGTGCCCCACGAGGAGGCGCTGCCCGCGCTGCTCCCCCTCGTACGTGGGACGCTGGCGAACATCGGGGATCTCGGGCTGGAGGCGGCGGTGACGGGCCCGGTGGCGCGGGGAGACACGGAGACCGTGGAGCTGCACCTGCGCGCGCTGGACGGTGCGGACCGCAGGCTGTACGCGGTGCTGGGGAGGGAGCTGGCCAGGCTGGCGTCCGACGGCCTGGATGCCGACGTGCGTCAGGCGCTCATGGACCGCTTCGAGGAAGAGGCGAACCGATGACGATGCGCTTCTATGTGAACATCGATCACGTGGCGACCGTGCGCCAGGCGAGGCGCACGGACGAGCCGGATCCCGTGCGGGCGGCGGTCCTGGTGGAGCTCGGCGGCGCGGACGGCATCACCGCGCACCTGCGCGAGGATCGCAGGCACATGCAGGACCGCGACATCCGGCTCCTCATGGAGACCGTCCGCAGCGTCGTGAACCTCGAGCTCGCGGCCACGTCGGAGATCCTGGACATCGCGTGTGATCTGCGCCCCTTCCAGGCGACGCTCGTGCCCGAGAAGCGGGAGGAGGTCACGACGGAGGGCGGCCTGGACCTGGGCACCGCGACGCGGCGCGACGGGGTCGCCACGGCGCTGGCCCGGCTCACGGGCGCGGGCGTCCGGACCTCGCTCTTCATCGATCCCGACGAGCACGCCGTGCGCGCCTCGGCCGACCTGGGCGCGGACGCCGTCGAGCTGCACACGGGCGAGTACGCCAACAGCCGAGGCCCGGAGCGGCAGGAGTGCCTGGCCCGGCTGTGCCGCGCCGCCTCGCTCGCGCGCAAGCTGGAGCTCGCCGTGCACGCGGGGCACGGCCTCACCTACGAGAACGTGACCCCGGTGGCCGCCGTGCCGGAGATCGAGGAACTCAACATCGGCCACAGCGTGATCGCCCGCGCCGTGTTCACGGGCCTGGAGCCCGCGGTGCGCGAGATGGCCGAGATCATCCGTCGGGCGCGGGCCCCCCGTTGAGGAAGCACTGGGGGAAGGCCCTCGTCGGGCTGGGCGTCAGTGCGCTCCTCCTCTGGTGGACGCTGCGCGGTGTCGATTTCGCGGCGGTGTGGACGCAGATCGAGGATGCGGACTTCTGGCTGCTCGGCGCCGCGGTCTTCGTGGCGACCTCGAGCTTCCTCATCCGCGCGCTCCGCTGGAAGGTGCTGCTGTCGCCGGTGAAGGCCGACACGTCGCTTCGGGCACGCTGGTCCGCAGTCGCCATCGGCGGGATGGGCAACAACCTGCTGCCCGCGCGGCTCGGCGAGTTCGCGCGGGCCTACGCGTTCAGCCGGATGGAGACCGTCTCCGCCAGCGCGGCGCTGGGATCGATCGTCGTCGAGCGGGCCTTCGACAGCCTCGTCCTCCTGCTCTTCCTGGTCGTGCCCGTGCTCATGCCAGGATTCCCGGCCGCGGGCGCGCTGTCGACGGGGTTCGGGGCCGTCGTACTGAGATTGGCGGTGTCGCTGGTCGGCGTCCTGATCGTCGCGCTGGGCATCATGGCGGTCTGGCCTGCGAGGTTCGTGCGGGTAACGTCGCGGGTCGTCACGGCCGTCCTCCCTCACGCGGTCGCGCGGCCGCTCGTGGGAATGCTCGAGGCCTTCCTGGATTCCGTGAAGCTCCTGCGCAGCCCGGGGAAGCTCCTGCTCGCGTTCGTGTGGTCGGTGGCCCTCTGGGCGTACGGCTCGTTCTCCTTCTGGCTCGCGATGAAGGCGTTCGGGATCCACGCCAGCGTGATGTCGGCCTGCTTCACACAGGCCGCGGTGGGCATCGGCGTGGCACTTCCGTCGGCTCCGGGATTCCTCGGGCCGTGGCAGTTCGCCGCCAAGTTCGCGCTCAGCAACGTCTTCGGCGCGTCGGTGGGGCGCTCCGTCGCGTTCGCCTTCGGGTACTACATCGGTGGCTGGATCCCCATCACCGTGATCGGGCTCTGGTACGCGTGGAGGCTTGGGCTGTCCTACGGGGAGGTGGAGCAGGCCGAGGAGCGCGTGGAAGGGGCGATCGAGGAGCGGCCGGACGCCCACGGGATCGGGGAGCACGCCACGTGACGGTCTCCGTCCGCGTCGACGCGCCGGCCAAGGTCAACCTCTTCCTCAGGGTCCTCGGCCGGCGCGCCGACGGCTTCCACGAGATCGAGACGCTCTTCCAGGCGGTCGAGCTGCACGACCGGGTCGTGCTGACGCCCACCTCCTCGGGCGTCGAGCTCGACCTGGCCGGCCCGGACCTCGGGCCGGTGGAGGAGAACCTCGCGGTCCGCGCCGCCCGCGCGTTCCTGGGTGCGGTGGGCCGCCCCGCGGGCGTGCGGATCCGACTCGAGAAGAGGATTCCCGCAGGGGCCGGCCTCGGGGGCGGCTCGTCGGACGCGGCCGCCGTCCTGCGTGGCCTGGCCGCCCTGGTGCCGGGCGCGGTCGGCACGGAGGAGTTGCTGGGCATGGGCGCGGCGCTCGGGTCGGACGTCGCCTTCTTCCTCGGCGAAGTCCCGCTGGCGCTCGCGCGGGGCCGAGGCGAGCGCCTCCTGGCGCTCCAGCCGCTCGAAGAGCGTGCCATGGTCCTCGTGCTGCCACCGGTGCACGTGGCGACGGGCCGGGCCTACGAGGCGCTCGACCGGCAGCGCCGGGCGGGCGTCGGTCCGGCGGACGACGAGCGGCGGCTCCCGGGGACGCCTCCGGCGGGCTGGGACGAGGTGGCCCTCCGGGCCTACAACGACTTCGAGAGCGTGGTACCGCTCGAGCACCCGCAGATCGCCCGCTCGCTCGCGGCGTTGAGCGCGACGGGAGGCCGGCCCAGCCTCCTGGCAGGGAGCGGCGCCGCGTGCTTCGCCCTGTTCTCCGACAGTGCGGCGGCGGCCGAGGCGGCGGCCGCCCTCTCGCGGGAGCTCGGGTGGCCGGCGTGCGCGACGCGGACCTTGACCCGATTCCCGGCGCCGGAGGCCGCTGCTCCTGGCAGGTCGGGCAGGCCGGAGTCGGCCCCGGGCTCTTGAACCGGCGGAGGGGGTCCGGGTAGGATGGACCCGGCGGCGCCGCCGCCCGCTGGCCCGTCGTCTAATGGCAGGACACCGGTCTTTGGAACCGGCGGTGGTGGTTCGAATCCACCCGGGCCAATCGCTTCTGGCTCCGCGTCCCAGGTTACTGCCCGATGAACCTTCCGTACGGCCGCGTGGGCGTGGCCGTCGTGCTGGGTGCGCTGTCGCCCATCGCCGTGTGGAGCGGTGTCGGGCCGGCCCCGTCCCACGCGCGGCAGGCGGTCCCGCCGGACTCCGCCGCCCTCGTCGCCGAGGCGCACGGCGACCAGGCCGACTACGAGCGCGATCGGCTCGTGCTCGCTCCGGAGGCCGGGTCCTCCGCCGACGGTCCGTGCGACGAGCGCATCGGCCGGTTCTGCTTCACGTTCCGGTACGGCGGCCGCCCGCCTCCCGAGTCCCCGAGGGTCGTCCACCTCCGCGATCGACTTCTCGCCCGACTGGACAGCATCGGCGCCCGGATCCCGGGAGACGACTGGGTCCTCGGCCAGCGCGTGTGGTACCGCGCCGCGGCCGGCCACTGGGGGGAGGCCCTCGACGTGGCACGTGCGTGTGGCGGGGCCACGCCCTGGTGGTGCGCCGCGCTCCGGGGCTTCGCCCTGCACGGCCTGGGACGCTACCGCGCGGCGGGCCGGGCCTTCGCGCGCGCCCTGGCGCTCATGGGCTCCGCGCGGGCCCGATCGTGGCGGATCCCCGCTCGTTCCCTGGATCCGCAGGCCCGCAGGCTCCTCGAGGGCGCGCCGCCCGACAGTCTCGCGGCGCGGCTCGCGCGTCTCTGGATGCTCGCGGACCCCCTCTACCTCGTGCCGGGCAACGACCGCGAGACGGCGTACTACGCGCGCAGGACCGTCGCCGCGATCCGCCGTCACGCCGGGAACCCGTATCAGCTCTCCTGGGAGCCGGACCTGGACGAGATCCTTCTGCGCTACGGGTGGGAGGTGCGCTGGCAGCACGAACCGATCGGGTTCTTCGGAGGCTTCCCCGATGCGGTGGGCTACGAGGCCCCACAGGGACGCACGTACATGCCGCCGGGAGCGGTCCTCGATCACCCGGTCGCCGCCCGGCCCCGGGATCTCGAGGCCGACCTCGACCATCCCCGGAGCCTCTACAGCCCGGCGTACGCCCCCGTCCTCCTTCCGATCGAGCCCCAGGTAGCGCTCTTTCCCCGAGGCGACAGCTTCGCGGTCGTAACGACCGCCTTCCTCCCCCGGGACACCACGAGGTACAAGGGAGGCGCCGTGCCCAACCCGATGGACCAGGCGGTGGGTCTCGCGAAGGAGCCCGACCAGGCGGGCCTCTTCCTCGTGCCGCTCGCCGGAGGCCCCCCGCGATCGGACACCCGTCGGGACAGCACGTCCGGGGCGTTCCTCGTGCGGGCGCCTGCGGGTCGATACCTGATCTCCTCCGAGTCCTGGAGCCCTCGCAGGCGGCGCGCGGGCAGGTACCGGGCAGCGGTGGTCGAAGACTCGATCCCCCTGGGCGTGCCGGCGCTCTCCGACCTCCTCCTGATGCACGCCGTGGACTCGACGCGGGACGAGCCGCGGACGCTGGCCGCCGCGCTCCCGCGCGTCCTGCGCAGGCCGATCGTCGTCCGGGGGGAGCCGATCGCGGTCGGGTGGGAGCTGACGGGGCTGGTCGGAACGGCGCCGGTCGTCACGTACCGTCTGAGCGTGGTACGGAGGAAGCGGAGCCTGCTCGACCGCGCCCGGGGCTGGCTCCACCTGGGGTCGCCCGGGCCCTCACTCTCCCTGTACTGGCGCGAGCCGGCTCCCCCGGCGCCTCGCCCCCGCCTCCACTGGCTCGCGCTGCACGTTCCTGGACTGAAGCCGGGCCGCTACGAGGTGCGGCTGGAGGCACGCCTTCCCGGGCGCGGCCCCCTCGTGTCGGTGCGCGCGTTCCGGGTGCGGTGACGGCGCCGCGGGGCTGCGCGCGACGGGACGCCATGTCGTTGACGCTCCGTCGTGTCCTGTCTAGGTTTCCGGGCTATCGTGAGCCCGCGCAGCCCGGCGACCCACCATTCCTGGCACCCATGGACGACACCTTCAGGCGAGGACCGCTGCTCCTCCTCTCGGGGCGGGCCAACCGACCCCTCTCCGCGGAGATCGGAGAGCGGATCGGCAAGTCTCCGGACGGCGTCACGATCAGAGACTTCGCGGACGGGGAGATCTTCGTCCGCATCGACCGGAACGCCCGCGGGCGAGACGTCTTCATCATCCAGCCGACCTCGCCTCCCGCGGACAACGTGATGGAGCTCCTGCTCCTCATCGACGCCGCCAAGCGAGCCTCGGCCGCACGGGTGACGGCCGTGCTGCCCTACTTCGGGTACGGGCGCCAGGACCGGAAGGACCAGCCGCGCGTGGCGATCGGAGCGAAGCTCGCCGCCAACCTCATCGTGGCGGCCGGAGCGGACCGGGTCCTGTCGATCGACTTCCACCAGCATCAGATCCAGGGCTTCTTCGACATCCCCGTCGACCACCTCTACGCCGCGCCGGTGCTGACCAAGTACTTCAGGGACCTGGAGCTCGAGGACCTCGTCGTGGTGGCACCGGACGTCGGCTCCGCGAAGATGGCGCGTGGGTTCGCGAAGCGCCTCGGAGCCACCTTCGCCATCATCGACAAGAGGCGGCCGGCCGCGAACGTGGCCGAGGTGCTGAACGTGGTTGGAGAGGTCGAGGGACGGCCCTGCCTGCTCGCCGACGACATGGTGGACACCGGCGGCACCCTGGCCAACGCCGTATACGCGCTCAAGGACCGCGGCGCGCTGGCCGTGTACGCCTGCGCCACCCACGCCCTCCTCTCCGGCAAGGCGGTGGATCGCCTGCGCGGAGCGCCCCTCGAGGAGCTGGTCGTGACCAACACGATCCACGTGGGGGAGGAGCGGAGGTTCCCGCAGCTCAAGATCCTGTCGGTGGCCGACCTTCTGGCCAAGGCCATCGATCACATCCACTCGAACGAGTCGGTGAGCGAGCTCTTCGAGATTCCACCGGAAAACTGAAGCGGGCGAGGTCGGCCTCACGCACGACGCTCGCCGGAGACGACGGCAGGTACGAGAAGATGACGACCAAGACGACGCTGAAGGCCGCCAGGCGCGACGACACCGGCAAGGGAGACTCGCGCAAGCTGCGGATGACGGGCAGGGTGCCCGCCGTGCTGTACGGCAAGGACATGGACGTGATGCACCTGTCCGTGAACGCTCACGACGCGCTGCGTCTCTTCCAGACCATCTCGGTCGAGAACACGCTCGTGGATCTCGACGTCGAGGGGGTCGGCGACACCTTCTCGACACTGGTCCGGGAGATCCAGACGCATCCCTACAAGCCGGACCTCGTCCACATCGACTTCCTGCGCGTGCAGGAGGGTGTGGCGATCGAGGTGGAGATCCCGGTGCACCTCGTGGGCACGCCGATCGGCGTGAAGCAGCACGGGGGCGTGCTCGAGCAGATCATCCACGACCTCACGGTTCGCTGCGTTCCGTCCAGCATTCCTGAAGCCATCGAGGTCGACGTGAGCGAGCTGGACGTCGACGAGTCCCTGCGCGTCGCGGACCTCGTCGTGGGCGAGGGTGTCGAGGTCACGGTGCCGGCGGAGCGGACGGTGTGCCTCGTGGCCGTGCCCAGGATCGTGGCTGAGCCGACGGAAGAGGCGGCCGAGGCGGCCGAGGGTGCGGAAGGGGCCGGTGCGGAACCGGGCGAGGGTGCGGAGGCACGCGAGGCCGGCGAGGACAAGGACTGATCGAATCCGGTGGGGCCTTCGCGCTGCGGCCGTGGGCCGGTGCTCCGCGACCCGGCGACGCTCCGCGAGGAGTCACTCCGGGAGTCCCTCGGACCGTGAAGGCGATCGTCGGGCTCGGCAACCCGGGGCGCGAGTACGAGTCCACCCGGCACAACGTCGGGTGGTGGGTGGTCGACAGGCTCACGTACGACTGGGGCCTCGGACCCCTGGGGCGTGAGGGAGACGCATGGGTGACAGACGGTCGGGTGGGCGGCCACGACGTGGTCCTCCTCAAGCCGATCACGTACATGAACCGGAGCGGTCTGGCCGTCGGACCTCTCCGGGACAGCGCGGGCTTCGATCCCTCCCGCGACCTCCTGGTGGTCGTGGACGACGCGGCGCTGGACGTGGCGCGTGTCCGGTTCCGCCCGAGGGGAAGCCCGGGCGGACACAACGGGCTCAAGTCCGTCTCCCTGGCGCTCGGCTCCGACGAGTACCCCCGCCTCAGGATCGGCGTGGGTCGCCCGCCCGCCGGCGCGAATCTGGTGGACTGGGTCCTTTCCCCCCTGCCCAAAGAGGATGAACAAGCGGTCGTGGACCTCCTTCCCGAGCTGACGCCCGCCGTCGAGCTGTGGCTGGACGAGGGCACGGAGGCCGCGATGAACCGCTTCAACCGGTAAGACAACGAAAGGAAAGCAGCAGCGATGACCGACCTCATCGTACTGACCGA
>JBJKSF010000202.1:0-5545 GCA_046704285.1 Longimicrobiales bacterium | reverse complement strand
CCCCGGCGCGCGCGGGCGGAGGGATCGAGCCGCTGTGCGCGGCCTACCGGACCGGGACGCTGGCCGCGGTGGAGCGCCGCCTCGCCTCGGAGGACCTCTCGCTCCACGCCCTCTTCCGGGACGTGGGCGGCCGCGCCATCGCGCTCGAGGAGATGGGACAGAGCGCCGCCCAGCTCCTCAACGTGAATACGCCCGAAGACCGGCGGAGGGCCGAGGCGCTCCTGCGACGGCGTAGTTGACTGTACGGACTATACGGGCGCGACGTGGGGCGCGGCGTCCGTGGCCGGGGGCCTCCTGCCGTCTCCGGAGCTCCGCGACAGCAGGAGGAACAGGACGGCCAGCACGAGGTACGCCGCCGCGAACTGGTACGGAACCTGACGTGCCAACCCCTGAAGGTCCCACGGCAGGTACATGGCGCCGTCGGGCGAGGCCGAGTGGACGACGCCGAAGAACGAGAACACCGAGAGCGCGAGCAGATAGGCGGCCGAAGCCCGGAACCTGCGGTCGATCAGCTCCGCCAGGAACGCGGCCCAGAGCATCGCGGTGATGATGAACCCGTTTCCCAGCGCGATCGTCACGAGCATCTCGGGGAGGGCTCTCCCTTGCGCGCTCATGAGCTTCGTGAACACGTCGGCGGGTACGATCGTCGGCGTCGTGTACTGGATGTCCAGCAAGCGCGCGACCGTGGGCAGGAAGGCGAACGCGACGGCCGGCGCGTGTCGGACGGGCGAGGCTAGAAAGGCCTGGACCATGATGTCCAGGGCGACGAACACGAGGATCGGCGCGAGCACCGCACGGGGAATGAGCTCGACGAAGAACGACACGTAGCCCAGCATCCCGCCGAGCCCGATGAAGACGCCGGTCAGGACGGTGTAGCCGGCGCGTGATCCCATCCGCTTGTAGGCGGGCTGGCCGATGTACGGCGTCGACTGCGCCACGCCGCCGCACACCCCGGCGATCAGGGTGGCGAGCGCCTCCGCGAGCAGGATGTCGCGCGTGTTGTAGTCGTCTCCGCCGACCCTGGCGCTCTCCGTGACGTTGATGCCCCCCACGACCGTGAGCAACCCGAACGGGAGCGCCAGAGGCAGGAACTTCAGCGCGGGAAGCAGTCCATGCACGAAGCCGAGCGTGGGGGCCGGAAGGCCCAGGTGGACGACCATGGCCGGAGCGCCGGCATAGGTGCCCCCGATCACGCCGAGCGGGCCGAGCGCGTAGTAGAGGAGGCTTCCGAGGAGGACGGCCGCGAGGACGCCGGGGATGCCCCACGGGAGCCGCAGGCCCGCGACGAGGGAGTAGAAGATCAACCCGAGGGCCAGGAGTCCCACCAGCGGCATGCCGAAGATGTCGACCAGGGGGACCATGCCGATCAGGGCCAGTCCGATGCCCGCGAGCGAGCCGAGGAGACCCGCCTGGGGCACTACCTTCTGCACCCACCGTCCGCAGAAGGACAGGACGACCTTGAGCACGCCCATGAAGACCATCGTCGCCATCCCGATGTACCACGTCATCAGGGCGGCCTCGTGCTCGCCCATACCCTCTCGCTTGAGTCCGACGAAGGCCGGGCCGAGGACGACCAGAGCGATGCCTAGGGTCGAGGGCGTGTCGAGGCCGAGAGGCATGGCCGTGACGTCCTGGCGGCCCGTGCGCTTCGCGAGGCGGAAGGCCAGCCACGTGTACATCAGGTCGCCCACCAGCACGCCGAACGCCGTGCCCGGGAACATCCTCGTGTAGACGACGTTCGCAGGGTAGCCGAACCCGAGCACGAGGATCCCCGCGAGGAAGGACAGGACGGTCAGGTTGTCGAACATCAACCCGAAGAAGCCGTTCCAGTCCCCGGGCGCGAACCAGCGGTACGTGGTCGCCTGGTCTTGCATGGTTGTCAGCTCATGGACCTCACAGGGTGGATCACCTGCAAGCTATGCGGTGCGCCCGGGCTCAGATACCGCCCCGTGACTCCGGCGGTCGATGCCGCGATAGGACTCCCACCCCGACCAGCACGAGGATGGCGCCCATGACGACCCACGCCATCCAGTGCCCGAAGTCCAGCGTGTAGCCGATGCCGAAGCGCTTCTCCACCATCGGCGCCGGGTCCGCGGGGTTGAAATTGAAGACCCCGCCTTCCAGTAGCGGTCTTCCGTGCGATCTCCCACAGGAGCGCCGAGTCCGGTGCGGAGTCCCGCTGGCGTGCTTCATGACGGCCCGTATGTTGAGGGGTTCCTTTCCTCGCTCCGGCGCGTTCGATATCCGAGAGGTCTCCGCCATGCGTCACGTCGCCCTTCTGCCCGCGCTCGCCTTCGCGCTCGTCGTGCTCCCCGTCTCGCTGCCCGCCCAGCAAGGCGGGTCCCCTGGCCCGTACAAGGTGCTGAGGCGCGCCCAGGTCGGGGGCGAAGGCGGCTGGGACTACATCTACGCCGGCCCCGACGGCCGGCTGTACATCCCCCGCGGTGCGGAGCGCGCGGAGCCGGCCACCGACTCCACCCCGGCCACACAGGCCGCGACCGCGCGCATCACCGTGTACGATCTCCGCACGCTCGATCTGGTGGGCGTGATCCCGAACACCGGCGGGCACGGGGTGGTCGTCGACCCCAGGTCGGGGCACGGGTTCTCCAGCAGCCCCGAGGTCACGATGTTCGACACCAAGACGCTCGAGGTGCTCAAGCGCATCGACGTCGGGAGCGCCCGGCCCGACGGCATCGTCTTCGATCCCTACGACGAGCGCGTCTACGTCTTCAGCCATCCCACGAAGAACGCCACGGTGATCGACGCCAGGACCGGCGACGTGGTCGGCACGATCGCCCTGGGCGGCACCCCGGAGGAGGGCGTGCCCGACGGCCACGGCACGCTCTACGACGTCATGCAGGACGAGCGCGGGAGCGTCGCCGTGGTGAACGTCAACACGATGAAGACGGTCGCGCACTACCCTCTGGGCGACGCCGGCCGATGCAACGGGCTCGCGCTGGATGCCGAGCACCACGTGCTGTTCGCCGCGTGCGCCAGCTCCGGGGGGACGGACGCTCGGCCGGGCAAGCCCGTGATGGTGGTCCTGAGCGCCACCGACGGCAAGATCCTCGCGCGGTTCCCGCTCCCCGGCGGCTCCGACGGCGCGGTGTTCGACCCGGCCACGCAGGAGGCGTTCGCCACGCTCTTCAACGGCTACCTGGCCGTGGTCAAGGAGAACAGCCCCACCAGCTTCGAGATGGAGCAGGTCCTGCCCACGATGATGGGCGCCCGCACGATCACGCTGGACCCGAGCACGAACCGCATCTACACGATGAGCAACAGGTGGGGACCGCCGCCCGCCGAGCCGGCGGGTCGGGCGCGCGGACGCTACCCGCGCCGTGGCCGGCCCGTGCCGGGATCGTTCACGATCCTCGAGATCGGAAAGTAGGCACGGCGATTCACCCGGCGCGCGGCGCGCGGTAGTCCGACGGGCGCGTGCCCGTCGGGGCACCGTCGTGCCCGGGAGCTACTCGCCGCCGCCGGCCGGTGCCCGGCTGCGCACGTGCCGGTAGACGTAGTAGGCCATGAGGGCGAGGACGAGGAGCGCGATGGGGAGGTCGAAGGGGCGCATGACGTCGCGCACGCGCTCCCAGTTCTGCCCCAGGACGTAGCCGCCGTACGCCAGCCCCAGCGACCACAGGTAGGCGCCGACGAACGTGTAGACGCTGAAGCGCGCCAGGTTCATCCGCGCCACCCCCGCGGGAAAGCTGATGAAGGTGCGCACCACCGGAAGCAGGCGGGAGAAGAAGGCAGTCGCCTCGCCGTGCTCGGAGAACCATCGGTCGGCCCGCTCCAGGTCGCGCATGTCGACCAGGACCCAGCGCCCGTACCGCTCGAGCACCGGCCGCCCGCCCCGGGCGCCGAGCCAGTACGCCAGGAGCGACCCGAGCAGGTTCCCGACGGCGCCACACAGAGCCGCGAAGAGCAGGAGCGCGAGGCCGTGCCCCTGCTCCTGGACCAGCATCCATCCGGCCAGCGGCATCGTGATCTCGCTGGGCACGGGGATGAGCGCGCTCTCCACCGTCATCAGCGCCACCACGCCGACCCAGCCGATGGCGCCGTACATCTGGCGCACCAGCTCGAGGATCTGGTTCTCGATTCCCGTCGTCATGGGGCCTGAAGAAAGCGAGCGACGACCGGCGCCGCCAGTGCCCCGTGAGGAGCCGGACCGCGCTCGGGGTCGGGGGACGGACCCCGGGGCCATGACTCAGGGTCGGGTGACACCTGGACGCCGTGGCTGCGTTGCCCTTTCGTTACCGCGGCGACGGGGCCAGCACAGCCGCTGTGCGACTGCGGGAACTGTCGTGCCGCGGCGGGGCTTGGGGTACTGCGGCCCTCGCGCCGGACATCCGGGCGCGGGCGCCCCGGAGCGCACGGAGTGGACTCTGGAAGAGGAGCGGAACCGGTGGGTCTCCCGATCAGGCAACAGCTGCGCATCGGCGCATACCTGATGAAGCAGAAGCTGAAGGGGGTCGAGAAGTACCCCCTGATCGTCGAGTTGGAGCCCCTGTACCAGTGCAACCTCGCGTGCGCCGGGTGCGGGAAGATCCGCCATCCGGACGACGTCCTCCGCATGCGGATGTCGGTCGAGCAAGCGGTGGCGGCGATCGAGGAATCCGGCGCGCCGATGGTCTCGATCGCCGGCGGCGAGCCGCTCGTCCACCCGCAGATCCACGTCATCGTCGAGGAGCTGATCAAACGGAAGAAGATGGTCTTCCTGTGCTCGAACGCGATCCTGCTCAAGAAGAAGATCGACAACTTCAAGCCCTCGCCGTACTTCTCGTGGGTGATCCATCTCGACGGCCTGCGCGAGCGTCACGACGCGTCCGTGTGCCGCGACGGAGTCTTCGACAAGGCGGTCGAGGCGATCGAGCTCGCGAAGGAGAAGGGGTTCCGCGTCTCGACGAACACTACCTTCTTCACGACCGACACGCCCAGGACCGTGCGGGAGATCCTCGACTTCCTGAACGACGAGCTCGAGGTCGACTCCATGATGCTGTCGCCGGCCTACGCGTACGAGAAGGCGCCCGACCAGGACCACTTCCCGGGCGTCGAGCAGACGCGCCGGCTGTTCAAGGAGGCCTTCGCGAACGGGAACCGGAAGCGCTGGCGGATCAATCACACGCCCCTCTTCCTCGACTTCCTGGAAGGCAAGGCCGAGTACCAGTGCACGCCGTGGGGAATCCCGTGCTACTCGGTCTTCGGGTGGCAGCGACCCTGCTACCTGATGGCCGACGGCTACGCCTCGACGTACAAGGAACTGCTCGAGACCACCGACTGGTCCAAGTACGGCCGCGGCAACGATCCGCGCTGCTCGAACTGCATGGCGCACTGCGGCTACGAGCCGAGCGCGGTCGCCGACTCGACGTCTTCGCTCCGCAAGGCGTTGCGCGCGGCCTTCGCCCGGTAGCGGCGCGTCCGGACGCGCGCTCCGCGGCCCCGGTGCAGGTCCGCGCGCGCGGGTGTCGCGCTGGTGCGCCTACGAGCGAGTGCGGGCCCCGCCCGGCGCCGCCGCTCAGTGCATTCGCGGGTTGGCGCTCAGGCT
>JBJKSF010000201.1:0-4898 GCA_046704285.1 Longimicrobiales bacterium | reverse complement strand
TACCGCATCGAGCGCGAGCTCGGAGAGGGGGGCATGGCCGCCGTCTACCTGGCGGAGGACCTGAAGCACCACCGCGAGGTTGCCATCAAGGTGCTGAAGCCCGAGCTGGCCGCGGTGCTCGGCGCCGCGCGCTTCGTGCAGGAAATCACCACCACCGCGCAGCTCCAGCACCCGCACATCCTTCCGCTCTTCGACTCGGGCACCGCCGACGGCTTTCTGTACTACGTGATGCCCTACATCGAGGGCGAAACGCTCCGGGACAAGCTGAGCCGCGAGACGCAGCTGGGCGTGGAGGAGGCGGTGAAGATCACCACCGAGGTAGCCGACGCGCTTGACTACGCGCACCGGCACGGGGTGATCCACCGCGACATCAAGCCGGAGAACATCCTGCTGCACGACGGCCGGCCGATGGTGGCGGACTTCGGGATCGCGCTGGCGGTGAGCGCGGCGGCGGGCGGACGGATGACGGAAACCGGCATGTCGCTCGGGACGCCGCACTACATGAGCCCGGAGCAGGCGACGGCGGACAAGGAGATCACGGGCAGGAGCGACGTCTACTCGCTGGCGAGCGTGCTGTACGAGATGCTCACCGGGGATCCGCCGCACACAGGCAGCTCGGCGCAGCAGATCATCGTGAAGATCATCGCCGACGAGGCGCGGCCGGTGGGGGAGGTGCGCAAGTCGGTGCCGCCGAACGTGGCGGCGGCGCTCTCGAAGGCGCTGGAGAAGCTGCCGGCGGACCGGTTCGAGAGCGCGAAGGCGTTCGCCGACGCCCTGGCGGATCCCGGGTTCCGCTCGGCCGGCGCCGGAGGGGCGGGGAAGACGACGGCCGGGGGCGCCGCGTCGGGAAGCCGTCGCTGGCGCGCCGTCGCCGTCGCATCGCTGGGGGTCGCGGCCGTGGCCGTCGCCCTCGCCGTGTGGGGCTGGCTCAAGCCGGGCGTGGCGCCGCCGATGACCGAGCGCCAGGTCGTGCTGGGCTCTCTGGGGACGTACCCGGGCACGGTGGACTACGGGACGGCCATCGCGCCGGATGGATCGGCCATCGTCTACGTCGATACCAGCGCCACGGGCCAGCGTCAGTTGATGCTGAAGGAGCGGGACCGCCTGGCCCCGCGCGTCCTCGCCACCCTGAGGTACGGGCCCGGTCCGGGGCCGTCCTTCTCGCCGGACGGGCAGTCGATCGCGTTCACCGACGGCGAGCTGTACCGCGTGTCGCGGAGCGGCGGGGCACCGGTGGTGCTCTCCGACTCCGGTGTGGCCCTGTACACGGCCTGGCTCGACAACGGCACGATCATCTCTTCCGGTGCGGGTGGGCAGGTGCTCTACGCCACCCCCTCCTCCGGGGGAGCGACGCGGCGGGTGTTCACCGCGGACTCGGCGGGCGACACGTTCGGGCGCTTCTCCGCGATTCCGGGCGCCGATGCCGTGATCCTCACGCTCATCGGCTCCAACCCGCGCGCCGTGGTGCTGGACCTCCATACGGGGAAGACCCGGGTGGTTCAGCCCGGCGCCGTGAGCGCGTGGGTGGTCGGGCGCACGCTGCTCTTCGTCAGGGGCAATGGGGCACTCTACAGCGTTCCCTTCGATCGCCGCCGGCTCGCGGTCTCGGGGGCTCCCGTGGCGGTGCTGGACAGCATCCAGATCAACAGCGCGCCGCAGTCCAATCCGACGGGCGACATCGCCATCGGGGCGGACGGAACGCTGCTCTATGTGCGGAGGTCCCCGGGCTCCGCCGGGGCGGGACTGCGCCTCGCGCGGGTCGCCCTGGACGGCAGCGCCGAGATCCTGGATCGTGGGCGGGTGGTCCCGGCAGCGGACCTCGGGGGGCTCGATCTCTCGCCGGACGGGCGCCGCGTGGCCGTGAGCCTGGCGGACTCGACGTCGGGGCGCAGCGACATCTACGTCTACGACCTGCGGGGCGGCCCGCCTACGCGGATCACCTTCGACGGCAAGACGAACATCCGGCCCGAGTGGTCTCCCGACGGCAAGCGGGTCATGTATGTGTCGGATGCCGGTGGTGGGCCGCTTCGGCTCTGGGCGAAGGCGGCCGACGGCATCGGCGCCCCACGGCTGCTGACCGATATCAAGGGGATCTTCGGGGGCGAGTGGTCCCCCGACGGGCGCTGGATCGTCTACCGCACCGATGCGACGGTCACCGGCAGCCGCGACATCTTCGCCGTGCGCACACACGGCGACAGCACGCCCGTTCCGCTCGCCGCGACGCCGGCGCAGGAGCTGGCTCCGGCGGTCTCGCCCGACGGACACTGGTTCGCCTACACGTCGGACGTGAACGGCATGGACCAGGTGTTCGTGCGGCCGTTCCCCGACGCTGCCGGCGGAGTCTGGCAGGTCTCGTCCGGCATCGGCTGGGCTCCACGCTGGTCCCACGATGGCCGCAGGATCTTCTACCAGGGGGTGGGGCGACGGATGTTCGCCGCGGACGTGAGCACCACGCCTACGTTCCACGTCGAGCGGCAACGCGTGCTCTTCTCCGGTCCCTACCTCACCTACCCGTACTACCACGTGTACGCCGTGACCCCCGACGACAAGCACTTCGTGATGCTCGAGCTGCCGCCCGCAGCGCTGGGCCGCGGCGCCCGGCTGGTCGAGATCGACCATTGGCGGCCGGGGACCTCCCCGGACCCGGGGGAAGGGCCATGAAGGGCGTCGACCGCCTCGCCGCCGCCCTGTCGGACCGTTACCGCATCGAGCGCGAGCTCGGCGAGGGCGGCATGGCGACGGTCTACCTGGCCGAGGACCTGAAGCACCAGCGCGAAGTGGCCATCAAGGTCTTGAAGCCCGAGCTGGCGGAGGCGGTGGGTGCCGAGCGCTTCCTGGCGGAGATCCGCACGACGGCGCGGCTGAGCCATCCCCACATCCTGCCGCTCTTCGACTCGGGCGAGGCCGCCGGCACGTTCTACTACGCGATGCCGCTGGTGACGGGTGAGTCGCTGCACCAGCGCCTGGACCGGGAGGGGCGGCTTCCCCTCGCCGAGGCCCTGCGCATCACCCGCGAGGTCGCCGACGCGCTGGCGTACGCCCACAAGGCCGACGTCGTGCATCGGGACGTCAAGCCGGAGAACATCCTGCTGGAGGGCGGTCACGCGCTGGTGACGGACTTCGGCATCGCGCGGGTGGTGAGCGCGGCGGAGGACATGCGTCTCACCGCGACCGGCCTCTCTCTGGGAACGCCGCTGTACATGAGCCCCGAACAGTCGGCGGGTGACCGATTCATCGACGCGCGCAGCGACGTGTACAGCCTGGCCTCGGTGCTCTTCGAGATGCTCGCCGGGCGTCCTCCGTTCGTCGGCTCCTCGGCGCAGGCGATCCTGGTTCAGCGCTTCACGCAGCCGGCTCCGCGGCTCTCCGAGGTGGTCGAGGGTGTTCCCACGGCCGTGGACGGGGCCGTCCGGCGTGCGCTCGCGCGCGAGGTGGAAGAGCGGCAGCCGACGATGGAGCGCTTCGCCGTGGCGTTGGCCGAGGAGCGGCTGAAGCCGGAGGGTCCGCCGGACAGATCCGTGGCCGTGCTTCCGTTCGAGGACATGAGCCCGGGGCACGACAACGAGTACTTCGGAGACGGCATCGCCGAGGAGATCATCAATGCGCTCACCCGTCTGGAGGGGCTGCGGGTGGCGGCGCGCACGTCGGCGTTCTCGTTCAAGGGCAAGCACGAGGACCTGCGCACGGTGGGCGACAAGCTGAACGTGGCGACGGTGCTGGAAGGCAGCGTGCGCAAGGCCGGGAACCGGCTCCGTGTGACCGCGCAGCTCATCACGGCGGCCGACGGCTACCACCTGTGGTCGGAGCGCTACGACCGGGACCTGACGGACGTGTTCGCCGTGCAGGACGAGATCGCCGCGGCCATCGCGGAGAAGCTGGACGTGACGTACGTGAGGCCGTCCGCTCCCGCGTCCGGGCCGAAGACCACGGCCAACGTGGAGGCGTACGACGCGTACCTGAAGGGCCGGGCGCTCGTGCAGAAGCGCGGCCTCTCGCTGCAGGAGGCGCTGGCGTGCTTCGAGCGGGCCGCAGAGCTGGATCCGTCCTCGGCCCGCGCGCACGCGGGCATCGGTGAGGCGCTGTGGTGGCTGGCCTATTACCATCTGGCGCCGAGGGACGAGGCTCTGGCCAGGGCGCGTACGTCGCTGGCGCGCGCCCTGGAGATCGATCCCGACTGCGCGGAAGCGCTCGGCGCCCTCGGATCCATCGCATTCTCGGACGAGTGGGATATCGAGAAGGCGCGCCGGCTCTACGAGCGCGCTCTCGAGGCGGATCCCAAGCTCGCCAGCTTGCGGCTGCAGTACGCGACCCGTGTGCTGGGACTCGTGGCCCGCGAGGAGGACCGCCTGGTGGCCGAGGTACGGCGGGCCGTCGGCGACGATCCACTGAGCAGCATCGTCCACGCCAACGGCGCCATGGGGCTCATGATCGTCGGTCGGGTGCGCGAGGCGACGCAGTTGGCCGAGCGCGCCGTGGAGCTGGATCCAGGCTCGTGGCCCGGGTACATGGCCACCGCGTACGCGAGGGGGACGTCGGGGGATTTTGCGAGCGCGCTGCCCGCGGCCAAGACGGCCATCCGGCTCTCGGGGCGGCACCCCTGGACGCTTTTCATCCTGACCTTCATCTACGCCGGTCTCGGAGACGACCGGCTGGCTCGGGCGGTGCACGACGAGCTGCGGGCTCGCGCCCTCACCGACGCGGTGGACGCTATATGGCTTTCGCAATCCGCGCTCGCGCTCGGCCGCCTGGACGAGGCGATGGATCACGCCATGCGGTCGGTGGAGGAGCGCGACGTGTTCGGCCCGTGGGCCGGCGCGTTCCCGGGCTCCAAGGGGCTCGAGGCGCATCCGCGCTATCCCGAGCTGCGGCGGAAGATGGGGCTTCCGGACGACCCGACC
>JBJKSF010000200.1:0-9858 GCA_046704285.1 Longimicrobiales bacterium | reverse complement strand
GGTCAGCGCGGCGGGCGCCGCTGGTCCTCCACGGCTTCGGCGAGGGCGCGCGCGACGCGTGCCGGCACGCGGCCTCTTCCGTCCAGGAGCCGCTGGCTCACCTCGATCTCGAGGCCCAGGTAGTCCGCGTCCGGGTGCACGCGTCGCAGCGCGGTCGTGAGCCCGTCCGACGCGCCGCGGTAGGGATGGTTCCGCCGCACGACCGAGCCCGGGAGCCGCCGCTCGAGGTCGGCCGCGAGGACCGCGGCCAGTGCGCGCTCCCCGGGGCGTGCTGGGTCGTACAGGAGCCCCACGTCCGTGCGCCGCACCACCCCGCGCAGCACGGGCGTGAACGTGTGCACGGAGAGGTGCAGCACGCGCCCGCCCTGGCGGACGAGGCCCGCCACGTCGCCGCGCACGGCCGTGCGGTACGGCTCGTGATAGCGCTCGAGAAGGAAGAGGCGCTCCGCCGGCGCGAGCGGGCGGGTCAGCTCGGAGAGCACGGACCGGTTTCCGGAAGAGCGGTTGAGGTCCACGAGCAGCCGCGTGACCGTGGCGAGCCGCAGCGGCGCTCCGAGCGCGCGCGCGAGCGCCCGCGCCAGGTCGAGCGCACCCGGGTCCCATCCGCGATGCGACGCGAGCAGGGCCTCCCGGCCCCTGAAGAGCGCCCGGTACTCGGAGGGGACGTCGCGCCCGCCGTGCTCGCAGGTCACGAGGACCCGCAACGGAGCGCTCACGCGCCTCCGCCGAAGGTGCGGTCGGCCTCGAGGCTCTCGCACAGGCCCAGGTACACCCCGCGCAGGCGCTCGCGGTCGGGCTCCTCGCCGGCCGCGCGCAGCAGCCGCCGGGCGAGCGGTCCGCGCTCCAGGATCGCCTCGAGCGCCCGGGTCCACTCCCGGTCGGGATCGTCCGGCGGAAACCGGTCGAGGAGCGCGCTCCAGACGCGACCCGCCGCCGTCGGCTCGTCCGCCAGTCCCAGGGTTCGCAGGAGGCCGGGCGCGCGCACCTCGGCCCGCTCGCCGAGCGTCATCGTCCCCTCCAGCACGGCCGCCAGCTCCTCGGTCGAGGGATCGGCGACGGCGTCCCGCTCCGCCAGAGCGCCCACGGCGAGCGCCTGCACCAGCGACGTGATCGCGGCGACCACGGCCAGGTCCGCGGACGGACACTCCTGCGCGTCGATCACGCGTACCTCGATCGTCCCCCGGTCGAAGCGCGCGATGGCGCCGCGGGCGTTGGCCCATTCGTGGCGCAGCACACCCGCCGGATCGTGCGGCGCCAGGTCCGCGTAGATGCGGCCCAGGATCTCCGCCTCGTACTGCGGGCGCGTGAAGGCCGGCTCCGGCACGACCAGCCCCGTCACGGACGGGATCCGCCGGGCGTTGTCGCGGTAGGC
Organism: Longimicrobiales bacterium; assembly: GCA_046704285.1. Lineage (GTDB taxonomy): Bacteria > Gemmatimonadota > Gemmatimonadetes > Longimicrobiales > Gaopeijiaceae > SZUA-318. Next base: position 8,486 of record JBJKSF010000200.1, on the reverse strand, counting down.
GAGCAGGCGCCCGTCCAACGCCGGTCCCCGGCGCCCGTCCCAGAACGGCGAGGCAGCGGACAGCGCGGGGATGAGCGGGAGCGCGAGGCGGATCGCCGCGTGCAGGCGCCCGAACTCCTCGTCGCCCGAGAAGGGGAGGTTCAGGTGCGTGCTCTGCAGGTTGGCCCACCCGTGGCCGGCGCACCCGAAGATGCGGTCGAAGGTGTGGTAGACCTCCGTGTACTCGTGGGGCCAGAGCTCGGTCTCCGTCGCCGGGTCCATCCACGGGTGCATCGCGCCCGGCATGAGACGCGCGCCGAGCGCGGCCAGCTCCCGCACGGCCCTGAGCTCGCTCTCGTGGAAGGCCGCCGCGAGACCGCGCAGCGTAGGCGCCGGTCCATTGGTCTTGAGCTCCAGCACGTGCAGGGTCAGCTCGTTCGACCAGGCCAGCGCGCCCAGCTCGATCTCCGACTGCGGCGAGCCCGCCACCGCGGCCATGAGATCGTCGGCGATCGGCCGCACGTGCAGCGTGTCCGCATCGACGATCATCGCCTCGATCTCGACGCCGTACGCCTCGAAGAGCCCCGGGCGCTCCCGCCGCGGGAGCACCGTCGTGGGCTTGCCGCCCTCCTCGCTCACGCCGGAGCTCCTTCCCTTCCCCTCCGGTCCAGACGGACGCGGAACCAGCGGATCACCTCGTCGTAGAGCCCGTCCTTGAGGATGCCGTCCTCGTAGCCCGCGTCGAGGTTCGGATTGTCGTTCACCTCCATGACCACGACGCGTCCGCCCACCTCCTTGAGGTCCACGCCGTACAGGCCCTCGCCGATGAGAGAGGCCGCCTTGAGGCCCGTCTCGACGACGACCGGCGGCGCGTCCTCGATCGCGACCGACTCCACCTTGCCGTAGCGGCGCTCGCCGTCGCCGTTGCTCTGGACGATCTGCCAGTGGCCCTTGGCCATGTAGTAGCGGCACACGTACAGGACGTGGCGGTCCAGAACGCCCACCCTCCAGTCGAACTCGGAGGGCGCGAACTCCTGCGCGACGACGAGCTCGGACTCCTGGAAGAGATGGGCCAGCGCCTGCCGCAGCTCCTCTTCCGTGGTGACCTTCACGACCCCCGTGGAGAACGAGCCGTCAGGCTTCTTGAGCACGCACGGCAGCCCGACCACGTCCGCCACGCCGTTCGCGTTCCCCTCGTGCACGACCAGCGTCTTGGGGCACGGGATGTTGTGACGATCGAAGAGCTCGGCCTGATAGACCTTGTTGCTGCACCGGACGATCGACTCGGGGTCGTCGATGACCACCATGCCCTCGGCGGTGGCCTTGGTCGCGAAGCGGTACGTGAAGTGGTTGACCTGGGTGGTCGTGCGGATGAAGAGGGCGTCGAACTCCGCGAGGCGGCCGAAGTCGTCCGGGCCGATGGTCTCCACGCCGATCCCCTGCCGCTCGGCGGCGCGGATGAACCTGCGGATGGCCTTGTCGTTGGAGGGAGGGTGGCGATCCTCGTCCGACCAGAGGATCGCCATGTCGTATCGGTGCTCCTGGCTCTTCGACACGTAACGGGTCGGACGCAAGAAGTATTCCCGCGCCCGCTGCAGCACGAAATCGCGGTGCGTCTCGGAGACCTCGCCGGCGGGAAGAGGCCTGATGCTCACCAGGCGCCAGCGACCGTCCTCGAGCCGGCTGAAGCGCGCCGACAGGAACGGCGCCGGGAACTGGTTCCAGAGGGCGCGGCTGAGCCGGTCGTAGCGCCGGGCGACGTTGCGGCCGAAGTAGATGCTGAGGCGGAAGTCGTCCGAGCGCAGCGGGGCCAGGCTCTTCTGGATGAGCTCGTCCAGGTCCTCCGAGGCGATGCGCACCAGCGACGCCAGCGAGAGCGCCTGGAACGTCGCCACGGACGGCAGCGGCCGGTGGCCGCGCGCGGCCGCGAGCAGCGAGACGTAGTAGCCCACGCTCTGGTAGCCGTAGTGGCGGCACATGTTGAAGACGGCCGCTCGCTTGAGCTCCGCGTAGCGGCGCTCGACCAGGTAGGAGCGCGCCGGCACGACCTCGACGCCCTCGATCTCGTAGGGCCATCGCTTCGGGTTCTCGACCACGACGAGCGGGATCATGCGGCTTCTTCCGTGGGCTCGATCACGAGGAGGTTCGCGTCGTACGTGAGCACGCCCAGGAGCACGGCACCCAGCAGCCGGAGCACGCCCACCCGGTAGTTGTGCGACGAGAAGCGGGGGTTCTCGTGCAGCGGATCGGCCACGAGCACGGAGTCCGTGGCCACGTCGTATCCGTGGACGACCACGAAGTGCCCGGTCGGCTCGCCGGCCACCGAATCGTAGACCAGCGTGCTGCCGCGGTCGATCTCGCGGGCGCACCCGTACAGGTACGTGGCCGAGAGCCCGGTGAGGATCGGGCGGCCCTCCATGAGGTGACCCCGGATGAGCTCCGGCCTGAGCTCCTCGAAGCGGATCTGACCCCCGAGCTGGAGGAAGTCGAGGTAGGCCCGCGTCGCCACACCCAGCCTGGCACCGAGCTTCACGCTCGCCTGCTGGCGGAGCCGCTCGGCCAGGGACGTGGCGCCCCGCTCCCCGAACCACGTCGGGTCGAAGACGTCGAGGTTGTACGTGTACAGCGTGGCGGCGAAGCCCCGTCGGAGGGCGTGGCTTCCCATGAAGACGGCCAGCGTCCCTCCGGTGACGAGCGGTGTGACCTCCCGGATGACCTGCTCGAGCGGCAGATGGTCCCCGTAGTAGCCGTAGACGGCGTGCAGGCACGTGGGCCCGCACGTGACGTCGTCGGGCTGCGGGAGGATGTCGAGGATGAACTGCTCGGTTCGCGGCGACAAACGATCTGCGCCAGAGGACACGCCCGGTGTCCAGCGGGAGGGTCGAGACGGAGCGGCCCCCGGGCTCCACAACGGTTTTAAGTATAGAGGCTCCGGCGCACGGGGTGCAGGGGCGGGAGACAGGGCTCCGCAGCGGTTCCGCCACCCGTCGGGCGACCCCACCCGCCGGCGGCGCCCGCCTCGATCCTTGCCCCCGGAGGGGCGGCCCCGTAGCGTGGCGGCGCTCGAAGGCGACCCGGCCGACACACCCGCGAGGATCCTCCCATGGACCGAGGAGTCCCCTGGTACCGCAAGCGTCAGTGGCAGATCCTCGCGGGGATCGTGCTGGGGCTGGGCTACGGCGTGCTCGCGGTCGAGTTGGGCTGGCACGGCTTCACGACCCGCTGGGTCGCCCCCTGGGGCGTGATCTTCATCAACCTGCTCGAGATCCTCGCCGTCCCCCTCGTCGTGTTCAGCCTCATCGCGGGCGTGGCGTCGCTCGGCACCCTCTCCGCCCTGTCGCGCATCGGCGGGCGCACCATGGTCTTCTTCCTCGCCACGACCATCGTCGCCGCGCTCATCGGCCTCGTCGCGGTGGAGGTCGTACGGCCGGGGCGCTCGCTCCCGCCCGCGGTGCGCGAATCGCTCGTCGAGACGTACCGCCAGGAAGTGGCGAGCCGCGCCTCCCAAGCCCAGCAGGTGGGCGGCTCCGGTCCGCTCGCGCTGCTCGTCCAGATGGTGCCCGAGAACGTCGTGAAGGCCGCCTCGAGCAACCGGAACCTGCTCCAGGTCGTGCTCGTGTGCCTGCTGGTCGGGGTCGCGCTCCTCAAGTCCAGCCGCGAGGTGACCGACCGGCTGCTTCCGCTGTTCGACGCCGGGTTCGCGGTCGTGATCGAGATCGTCGACCTCGTGATGCTGATCGCTCCGCTCGGCGTGTTCGCGCTCGTCGCCGACATGCTCACCGCCGTACCCACGACCCATCCCGGGGAGATGTGGACCCTGCTCGGCGCGCTCGGGCTCTACGCGCTGACGGTGCTCGGCGGACTCCTCCTGCACACCTTCGGCGTCTATCCGCTCATCCTGCGCCTGTTCAGCGACATGCCCGTCGGGCGCTTCTTCAGGGCGATGGTACCCGCCGAGCTCGTCGCGTTCTCGACGAGCTCGAGCGCCGCCAGCCTGCCGGTCGCGATGGAGGTGTGCGACCGGGAGCTCGACGTGCCCCAGGAGGTCACGTCGTTCGTGATGCCGCTCGGCGCCACCGTGAACCAGGACGGGTCGGCGTTGTTCTTCGTGGTCGCGGCGCTCTTCATCGCGCAGGCGACGGCCACGCCCGTGGGGGCGGCTGGACGGTTGACGATCGTGATCATGGCGGTGCTCTACTCGTTCGCCGCGGTGGGAGTGCCGAGCATCGGGATCGTCTTCCTGGTCTCGATGGTCGCGGCGATCGGGGCGCCGACCGCCGCGATCGCGCTCGCGTTGAGCGTCGACCGCCCCCTCGACATGTTGCGCACGGTACCGAACGTCCTCGGCGACGCCGTGACCGCGTGCGTGGTGGCGACGAGCGAGCGCAGGAGGGCGTCGCCCACCACGGCTCCCGCCCCGGCGGGCGCCTCCCGATCCCAGACTTCCGAGAACCGAGAGAGTCGAGATGCCCCGAGGGACCCATGACTTCGTGGAGGACGAGCGCAACGAGCGCGTCCTCGTCTACGTGAACGGCGAGTTGGTGCCGCGCGCCCGGGCGGTGGTGTCCGTCTTCGACAGCGGCTTCCTCTTGGGCGACGGCGTCTGGGAGGGGCTGCGGCTCCACCACGGGCGGTTCGCGTTCCTCGACCGGCACCTCGATCGTCTCGAGGAGGGGGCTCGCACCCTGGATCTCGACATCGGGCTCACGCGTGCCGAGTTGACCGAAGCGCTCCACCGCACGGTCGAGGCCAACGGAATGACCGACGGCGTGCACGCGCGCCTCATGGTGACGCGCGGGCTGAAGCGCTCACCCTCTCAGGACCCGCGTCTCAACGTGGGCGGCTCCACCGTCGTGATCATCGCCGAGCACAAGGTGGCCGCGCCGCAGGAGGGGGGCCTCGCGCTCGCCACCACACACATCCGGCGCGGGCGGCCCGACGTCCAGGACCCGGGCCTCAACTCGCACAGCAAGCTCAACTGCGTGCTCGCCGTGATCGACGCGATCAAGATGGGCGCCGACGAGGCCCTCATGCTCGACCCGCACGGCTTCGTGAGCACGTGCAACGCGACGCACTTCTTCATCGTGCGCCGCGGCGAGGTGTGGACGTCGACGGGGCGATACTGCCTCAAGGGGATCACCCGCGGCGTGGTGCTGGAGCTGTGCGCGGAGGCGGGCATCCCCGCACGGGAGAAGGACTTCGCGCTGACCGAGGTCTACGGAGCGGACGAGTCCTTCGTGACCGGGACGTTCGGAGGGCTCACGCCCGTCTCCTCGGTGGACGGACGGACGATCGGCACGGAGTGGCCGGGCCCGGTCACGTCCCGCCTGCTCGGGCTCTACCGGGAGCGGCTCGAAGCGGAGTGCGCGTAGGCAGCACCCCCCTCTGCCGCTCCGCCGTTCCCGGCGCTCAGCGAGAGCCGTTCTGGATGCGGCTGATGCGGCCCTGGCCCGCCGCCCACCCCGCGTCGCCGCTCGCGAACGCGACCGTCCAGTAATCCCGGCCGTCGATCCGGGTCCACGTCCGGCCCCCGTCGCGAGAGTACGCGGACCCCTGGGGACAGACGGCCACCAGGGTCGGCGTCAACATGCCCGGCACCCACGCCACCCCGAACATCGCCCCGGGAAGCCCGGTGCGCCCCGCCATCTTCCACGTCAGGCCGCCGTCGTTGGTGACCGCCACGTTGTCGTAGAGCGAGTCGCGGTGGCCGTCGTCCCCTCCGACGATCACGCCGTGCAGGTCGTCGCGGAAGGCGATGGAGAAGATGCCGGCCGTCGTGGACGGGCTCGCGATCGGAGTCGGCGCCGCCTTCCACGTCGCACCGTAGTCGTGGGTGCGGATGACGCGCGTGTCCACGCCCGAGGCACCCGTGCCGAACCACGCGAGGCCGCCGGGCCGCGTGGCGATGCACGTGCCCGACGCCGCGAAGGCCCCCTCGCCCGGGCGTGCGCGCGGGATGTCCGAGGAGTCGACGCGGGTCCACGTCGCGCCCCCGTCCATCGTGCGCAGGATCGTGAAGACCCCATCGTAGCTGTCGCCGATCACCACCCCTCGATTCCGGTCCCAGAACGAGAAGCAGTCCAGGAACACGTGCGGGTCCTCGTTCTCGAACGAGAGGCGCCACGTGGCCCCGCCGTCCGTCGTGTGGTAGATGCGAGACCGGGAGCCGTTGCCGATCGAGAGCACGAACGCGTCACTGTCGGAGAACGCGGCGACGTCGCGGAACTGGAGGCTGTCGGCCCCCGGCACGACCATCGCCCGCCAGCTCGCGCCCCCGTCCGTGCTGCGCACCACACGCCCACCCGTCCCCGCCACCCACACCGTGCTCGTGTCCACGACGGACATTCCGATGAAGAGCGCCGAGGAGTCGCGGTACTGGACTTGCCATGACGGATACACGAGCAGGGCGCTCTTGGGCTCCGGCCGACACGAGGCCGACAGGGCCGCCAGGCACAGCGCGAGGCCCGCGGCCCGTCGCCACCGCATCCTGCCGAGGGGGCTCGCGGGCATCTGCGCTCCAGGGAATGAGTCCTCAGGAGACTACTGCGGACGGCCGCGCCCGTCCATCGTGGAGCTTCGCGGGCATATACCGCGTTAGCTGCGTGACAACGTACGCGCAGGAATGCATCTTGACGTCACCCTCCGCAGACCTCCTTCCATCTCAGGGAGTAACGCAATGTCTCTGCCGGCCGCTCCGCACCCGTTCCGTCTCCGGCATGTCCGGAGCGGCACGCTCGTGTGCTTGGCCATGGCCGCCCTCGCGCTCCCCCTCCCGGCGCAGGAGTCCGTGGACACCACCACCATCCGTCGCATCATGACCGAGGAGACCGACAGCCCCCAGGTCATGCAGATCATGAGCTGGCTGTCCGACGTCTACGCACCCCGCCTCACGTGGTCGCCGAACGCGAGCCGCGCCGCCGAGTGGGCGATGGAGCAGATGAGGTCCTGGGGTATCTCCGACGTCCACCTCGAGGCGTGGACCGATCCCCCGGGGATCGGCTGGGAGAACGACGAGTTCGAGCTCATGGCGATCTCTCCGGTGCCGTTCATCGTGCAGGCGGTGCCGCGCGCCTGGTCGGCGAGCACCAGGGGGACCGTGCGCGGCCCCGCCGTGCGCGTGGACGCCGGCTGCTCCGACGAGCTCATGCAGGAGTATGGCGGCAAGCTCAAGGGCGCCTTCGTGCTTCCCACCCCGCCGCTCGACCGTCCCGTGAGCGACTTCGAGCCCGCGGCGCGGAGGCTCACGGCGGCCGATCTGGCCGAGATGGCGGCCGCTCCCGCCGACGAAGTGCGCCGGCGGGCCCCGTTTCCCGGCCGTGGAGGACCGCAGCGGCCGATCTCGGCGGTGTGCCAGGCGCAGTTCACGCGTGACTCGGCGGCGGCCGCCGCCGTCGGGGGCCGCCGGCGCTACTTCGTGCGCCGGGGCATCAACTGGAGCGACACCGCCGTGCTCCGCTGGATGGAGCGGCAGGGCGTGGCGGCCGTCCTGCTCGGGGACGCTCGCCACAGCGGCGGAGACATCGGCACGGACAACGGCTCACCCCGCATGGCCGATGCGCCCAGGGTGCCGTTCGTACACGTCGCGATGGAGTCCTACGGACGCATCGCGCGCATGCTCGCGAAGGACGTGCCGGTGCGCCTGGAGCTGAACATGCGGAACCGGTTCTTCCCGAAGGAAACGGCCTCCTTCAACATCGTAGGGGACATCCCCGGCACGGACCCCGCCCTGAAGGATCAGGTGGTGATCATCGGCGGCCATTTCGACTCGTGGCACGCCGGGACGGGCGCGACCGACAACGGGGCGGGCTCGGGCACGGCGATGGAGGCCGTGCGTCTGCTGACGCATCTCGGCCTGAAGCCCCGCCGCACCATCCGGATCGCGCTGTGGATGGGCGAGGAGCAGGGCCTGCTCGGCTCGCGCGCCTACGTGCGCCGGCACTACGGCTATGCCGACAGCAGCGGCTTCCATGCCGGCCCGGAGCACGCCGAGCTCGCGGCCTACTTCAACGTGGACAACGGGGGCGGGAAGATCCGCGGGATCTACCTGCAGGGCATCGAGGCCGAGCGCCCGATCTTCGACGCCTGGATGGGGCCGTTCCGCGCCATGGGCATGAACACGCTCACGATCCGGAGCACGGGCGGCACCGACCACCTCTCGTTCATCGCGGCGGGCCTGCCCGGGTTCCAGTTCATCCAGGACCCGCTGGACTACGGCGCGTACACGCACCACACGAACCAGGACGTCTACGAGCGGCTCCAGCCCGACGACATGCGCTTCAACGCGATCGTCCTGGCGAGCTTCGCCTGGCTGGCGGCCGAGCGCGACCAGATGCTGCCGCGGCCCGAAGCGCGGCGCGGGATGATGGGAGGGATGTAGTCCTCACGCAGCGCGCCCCGGGGGCGCACCCCGGGGCGCGACTCACCCGTGTCCGACCACGGTGTAGAGCTTTACACGGCCCTCCACCGTTGTTCGGATCTGGCTGGCGCACCACACCGCGGAGCCCCGC
>JBJKSF010000199.1:0-7310 GCA_046704285.1 Longimicrobiales bacterium | reverse complement strand
CAGTCGGGCGCCGAACCGCAGGTTCGAGCCGAGCGGCCCGAGGTGGCCCTCGGAGAGCCGGCTGTGCCTCCGCGAGACGAGCGAGGATCGCCGGAGGCGACCGCAGCTCAATCCGGGCGGCGCCTCTGGTTCGAGGTCCAAGCGGAGCGCTGACGACCCATCGGCGGTCGCCGGGCTCGCCCTCGATGCAGCTCCGGCCGCCACGGACGGCCCTCCGCCGCTCCGGGACCACCGTCACCGCTCGCCTCCCCCCTCCTCGCTCGCCGCCAGCCTCTTCCGGAGCTCGACGCCCCAGTTGGGCGAGACCACGAGCCGATAGCCGCCGGAGACCGGCTTGACGGCCAGGACGCGCTCCCCGACCGGTGAAGCCCCGTAGGGGGGCCCCCAGCTGAGACCAGCCAGCGGTGCGACGGTGTCGCGTCCGAGGAGGCGGAAGGTCGGCGACAGGCCGACGCGCGCCGCGAGCAGGGCGGCGTTGCCGCCAGTGACGCTCACATAGTAGAGGCGACTCCCGTCGGCCGACCACAGGGGAGCGAGACCGTCTCCGGCAGAGACCTGGATCTTTCGTGACGGATCGGGAAACGAGCTGACGTCCACCTCCGTCTGACCGGTCTCGTCCGACACGTACGCGACCCATTTCCCGTCGGGCGAGATCTGCGGGGACACCTCGTTGAATGGCGTCACGACGTACGGCCGCGCGACCTCCGGCGTGGAGTCCAGGGGGACGCGCAGAAGGTCCCACCGTGCGCCGCGGTCCTCCGCGACCACGAGGGACCTGCCATCCGGAGAGGGCGTGGCCATCCCGATCTGGTTCGGCGAGACGAAGAGCTTTCTGGGGGGTGAGCCCCCCGAGATGGGCTGAGACCACACGGCGTAGTGCTGCGACACGCCGTCAGGGGTCACGTACACGACGTCGGCCCCGTCGCGGCTCCAACTCACCGAGTACGTCTCCACCGTCCCCACCGTCGTCAGCCGCGAGAACGCCGACAGCGCCGCGTTCCAGATCCACACATCGCTCCCCTGGGCGTCCGAGACCACGGCGGCGATGTGCGTTCCGTCGGGTGACGGCATGACCGCGCCGTACTCGCGGGCACCGGGTACCGCGGGTCGGGTCGTCCCGTCCCGGGACCTCCAGACCAGCTCTCCGCTCGAGCTCCCCGCACCGGTGAGCAGCCCTCCGCCGGTGGAGACGAAGATCTCGGAGTTGCCGTTGATCCCGCGCATCACCCCGACCGGGTCGTGGACGGGCACGGGCGCGCCGGTCACCCGCTCACCGTGCACGTCGAAGGGGACGGCCATCACCGACCCGTCCGCCTGGACGTACACCAGGTGGCCGTCGAGGACCGCCAGGGGCCGGATGCCTGAGATGCCGAGGGGGGTGACCCGACCGTCGTCCAGCCTCGCGGCCGCGAGCTTCGACGACTCGAGGCCCCCGTACCAGATCGTGAAGACCACGACGTTCGGGTCCGGCGTGGCGATCGGCCACAGGTCGTTGCGCTCGCCCTTCGCCGTGTCCACGTGCGTCAGGGCCACCGCCTCGCCGCCGCCGGCGCTCACGCGCGAGAGCCCCTTGAAGGAGCCGAAGCTCCCGATCACGATCTGGCCGCCAGAGAGCCAGGCGGCCCCGTTGTTGGTGACGCCTCCCCCCGTGATGGTGACCGGGCTGCTGCCGTCGAGCCGTACCTTGCGCTCTTCCCCGTCCTGCTCGAACGCCAGCCACGTTCCGTCCGGAGAGAAGGACGGCTGCGTCGCGCCGTCGGTGCCGGGGATGGGGCGCGCCTCCAGCTCGTCGGTCCGGAGGGAGTAGAGCATGGGCCGCTCGTCGGGCCCCGTGCCGTAGAAGACCACGGTGCCGCCGTCGGGCGAGATGGCCCCCGGCCATGGAACCTCGTCCACCGGCTGGACGCTGTCAGTCGTGGTGAGCGCAAAGCGGATGGGTGGCAGGGTGCTCACGCGGGGAGGCGGCCGGAGCCAGCCCCAGAGCGCGACCGCGACCGCGACGAGCACCACGCCGCCCGCGACCCGCGTGCGGGGGTCGCGCATCCAGCCTCGCGGCTCAGACGACGCGCCGGCGCCCGCCGCCTCGCGTCCGGTCGACCGGAAGGCCGGGTCCGCCAGCGCGTCGGCGAACGCCTTCGCGCTGGCGAACCGGTCCGCCGGCAGCTTCTCCAGCGCGTGCGACACCGCCGCCGCCACGTTCGGCGGAACCGACTTCCGCAGCCTCGCGAGCGACGCCGGCTCCTCCGTCACGATCTTCATGATGATCTGCTGCGCCGTCGCACCCGTGTGCGGTGGGTCGCCCGTCAGCATCTCGTACAGCACGCTCGCGAGCGAATAGACGTCGCTGCGGTTCGTGATCGTCTTCTCCGCCGTCGCCTGCTCCGGGCTCATGTAGTGCGGTGTGCCGAGGCTGAGCCCCGTCTCGGTCATGCGCCCGCCCGCCGCCGCCGAGACCGCCAGCGCGATCCCGAAGTCCGCCACCATCGGACGGCCGGCGTGGATCAGGATGTTCTCCGGCTTGATATCGCGGTGCACCACGCCGTGTGAGTGCGCGTACTCGAGTCCGTCCGCCACTTCCCGCACCAGGGCGACCGCCTCCTCCACGCCGAGCTGCCGCTCGCGATCGAGCCTGTCGCGCAGAGACTCGCCTTCTACGTAGGGCATCACGTAGTAGAGGAATCCGTCGGCTTCGCCCGAGTCGAAGAGGGGCAGGATGTTCGGGTGCTGGAGCGCCGCGGTAGTCTTGATCTCCTGCACGAAGCGCTCGGCCCCCAGCACGGCCGCGAGCTCGGGCTTGAGCACCTTGATGGCGACGTCGCGATCGTGCTTGAGGTCTTGGGCCAGGTAGACCCTGGCCATGCCGCCCTCACCGAGCTCGCGCTCGATCCGGTAGCGATTTGCCAGGGCGGCGGCGAGGCGCGTGAAGGCGTCCGTCACGGGGCGGGGACGACGAGCTTCATTGCCGGTGTGCAGCCTTCCGAACGTCCGGCACGTTCGATCGCGGGAGGGCAAAGGTGCCGTCGGCACGTTGACGAGTCTCTGGATGCATGGCAAGCGCCCGTCGCGACGGCCCGAAGGCGAGGAGGCGATCGGCGACGTCCTTCACAGGGGAGCCTCGGTCCCCGCCCGCCCGCCCATGATGCGCACCCGGATCGGGTAGTAGATCATCGCCGCCGCGATCACCACGGCCATCGCGAGCGCATCGTGCGCCGTCGAGTGCGCCAGCAGCCAGAGGACCCCGATCGAACCCAGCACGGCTGCCAGCGGTCCTCCGGGCGCCCGGAATCCACCAGGTGTCGCCCGGGGCGTGTACCTCAGCCGGAGTGATGCCAGACAGACGCCCAGGTAGACGAGCAGCAGTGCCATGCTCGCCAGCACCGCCAGCGCGCGGAACCCACCGCTCACCGCGAGCACGAAGCCCATCCCGCCGTATGCAGCGATGGCGATCCAGGGCGTCCGGAGGCGCGGGTGCACCCTCCCGAACACGCCCGGCAACAGGCCGCGCTCCGCCTCGGGCAGGAACGCCCGCGGCGAGCATACGTGGTCGGCGGCGTGGGCTCCGAAGCCGGCGACCACTGCGGCGCCGAGCACCATGCCGTCGCCGAAGCGTCCCAGGACCCGCCCCGCCATCGCCGCGAGCGGAGCCCGCGTGCTCGTCGCCAGCGCGCCGCCGAGGACGCCCTGCGCCGCGACCTGGAGCGCGACGTACAACGCGGCCACGACGATGACGGCGCCGAACACGCCCCGCGGCACCGTGCGCGCGGGATCGTGCACCTCCCCGCTGGGGGTGAGCGCGGTCTCGATGCCGGCGAAGGCGAAGAAGAGAGTGAGGGCCGCGGTGCCGAGCGCCGCGGCCGACGGGGTGCCGTGCCACGCCAGGTTGGCGGGCCGGATCGCCAGAAGGCCGACGACGGCCAGCAGCACCAGCGGCGCGAGCTTCGCGACGGTCGTGACGATCGACAGAGCCAAGCCGCGGCGCACCCCTGCCACGTTCACGGCGATGAGCCCGCCGAAGAGCAGCGCGAGGAGCGCGACGCGCACCGGCTCGCTGCCGAGTGCGGGAACGAGTGAGGCCAGCGAGTCGACCACCACCACCGCGATCGCCGCGTCCCCCGCGGGCTCGAAGACGATGATGAGGACGACCCAGGTGAGGAATCCGGCGAAGGGGCCGAACGCGTCCTCGACGTACGCCACCGCTCCTCCCGACCGCGTGGTGCGGCTGCCGATCTCGGCGAAGCACGCCAGGACGCACACGATCAGCGCCGTGCACAACAGGTACGCGAGGATGGCCGCCGGCCCGAGGATCGCCGCCACCGCCGCCGGAAGCGCGAAGATCCCGGCCCCCACGGTGAGGTTCACCGCGTTGGCGCCCAGGCCCCAGGGGCCGATGGCGCGATCCAGACGCTCCTCCGGGCCCGGGGTGGTCACATGGGTCGCCCTCGGAATCAGGAATGAGAAGTGGTAATCGCCGGGAGAGGCTGGGCAGCACGGTAGGCCGCGGCGCACCCGGGGGCAAGCATGGAAGGGCGTGGATGGAGGCCTGCCCCTCGGTGGAGGGGCAGGGCGGCACCTTTTAACGCCCGAGCCGGCACGGCGTCTGTCCCATCAGAGCGTGGAGTATTCGGGTTCCTGCCCTGGATGGAGACGACAATGCGACGAATCCACCTGACCCTCGTGTCGCTGGCCGCGGCGGTGGCGATCGGCCTTTCGGCGTGCAGCAGCGGCACGGCTCCGACCCCTGCGAGCGCGAGCAGCCTCGACGCCGACCTCGCCGCCTCGTCCGGAGATGCGATCGCGACGGACGTGAGTGATCTGATCGGCAACGAAGACTTCGGCGTCTCCGCATCGCAGAACGGCTCGGCCGCCGTCGCGGCGGCCTCGGACAGCAGCAGCCTGACCCGCACCAGAACCCGCACGTGCTACGATGCGCAAGGCACCGTCGTGGCGTGCGGTCAGGGGCAGACCGCTTCCGCCGTCGTGACCCTGGCGCTGGACGGCGTCCGGGACGGCGACAGGTTCACGGCCATCGTGCACCGCCAGCGCTACGACTCGATCAGCGGCCTGGGCGCGGGGTCCACGTCGCACACCCACGACGGGTACGGCATGAGTCATGACACGACGACGTACACGGGCGCCGTGAACACGCGGGTCGCCGACATCTCCGCGTCGGATTCCGTGCTCGATGTCGTCTTCGACCTGCCGCGCGCCAGCAACCCCTGGCCGGTGTCCGGCCAGATCGTCCGGAACCTGGACGCGGTGTTCACGATCACGGGCGCGAGGAACGTCACGAAAACCGTTTCGCGTCGCGTGGTGGTCACCTTCCCGGCCGACGCCGAGGGCAACGTCCCGATTCAGGTCGGCACCATGCGTTGTACGTTGAACCTCGTCACCCACAAGGTGACGGACTGCTCAGGAAGCTGACCGTGCGAGCGCGCCCGCCGCACAGGGTTCGGCGGGCGCGCATGGGCTGTGGCAGGCACCCTCGCTCGCGCGCCGGCGGGCGGCCGGGCTCGCGATCGTCACAAGTCCTTCCCCATCGCGGGGTCCGTCACTATCCTTCCGGCGACGTAACCTCATCAGCGAGCCGAGGCTGTGGATCAGAAGGAACTGGAGCGGGAGCGTAAGGCTTCACTGGAGCGCCGCCGGCGCCAGCTCGAGGAGGCCGCCAAGGAGCGGCCCGAGAACGAGCAGAACGGAACCAGAACGCTGTCACGGGCGGAGCGTCTCAAGCTCCGGGAGGACGAGTTCATTCCCCCTGAGGACTAGCGCCCCGGGAGGTCCGCGGCGACACTAGGGTATGTCGTGGATCCTGCTCCTCTCCGCGCCCCTGGGCGTGCTGGCCGTCTGGTGGATACTGAAGCCGTTCAGCGCGAATCCACACTTCGTACGGGAGCTCTTCCGGGAGATGCCCGTCACGATGTTCGCGGCGAGCTGCATGGTCGGCGCCATCATCCTCTGGGGCGTCGCGCAGATCCTCGGCGGAGGCTTGTAGCCGCTGTCGCCCCCGAGCGCCACTTCCTCCGGAGAGGACGGGCGCGGGCTCCCTGAAGGCACGCTGGGCGGCGGGCGACGGATCGAGCGGCTCAGGAGATCACGCCGCGGCGTCGATCCGGCACGGTGCGACGCACGAGCAGCCTCACTTCTCCGTCCCGACGGCGATCCCGACCGTCGCGGCGCTCGTACCTCCGGCGCTCCCCGACCTTGCGCCGCTCCACCGCCACCGCCTGGACGTTGGCGCGCCGCACGAGCCACCGTCGCTCGCCGCACCGCCGCTCTCCCGTACGCCGGTCTTCGAGGATCCGGCGGTCCCCGCCGCTCCTGCGCTGCTGGCCTCGCTCGACCAAGGCTCCCGACTCCATCCCGGGGGAATCGCGCCCTACGGACGCCCGCAGGAGCCAAGATGCACGTGCTCGCCCTGCCGGTCAAAGCTTCCGTGACGGAGCGCTCACGAGGCGGTGCTGTCGGCCTTCACCACGAGCAGGAGCGTCCCGGCCGGCTTCATCTTCGGGGAGCTCCCCAGAACGAGCGTCTGGCCGGGCCGGAGGTTGACCGTGGTCTGGAGCAGGGTACCGTAGCCGGGTGCGGTAAGCTGCGCCCGGAGCTGGATCTCGGTCGAGCTCATCCACTGGACCCAGCCCTGGAGCTCGTACGGCGTGTCCGTTCCCTGGAAGCGCTGGGTGATCGGAGTCCGGTCCGTGGCCTCCACGTAGGCCTCGCCCGCGAGGCGATAGCCGCGGAACTGGAAGATCTTCCGGAGTTGGCGCTCCACCGGGGCGATGCGCGGGTCCGAGCCCTTGAAGTCGTCCGCCTGGATGAGCTGGAAGTGCAGGCGCACGTCCGGGCGGGCCGCATCGTACTCCTTCAGGACGCGGGAGATCTTGTCGAGGTTGTCGGCCGTCTCGCGCACGGTCAGGGCCGAGGGCGTAGCGGTCTCCATTCCGGGATCGCCCTTGCGGTCCGTGTAGACGTAGGGCTCCACGAGCTTCAAGGCCTCCTGGGGGCTCAAGTGGTGGAGGGCGAAGGTGCGCGTCTCGAGGTGCGGGCGCTGCCGGCATCCGGCGGCCAGCGTCAGGGCCGCGAGGGTGAGGACGGCGAAGAGGGCTCGCTTCATGGGGAGCTCCTGGCTCAGAAGTACCAGACGACGGTGAGATCGGGATTGTCGGTGGGGATCACGGCCACGTTGAGGCCGGGCGCGGAGACGACGGTCGGGAGCGCCCCGCTCCCTGCCGGCGAGGCTGCCGGGGCCCGGGAGGGCGGCGGCCCTGCGGGCGCGGGCGCCTCACGCCGAGCCACCAGCAGGAGTGCGGCGG